>JAGKXA010000158.1 GCA_021151615.1 Cellvibrionaceae bacterium | reverse complement strand
AGCCATATAGATAAACGCCGCAGCCCACCCCCAGCGCCCCAAATCTTGCAACACCCAACTAAAAACCACCAACGCCGGCGCCACACCAAAGGAAACCATATCTGCGAGACTATCGTACTGCTCACCAAATGCACTTTGGGTATTAGTCATACGCGCAACACGACCATCCATACCATCAAGCAACATAGAAACAAAAATGGCTATAGCGGCATGGGTGAAATTGCCATTCATGGCTGAGACTATGGCGTAAAAGCCGCCAAATAACGCCCCCGTGGTGAACAGATTTGGAAGGAGATAAACCCCGCGATGGCGAACTTTTTTGCCACCCTCAGAAACTTCTTCTACCAGATCACCAAAAGGCAAGGGCCCCTCATTATCGACGGGATCCTGTTTGGATGATTCGTTATCCTGCTGACTCATAGATGCATCTCCGATTACGGGAGCGCCATTTTACACAGTCACAAACAAAAAACGCGGCCTGGGCCGCGTTTTTTATCGAGGTCAAAACCAGATTAGTTCTTGGTTTGATCAACGATTTTGTTGGCCTGGATCCAAGGCATCATCGCACGCAATTTGGCACCAACTACTTCAATACCGTGAGCTGCATTGTTACGACGGGCAGCAGTCATTGATGAGTAATTGGTTTGACCTTCCAGGATGAATTTCTTGGCGTATTCGCCAGTCTGGATGTCTTTCAGCGCTTGACGCATAGCTTTGCGCGACTCTTCGTTAATCACTTTAGGGCCAGTCACGTATTCGCCGTATTCAGCGTTGTTAGAGATTGAGTAGTTCATGTTGGCGATACCGCCTTCGAACATCAGGTCAACAATCAACTTCAATTCGTGCAAGCACTCAAAGTAAGCCATTTCTGGCTCGTAGCCTGCTTCAACCAGGGTTTCGTAACCCATTTTTACCAGCTCAACCGCGCCGCCACACAGAACCGCTTGCTCGCCGAACAAGTCGGTTTCAGTTTCGTCTTTGAAAGTAGTTTCGATGATACCGGTACGGCCGCCACCTACGCCTGATGCGTATGACAGAGCAGTATCTTTCGCCTTGCCTGATGCGTTTTGGAATACCGCGATCAGATCAGGTACACCGCCACCACGTACGAATTCAGAACGCACAGTGTGGCCAGGTGCTTTTGGCGCGATCATGATCACGTCCAAATCTTTGCGTGGCACCACTTGGTTGTAGTGAATCGCAAAGCCGTGGGCGAAGGCCAAAGTAGCGCCCTGCTTGATGTTTGGCTCGATCTCTTCTTTGTAGAGCTTTGATTGGAACTCGTCCGGAGTCAGGATCATAACCACGTCTGCAGACTTAACCGCAGTCGCAACGTCAGTTACTTTCAAGCCGTGGGCTTCTGCTTTTCTTACAGTCGCAGAACCGGTACGCAGGCCAACAACCACATCAACGCCTGAATCTTTCAGGTTACACGCGTGAGCGTGACCTTGTGAACCGTAACCGATGATGGCTACTTTTTTGCCTTGGATGATAGAAAGATCAGCGTCTTTATCGTAATAAACGTGCATAGCAGACTCCTTAAAGGATGATGATTGCCGGAACCTGATAACACACCAAAGCCCGACCGATTAAAAGGCGGCCAGTGTAGAGAAACACCAGCATCGCGTAAAATGATATATTCGCAATTCAATATTTCAGTTTATGCAACACAGCTATTAGCAGCCCCTATGGATATCAACAAACTCCGCCTCTTCTGCACTCTTGCAAGCAGCCTGCACTTCGGCCGCGCCGCTGCCAGCTGCCATGTCAGCCCATCCACCTTGAGCCGTAATATCAAACAGTTGGAAGACGATTTGGGTATTCATTTATTTGTTCGCGACAACCGCTCGGTAGTCCTCACCCATGAAGGCGAGCAATTTCTGATGTTTGCCAAAGAAGTCATCCAGCAGTGGGAAACCTACCAGGAATCCCTAATCGCACAGGCCGATCAACTGCGCGGCCAACTCAGCATCTACTGCTCGGTCACCGCCAGCTACAGCTTCCTCTATGAAATCCTCACCGAGTTTCGCGTCAAGCATCCAGGCATTGCCATCAAACTCCACACCGGCGACCCGGCACAATCCATTGAGAGAATCCTGGCAGGCGAAGAAGATATTGCGATTGCCGCCAAGCCGGACAAATTACCGGTAGGCATCAGTTTCAAACCGATCAACAGCTCGCCATTAGTTTTTATCACTGCAAACAATGAAGACTGGCAAGGCAAAAGCTGGGACGAAATTCCGGTGATCATCCCCGAGGAAGGCTTAGCGCGCGAACGACTGGATCGCTGGTTTAATTCGCAAGGCATCAAGCCAAATATTTACGCGGAGGTAAAAGGCAACGAGGCGATAGTCAGCATGGTGAGCCTGGGGTTTGGTGTGGGCGTTGCCCCGCAAATCGTAGTAGATAACAGCCCGCTCGCCGACAAAGTAAAACGTTACTACCCGCAACCGGATCTCGGCCCTTACGACACAGGTATTTGTGTGATGGAGAAGCGGTTGAAAAGTCCGATAGTGAAGGCGTTTTGGCTGCAGCTGGCAAACGAGAAGTAATTTCGGTTCAACAGCAGGGTTAGTAATTCACCTCATCTACTAACCAATAAGTTTCTAATTGCTTTGCAAGCTTGGCCGAAAATTCGACGGGGCTGGTCATATCAAAACTGGTACTGCGCAATTCCACGCCCGTGCGCGCGTCCACCAAGCTTAACGCCACCCGATTGATTCCATCCAAGTCACTGACCCGACTCTCGATAACCCAGCGCGCGCCAAACTCACTAAAAAAATAAGGAAAAGGATTTTGCGGACGCGAATCCACAGCCGACTTTGACAGAATTTTTAGGTGCGGATTTTTGCGCAGTATGCGCATCAGACTGTCATCGACAGAGTGTGCAACTGCATTTAACTGTGGGCGATCAACACTCACCGGCATTACCGCAATAGAGATCTGGTTTGCGATCGATTGCCCGATTCCCCACATAATTACGCCGGCTAACAATAGAGCAGAACCCAAGGTCAGCAAAGCATTAACGATTGGCAAGGTCGCGCGCGCGGATGAGCGAGTCCGCTGCTCCTGCGAAAGAGGCACTACCGAGTCTGATAACGCAGAAGCACTTGAAAGGCTCACCTCACTCACTTCAACTGCCCAGCGATAACCACGCTTGGGCAAGGTCTCAATAAATTTTATTGAGGCGTCCAGCTTGGCCAATTGGGTACGTACATCGGATACCGCACGGGTTAATACATCATCACTAACAATTTGATTGGGCCAGATAGCATCGAATAGTTCTGCACGGCCAATCACCTTGCCCTGATGCGCAAACAAATAGGCTAGGAGTTTTAAGTTGATCGGACTTAAGCGCTGGATCTCGCCCGAGGCATTTTTTACCGTGCCCAACGCAAGATCAAACTCAAGCGCTGCACAATTAAATAGCATGTGGTTATTGTTAGTCATGGCAGCAGTTTAGCAAGTTAGCGCCCCGCGCAAAATGAGGATCGAGTGCGCCGGGGTTTTGCGGAGGTTTTCCTCAGCTGCTGTTATCAAACCTGTGCGAGAGTTAAAGTGTCGTTCGCCGAGGAGAAATTCATGAGTAACACCAAATCACTATTCGTTAAAATAATTACCCGTCTCGCCGTCATTGTTGGGCTGGCACTAGGTATTGTGTTCATTCCTAACCTGGCAATTTTTGATGAACAATTATTGCCGGAAATTAGTGAACGTTTGCGCACTCCCCCCAATGCCGATATTGAGGACAACGCCATTTTCGCACTTTATGGGCTAGCCGCAGCAACCGACAAAGCTCCGGATGTGGTGGGTAAAAATGTGTTGCAAACCCTACGCGCGAAACACGCGCAAGGACAATTTGCCCATTTAACCGACACCGAAAAAAACGCGCTTTACGGATCTGAAAATTGGGACGCTGAATGGTTGACCACTTATCCCGCCGCCGACTGCAACCCTCGCGAGAGCAATCAATGTTTCAAGCAACTCATTGCCGACGTAAAAGCAACACCGGTCACCCACCCGAGGCTGATTGCCCAACTGGCACGTTACAACCAAATCATTCAGTTGCCGCACCTGATTGAGGATTTTCGTTTAATGGATTACACCTCACCGGTGCCCAATTATTATCTGATCATGCAGTTGGGCAAGTTAAGCCAGGCAAAAGCTTATCTGGAGCAGGGGCTGGACGGGCTGATCCTAAACAGTGAAGCCGATATGCACTTCTGGCGCATGGCTCTCACCGGCAATCAAACCCTGCTGGGGCGAGTTGTTGCTTTTGCGAGTTTGCGTAGAAATTTAACTGCACTCTCCTATGCATTAAGCCAAGAGCAAGAACTGTCGCCCACCAAAGTAGAGCGACTGCAAAACTTGCTGAAACCACTGACCAGAAAGGAAGTCGATATGGAAACAGCACTTACGACTGAATTGCGTTTCAGTGCGGAAAACTGGCAGTCAGCACCCAAAGAAATTCCCGCAGGGGAATCCACAATTTTATGGATGCTCACCCAGCCAGTTGCATTAACTAACTGGCATTATCGCCAAACCTTAAAACCGGCCTTTGCTCTCAACCGACTATCCGCCATGGCTTTCTATGAACAAGCGCAAAATCCTACACCTGCGCTGCCATTCTCTCGCTTTAACCCTTACAACCTCGGCGGAAAAATTAATCTCGCTAAAAATTGGCAATATGCCTCCTATATTGGCCGCGCGCATGATTTAGCCGGAATCTTCGGAATGGTTGCATTACAACTGGAACTAAAAACGATTGCAGAGAAGGAGTGGCCGGCAGCGATTCGGTCTTCAACGTATAAAAACCCCTACACTGAAAAACCTTTTGATTTCGATGCAACAACAAAATCGCTTAGCTTCAGCTGCTTTTCTGTGCAGGATATTTGCCAGATCCAACTATAAAATCCAAATGAAGATAGTCATTGCATATCCAGCGTACGAATTGTATTGAGTGAAACCCAAAGAAAACACTAGCGAAACGGTTTACTTACAAACGGTGAGCCAGCCAAACCAAAGCGCCAGGGCAATTCGATTGCCTTGGAAATACCAATACGTGGACCACAAACCACATCAACTGCCCCAATAGCAGGTAATAATTGAAATGGCTTCTGTGCGAGGGATCGCCCATTAAATGCGTGAACAATTTCCAATGCCTGCCCTACTCGCCCCGGGCCAGAACACAGTAATTTTTGCGATTCAACTCCACGACGATCACGCATTTTTTCCAACCCCTGAGTTGGTTGAATTGCCCTGATTAAAACACCTGCTCCGTGCCCTGCGGGCGAACACACAAAATTCAAACACCAATGAATCCCATAGGAGCGATAAACATAAGCGCAACCCGGCTCACCAAACATAGCGGCATTGCGCTGACTCTTCCCGGTGAATGTATGCGAAGCGGGCTCGGATTGATCATAAGCTTCAACCTCCACAATAATTCCACCCACACCATCCACTAAAAATTCGCAGCCGATTAATTGAGGAGCGACTTCATAAGCTGGTGCGGAGAAATCAATAAACGGTTTATTCATTAATACCCCAATTTCCACTACAGAAAGTAAAAAGCCGAACCTGCAGGATTCGGCTTTTTCCATAATACGACGAAATCAGCAATTAGTTATTTGATTTACGGCTAAACAACTTGCCAAGCAAACCGAAGAGCGCTACCGCACCGATAATAATGAATTTTTTAAACGCAACAAAGAGCGCAGCCAGTTTGGCAAAGAGCCCCATCTTGGTGGCAACGCCACCTGCAACCAACGCAGCCAATCCATATTCGGCTACATGATCAGTGTCTGCATTAAAGTCCTGATAGCGGTTGCCCGGTGTAAACTCAGTCACCGACAACAGCTCCGGCATTTGCATTTTGATGTTAGAGATTTGATTCATGCCAGCAACAGCATTCAACACCAATACACCCTTGCGCCCCAAAATACGAATGTTGTAATTCAGCGAATTCTCACCAGCATTATCGGTAGAGAATTCTTTTGCCCAATAATATTTATGCGTATTTTGATCATAGTGCGGAGGCTCAGCCCAACCGATCAACAGCATGGAACCATACCCCTGCTTCTTACGCTCTTCGTTAGCGGCAGCCGATTCTCCTTTCATATCACTCAGCAAATCTGTGTAATCGATGCTGTCTGCATCTTCATCGCTGACGTAGCCATCTTCATCATAAGTAATCACCACCCCCCAACCTTCGGCAGCCAAAGGGCTGACGCTGGTAGGAATAATCATCCCCAAGGTTTCATTACCCGGCGGATTACCCCAGGCATCCACCAATAATTTTTCCGTGCTTTCGGGCGATAGATACTGAAAGCCTTCTTTCAAATTAATGGTTGCTACCTGATTGGGCAGAGTGATGTTGCCAGATTGCGGCTTTAAGGATTGGAGAAATTCTTCAGCAGTAATTTGCGGTTGTTCAGCAGCTGGGGGCTCTTGTGCAAAAAGGTTCAAACTAAAAAGCGCAAGGAAAGGAATAACAAGAAGTTTCATAGAAAAGCATCCATGTTTAGTTAGTATTGTTACGGTCTAAGGTATTGCCCGGACCAAATGCATACTAACAGCTGACGCCAAAATTAACGAGATTCATTCTCTAAAATATTTAGTTATAAACCCCCTCTCTCACTCTCCATTACCAACCATGGCAGACAACGCAAAAGCATCTGCATGGCCTGCCGGAGTTATCGCAGGGGAAAAATCCCTTTTTTATACAAGAGATGAAAAGAGAATTGCCGAAGAAACTGAAACCCTACAGGGCTAACAGAACGTTTTATTGGTGCCCGACACCAATAAAAATAACCAAACTTAATTTTCTGTTCTCGGAACCTTTAGATAGAAACTCGTAACACCTTCGTTATCCCCTGAGAGCGCCATAATATTGGTTTGAGAACCAGCGGAACCATTTACCACTAAATAACGCATAATTTTGCTACTGATATCGAATTTCTGACTTTTGCTTGCTGTTAAATTAAAGTTAATTTGGCAAACACTGGTCTTGCAAACCACAGACCCCAAATCATAATTCCTAAAAGCTTCATCAGTGCTGATTCCATCCAGCAACATACGCTCTTGATTTTGAGCCCATGAATAGTCAACAGCCTCTGCCGCAAATTGTTTAGGCAACAAAATTGTTTCCTTGGCAAGCGGATTTGAACTTACCTCCAAAGAAACAGCTGAACTGACGCCCCCATTTTCACTTGCTGTATCAGCGACAACATAAGCTGCCATCTGAGGTTCCGCTTTTTGCACAACACTTAATTGACTACTCCTTGATAGCGACTTCAAACTCGAATTACTTTCTCCAAAGGAATCACTCAGCGACGAAGCTTCAGATGGAAGCGCTGAATCAGCAAGGCTTTGCGCTGAAGGCTTTGGCTCTTCCCCCAAATAACGACCAGTCGCCCAGGATAAAGCCCCCGCGATTAATAGCAACGCAACCTTTTTCATTTAAGGTCCTCCTCAGAGTAAAGAGATGAGCCGAAATTATCTGCAAGATAAATACTAATAATCGATTCTTTCCTCGAAAAAGTGTTTTGTCGTGCCCCCTTAAATAAAGATTGATACCCTCCATTTTCTATCGCGCCGGAAACATCTGATAAGGCAAATTCAACATCTTTTTTATTTTGATAAAAAAGTTCAAGACGACAATGGCGCGCCCTACACTCGATTGATTTCAGGTTATAAACCTGCAAGCTTCTTGAGGTTAAAAACAGCTCAGATAGTATTGATTCTTTCCTCCGCCCCTCATCGCCAGCATAAGGTTCACTTAAGAAGTTTTTATCGGCAATCTGATCCAGATCGAGTTTTTCACCATATTTTTCTGTCAGTTTCTTTAACAGGGAAATCTCACGCTCCATAATTTCTCTAGAGAATGGCAGCAATTCTTCCTCATTATGCGCAAGACCTGTGGAAGTCGAACTTGCTGCAAACATTTTGGATGAGCGGACTTCAACATGTAAATTAGATGAATGTGGAGGACTTGATGCAGACTCCATTTCCAACATAACTGGCTCAACCTCGCCAGCATCATAGAATTGTGAACTCCGTTGTAACTTACCAATAAAAAAGGTGCCAATCACAACAAGTGACAAGCACCCTAAATATGTATATTTATTCATAGTGAGCTTCGAATTAGAAGAACTTTCTGATTGAGGTTATTCTATACGCCTCCCACACAAACCATTCCCGTACGCATTACAGGTTGCGCGCCAAGATAATAATCAATTGAAACAATCACTTTGCAATACTCACCAGGCGCTCCGTTGAACCAATATTCCTTTGTATCTGTATAAAGAAATACTGGGGGGTTCCAAATAATGTTCAACGCGTTAGCCCCCATCGAGCAACCCAATAAACATACCGCAGCCAAAATTTTTTTCATTTCTTTTCTCCATAGTAGAATCCAATCCTGCGATTGGACTCTAGCGTCCGGAGATTTCAAAATCAACTATTGCATCAAACGAAAACAAAAAATGTCATCGGAATCATTTAGATCTTTCGATTACAAACTCAACACCTTCTCACCACGCGAAATACCACACACACCAGTGCGTACGACTTCAATGATCGCGGCATCGCCAACGGCTTGCAGAAATGCATCAAGCTTGTCGCTCGCGCCGGTAATCTGGATGGTGTAGAGCGTGCTGGTTACATCCACGATCTGGCCGCGGAAAATATCCACGCAACGTTTTACTTCCGCGCGCTGTGCGCCTGAGGCTTTGACTTTAATCAACATCAGTTCGCGCTCAATGTGCGAACCTTCGGTTAAATCCACCAGCTTTACCACATCAATTAATTTATTGAGGTGCTTGGTGATTTGTTCGATTTTGTGATCATCGCCAATCGTGGTCAGGGTCAAACGCGAGAGCGTTGGATCTTCCGTTGGGGCAACAGTGAGTGATTCAATGTTGTAACCGCGCTGGGAAAATAAACCAACAACACGCGAGAGTGCACCGGGAGCGTTTTCCAGAAGAACAGAAATAATACGTCTCATCTTATGTGCGCTCCGTTTTGCTCAGGATCATATCGCGCATGGATTGCTGGGCAACCTGCATTGGGTAAACGTGTTCGGATTGATCGACCATGATGTCCATAAATACAACACGATCTTTCAACGCAAAACATTCTTCCAATTTTTGTTTCAGTTCTTCGCGCTTGGTGACACGCATACCAACATGGCCGTAGGCTTCAGCAAGCTTGATGAAATCCGGCAGGGAATCTTCATATAAACTTTCAGCGTAACGACCTGAGTACTGCATGTCTTGCCATTGGCGAACCATGCCGAGTGCCTGGTTGTTCAAGCAAATAATTTTTACCGGCAGGTGATATTGCGTACAGCAGGATAATTCCTGAATACACATTTGAATCGAACCTTCACCGGTGACACACACTACGGTTGCATCGCGATGCGCTACCTGCACTCCCATAGCCGCCGGCAAACCAAAACCCATAGTGCCAAGGCCACCAGAATTGATCCAACGACGTGGTTTATCAAAGCGATAGTATTGCGCGGCAAACATTTGGTGTTGGCCTACATCAGAAGTTACATAGGCATCGCCTTTAGTAACTTCCCAAATTGCCTGGATAACTTCTTGCGGTTTGATTTTATCGCCAGTGGTATCAAAACGGTTTTGCGTGTAAATGCCGTGGCGTTCGCGCCACTCATTAATTTGTTCCCACCAGGCGGCCAGCGCTTGCGCATCCGGCTTTTCGCTGCCTTCTTTAATCAGCGCGAGCATTTCGGTGAGCACGCTATCCACCGCACCGACGATAGGCACATCGGCAACCACGGTTTTGGAAATCGATGCAGGATCTATATCAATGTGGATAATTTTTGCGTTGGGGCAGAACTTGCTAACGGCGTTAGTGACGCGATCATCAAAACGTGCGCCCACAGCAAGGATCACATCGCTGTGATGCATGGCTGTGTTGGCCTCGTAGGTACCGTGCATACCCAACATACCGAGGAAGTTTTTGCCAGTGCCCGGATAAGCTCCAAGGCCCATCAGCGTATTGGTTACCGGGTAATTGAGCAGATCTACCATCTCTTTCAGCAGATGTGAGGCGTTGCCTTGCACTACACCACCACCGGTGTAGATCATCGGGCGCTTGGCGCCGAGCAGCAATTGCACCGCTTTTTTAATCTGCCCGGAGTGACCGCGCGTAGCCGGGTTGTAAGAGCGCATTTTTACCTTCTCGGGATATTCATAAGGGAAGGTATACAGCGGGCTGGTCACGTCTTTAGGGACATCGATAACTACCGGGCCAGGGCGACCGGTCGCCGCAATGTAGTACGCTTTTTTAACGATTTCTGGAATTTCGCTGGCGTGTTTCACCATGAAGCTATGCTTCACGATCGGGCGGGAAATTCCCACCATATCGGTTTCCTGGAAGGCGTCTTCACCAATCAGGTGACTCATCACCTGACCGGAAATCACTACCATCGGAATGGAATCCATGTATGCCGTCGCAATACCAGTAATAGCATTGGTTGCGCCTGGGCCAGACGTCACTAGCACTGAACCGACTTTGCCGGTTGAGCGCGAATAGGCATCGGCAGCATGAGTCGCGGCTTGCTCGTGGCGAACGAGAATGTGTTTAACGTCGTTTTGACGAAAGATGGCATCGTAAATATGCAGGGCAGCGCCGCCTGGATAGCCGAACAGGTACTCAACACCTTCGTCTTTC
>JAGKXA010000398.1 GCA_021151615.1 Cellvibrionaceae bacterium | reverse complement strand
GCTTTGCCACTAACCGTTTGCCGGGTGAGCGTCTGGAAGATAAGCCCAATTGCGGCAAGTGCAAGCGCCCTTTGTTTAACGGTAAGCCTATGGAGTTAAATCCCGGTAATGTGGCTAATACGCTGGAACATAATGACATTCCGGTGTTGGTGGATTGCTGGGCGCCCTGGTGCGGCCCCTGCCAAAGTTTTGCGCCGGTATTTGAAGAAGCTGCGGCGCGTTTGGAACCGCATCTTCGCTTTGCCAAACTAGATACTGAAGCTGTGCCCAGCATTGGTCAGCGTTGGAATATTCGCAGTATTCCCACCTTGATTTTGTTTCATCACAGCAAAGAAGTGCAGCGCGTATCCGGTGCGTTGCCCATGCCCCAATTAATGAAGTGGCTGCACGGCTCCGGGTTGTTTGGTTAATCGTTTAATCTCCCCTAACCCCTCTTTTCCAAAGAGGGGAACCAAACTCCTCCCTTTGTAAAGGGAGGTCGGGAGGGATTTGGTTTCTTCCCCCCTCTTTGAAAAAGAGGGGGGGGGGTAAAAATATTACCAATAGCGCGGCAGCGGCTTTTTAATTTCAATATAGCCCGAGCACTGCTCGATATATTCGCCAATTAATAATTGCTTCATGATGCGGCTCACCATCTCGCGCGATGAGCCGACCATATTGGCGATATCCTGATGAGTGACTTTGGGATTGTGGATGCGTTTATTTTCGTCGCTGAGTTTTTCCAAGGCAGCGCTAACGCGGCCATACACATCCAGCAGTGCCATATCTTTTACGCTGTCGGTCAGGTCGCGCACACGGCGAGTGACTTCACACAGCAAGCTCATCGCAAACTCAGGATGTTTGTGCATTAAATCCTGCACACTGGCGCGCGACACTAACAGAATTTCGCAATCGCTAATGGTCATCACCGATGCAGAGCGCGGTTTGCCATCAATGAGCGATAGCTCGCCAAAATAATCGCCCTCATGCATGTAATTTAAATTGACCTGGCGGCCATCTTCATTATTTAAAAATGCACTCACCGTACCCTTGCGGATGATGTACATGTGGGTAGATTCGTCGCCTTCCGTGACCAGTACAGTGTTCTTGGGGTACTTGCGCATCACACTGAGTTTTTCCAGTTCCGCCAAATAATGGGGCGGAACATCGGCAAATAAGCTGACGTTCTCTAACATGGTGTTGGCTTCTTGTGGGTTGATTGGCGATTTGAATCATAACCTCAGCAGATAGAGTCCGCCTAATTTTGGCGCTGAATTCCTCAAAAACTTGTGGATCACCTCTCGAATCGCACAATCCTGAAGCGATTGCTTGTTATTGTCGCCTCGCTCCACAATAATCACGCGCTTCGATCAAGCCATTTTTTGCGGCAAGGATCATAATTCGATTATTCATTAACCATTTAACGCTATCGCACGGAGAGCCGACTGCACTATGGGCGTCGATTCGACTCAACACTGTGAACAAACGCTGATGTTCACCGACATCGTTGGCTACTCACGCCTTATGGGGCGCAATGAGTCGTTGGCGGTGGAAATGCTGGGCGATTACCGCAAAATTTTGCTCTCGCACATTGAAGCGCAAGGCGGGCAACTGGTGGAGTTTGTCGGCGATGCGATTTTCGCGCGCTTTAATACCGCCACTTCTGCCGTCGCGGCGGCTATCGCCATCCAGCAACATTTGCTTGCGTTTAATGAAGCGCGCGATAAAAAACTTCCCCGTTTGCAAACTCGAATTGGTCTGAATAAAGGCGAAGTCATGCTGCGCGAAGGCGCGGTATTTGGCGATGCAGTCAATATCGCCGCGCGCCTTGAACCGCTCGCCGTCGCCGATGGTATTTGCATTTCCCAAAGCGTATACGATGAGG
>JAGKXA010000157.1 GCA_021151615.1 Cellvibrionaceae bacterium | reverse complement strand
GAAAATCCAAGAATAGTTAGGCAAAGTTAGCCAATTAATTATTAATCAATTGGCTGTGGTTAAATTCAGTAGTTATTGGGTTTTTCTACGGCTTCGTTATGCATATAAGTAGGAAACATGTTTGAATTTCTGAAAAAAAATAAAGCACTCGAAATTGAAAACTTGTACAGAGTTACATTTCATTTAAGTAGGGGCACAAATACCGAAATGCCACCAGGCTGGCTCGGAGCATTTGTAACATTTTTTGCATCTGGCGCTGATCCTGAACTAGCCTTAAAAAAATCGTCAATTACATTGCGTCCAACGGCTATGAAATCATAGAAATAAAGGGAAAAATTGATCAATTAAACCCTCATCAATGGGACTCATTCATTGAAAGTGCTTGGGCGGACACGCCAAATTATTATCCGAAACAAAGCCAAATTTTAGAAGCACTAGCTGGTAAGGGGCTGCTTTTATACAGCCCATTCGCAGGTTATGATCAACAGCAATAATTAAAGGCTTTAGCCTGGGCGCATTAAAAAATGCATAACAAGTCGCTCAAGCACCGCTGCGCATTTTATGCAGCTCTAAACCTAAACATCCTAACCGTTAACAAAGTCGCGGCGCATACTAATCCAACAATTAATGCCGTCCAGAAGCCGGGCGCGCCCATGGGGGCGGTGATCCAGTCTTTGAAGGTAAGGGTGTAGCCCAGTGGTAGTGAAATTCCCCAAAAAGAGACCAGCATAATCATCATGGGGATTTTTGTATCTTTGTAGCCGCGTTGCACGCCCATCATCGTCACCTGGATTACATCGGCGATTTGGAATATTGCACCTAATACAAATAATTGCGCGGCAATTTTTTGTACTGCCACGTCTGATGTATAAAGGCTGGCAAGCCAGTCGCGGCCTAAAAATAAAATCGATGCATTGGTGCAACCTATAACGGCTGCCAGTAACAAGGCGCTGCGGGCGAGTAGGCGAGCCTCCTTCTGGTCTTGCGCGCCCACCAGGAAACTGATGCGTAGCGTGAGTGCCATGCAGATGCTCAGCGGTAACATAAAAATCAGCGAGATCAGATTCAATACGATTTGATGGCCTGCGATGGTTTGCGCACCCAGCGGCGCAAGAAACAAAGCAATCATGCAAAACATGCTGACTTCAATAAAGCTGCTGAATCCTATGGGCAGACCAAGTTTTAACAGGCGTTTTATTTCATCTTTTGCAGGTGCAGCCCAATTGGTGAGCAAGTGATATTGTTGGTAAATGCGGTTGGTGTTTAAATAAATTAATAGTGCGATGGTAGCAACCCAGTTGGCAATACTGGTGGCCCAGCCACAGCCTATACCCCCCATGGCGGGTAATTGAAAAACACCGAAATCGAAACCGTAAATAAAAATATAATTGAGTGGTAAATTGAGCAGGGTGCTCAGTAACGAGAAAAACATAATCACCTGGGTGTGTCCCAGGCCGTCGGTTAAACCGCGCAGTGCGGTTAATAATAAAAGTGCAGGCACGCCCCAGGAAAAGGCTTTTAAATAGCCATCGGCAATGTACGCCGTTTTTTCATCTAACTGCAATAATTCAAGTACTGGCTGCAAATGGGTTAACAATAGAATCATTAACACCATGGCGGCGAGCGAAATATAAATTCCCTGCCAACAAGTGGGCATAATTTTTTGCCATTCTTCGGCGCCGCGATGCCCCGAAATAGTGGGTTGCATAGCCCCCAGAATACCGGCAAAAAATAACAGCGTCGGCACCCATAAGCTGGTACCTATGCCGACACCCGCTAAATCTTCTGCGCTCGCATGGCCGGCCATTACTGTGTCGATAACGCCATTGGCCATCTGTGCCAATTGTGCTATTAAAATTGGTGCACCCAGTAACGCGAGTTGTTTCCACTCAATTAAGGTTCGCGCGACCAGACTTTGATTGTGGTCAGGCAGTAGTTGTTGCATTTCGTTTTGGTTGTTCACACGGCTCTCGGTACATCTGATAAAAGTTAAATAGTTTATAACGGTCGCTAGGCTTTAGTGCCGATATAACTGATGGTCGGCAATGCTGCGGGATGATCTGCAATCTCAATGCGTGTTTGACTTGCATAATCAATATTCAGTTGTCGGAACAAGCTGGCATTGCGCCAATCCAGGTTGAGTAGGTGCGCGACAATAATTCGTATCACACCGCCATGACAGATCACCAATTGGTGTTCTGCGCTGGTATTGCTGTGGATTTGTTGCCAGCTGCGAATCACCCGCTCGGCAAATTGTTGCAATGCTTCGCCATTCGGCGCATGGGCTGTTGCCGGTGTTTCCCAGAATTGGCTTATGGCCTGCCAGTGCTGCTCGGTGAAATAGTCAAAGGGAATTCCATCCCAGTGACCAAAGTTCATTTCTTTCAGGTCGTCGATAATTTGCAGCGGCAATTGTTGTGCAAGTGAAAATGCTTTTGCTGGCTGCACACAGCGAATTAGAGGTGAGCACACAATGTGGCTAACCGGATTTAACCCGTGCACCGCTTGAATATTGTGGTTCAGCTCATTCAGACCTTTCTCGCTACAGGCAACGTCTGTGTGACCGTAAAGCGCAGCGGGGCCATCCACAGCGCCATGGCGAATCAGGGTGATGATGCGTTTACTCATTGCGGTGTACCTCTTTTAATCGCAGATCTTTACTTGCTGCCACCAATTGTTTTATTTCAATTGAAGGGGTAGTCCTGCGGCAATAAAAAATACTCTGTCAGCTACTTGCGCTAATTTTTGATTCAATCGCCCGGCTTCATCGACAAAGGTGCGGCTGATTTCACCGAGTGGAATTATGCCGAGGCCTACCTCGTTGGCGACAAAAATAATATCCGCCGTTGCTGATTCAATCGCTTCTGCCAGTGAATTGGATAACGCAAGAAAATCCTGCGTGGGAAAGTGAAACAATTGATTGTTAAGCCAAAGTGTCAGGCAATCCACCAAAATGGTTTGCGGTTTTTGCGCTTCGTCTTTCAATGCGGCAACTAAATCCAGCGGACACTCGCGCAGCCGCCATTCGGTGGGGCGCTGTTGTTGATGGTGAGCAATGCGCGCGGCCATTTCTGCGTCCGATGCGGTGGCAGTGGCGATATACAGTACCGGTTTTTGTGCGGCAAGGGCGAGTTGCTCTGCATAGCGCGATTTGCCGGAGCGGGCTCCGCCAAGAATAAGCTGGATCATAATGCGAGTAACGTTCCGTAGATTGTTAATTCACTGACTTGTTGTACTGCGCCAAGCGTATCGCCGGTATAGCCACCGATTTGTTTGTTTAAATACCACTTTGCCAGCAGGCGCACTGCTATTAATGCTGTGAGTAAAACAGCAGCATGCGTCGGTGATAAAAATAACAGCGCGGGCAGGGCGGTAAGCAACAAAATACTTAAATCAAATCTGCCAAATTGATTCGCGAGGGGTTTGCTTTTACTGGTGTCGGTATCTGTCACATACTGCATATCGGCAATCAAGCTGACCGCTGTTGCACGCGAAAGCGGGTAGGCGATAAGCAATGCAATAATAATTTCGCTGTTTTCGCTTAATAATAAATATTTTCCGATTAACGCCATGACCAATGCAGATGCACCGTAAGTGCCTATGCGGCTGTCTTTCATAATGGCGAGTTTTTTCTCGCGCGCAAATGCGCCACCAAAGCCATCGGCAGTATCGGCTAAACCGTCTTCATGGAAAGCGCCGGTGAGCAACAAACTGAATCCCATTGCCAGCCACAGGCTAATAGTTTCGGGAAATAATTGTTGCGCACCCAAAAATACAGCAGCGACCAGTGCGCCCAGTAACCAACCAACCAGTGTTAGATAGCGGCTGGATTGATTGAGCTTTTCCGGCGAGTATTCCACCCAGGCAGGCATGGGAATGCGGCTAAAAAAGCCAAGTGCGAGAAAAAATAAATTGAGTTGGTTTTTCATGGATACTTATTCGTACGTCGGAGGAACGGATTCCCTTGCAAGACGCGCCGTAAATACATCCCTGTAGGCTTGTCGTCGACATCCCTGTCTCCGACAGTCTTGCAAGGGAATCCGTTCCTCCTCTGGTTAGATCAGGCGGTTAAACTTTTACCCCTGCGCTCTCAAAGGTCGCCATTTGATTATAAAAAGTCACGGCTGATTGGATCAGCGGCAATGCCAGCGCTGCGCCTGTGCCTTCGCCCAAACGCAGGCCCAAATTCAACAGCGGTTTTGCATTTAGCAATTTCAGCATTAATTGATGCCCCGCTTCGTGCGACTCATGGGCAAAAATCATATAGTCGCGTGCATTGGGGTTAAAGTGTGCGGCAAGCAACGCTGCCGCCGTGACGATAAACCCATCTACCAAAATGATTTTTTTTGCTTGCGCGGTAGCGAGCATTGCGCCGCAAATTTGCCCAATTTCAAAACCGCCGAGTTCAATCAGAATATTCAGTGGCGATTTATCGCGCACACGCGCAACGCCTTGTGTTACCAATTCTATTTTTTTGCTGAGCTGATCCGGGTTAATACCTGTGCCCAAGCCCACACATTTTTCTACGGGTTCACCGCTGATAGCGGCGAGGATCGCTGCTGCGGAACTGCTGTTGCCAATACCCATTTCGCCAAAGGCGAGTAAATTCGAGCCAGCATTGATTTCCTGTTCGGCCAGCAATTGACCAAATAACAATGCCTGGCGCGCGTGGGCCTCGGTCATTGCTGGCTCCCGGGCCAGGTTGCGTGTGCCAGCGGCAATACGTTGATTGATTAACGCAGAGGGCTCCGGGGTGATCGCGTATTTAATGCCGGCATCAATCACTTTTAAGGGCAAGTGATTGGTGCGGCAGAAGCAGTTAATGGCCGCGCCGCCGGCGAGGAAATTCTTCACCATCTGTTGGGTAACGCTGCTGGGAGCGATGCTGACACCTTCATCGGCGATACCGTGGTCGGCCGCGAATACCAGCATTAATGGGCGTTCAATACTCAGGCGCTTGTGCTGCTGGATAAGCGCAATCTGCAGAGCCAGGGCCTCCAACTGGCCCAGGGCCCCCAAGGGTTTGGTTTTTTGGTCGATATGGTTTTGTATTTGCGGGATCAGTTGGGTATTTAGCGGGTTGATTTGCCATTCAATCGTCATAATCCGGTTCCTTTTTCTTAAGCCGGGCAAGTTAGCACATTCAGCGCCCCGGAATGGTTAAAAGTCTTTGGCTTTTAGGTGCGCCGCGCAAAACTCGGCGTATAATCGCGCCGCATTTACCCCCATCACCTTGTCTGATGTACGTCCTGTGTTGTATTCGCTTGAATCCGGAGCCCGTCATGTTTGAAGTTCTGCCCCTGCTGCCTAACGACCCCATTCTGGGGCTGAGTATTGCCTATGCTAAAGACTCCAATCCCAATAAAGTGGATCTGGGCGTGGGTGTTTATAAGAACGATGCGGGTATTACCCCGATTATGAAAGCTGTGGCTGAGGCCGAGAAGTTGCGTATCCAGCGCGATACTACCAAGGCGTACACACCGCCAGCGGGTGTTCCGGGTGCTAACGAAGCGTCAACCCGTCTGGTGTTTGGTGCGGGTCATGCGGTAGTGGAAGCAGGCCGTGTTCGCACTGTGCAGGCCCCTGGTGGTTGCGGTGCCTTGCGTGTGGCGGCTGAGCTGATCCAACGCGCCAAGCCAGGTGCAAATTTGTGGGTGAGTACCCCGACCTGGGCCAACCATATTCCGCTGTTGGGCTCTGCTGGTTTGAAGCTGCGCGAGTACCCCTATTACGACTATGCGAGCCACAGCATCGATTTCACCGCGATGTTGGCAACCCTCAATGAAATTCCACGCGGCGATCTGGTATTGCTGCACGCTTGCTGCCACAACCCCAGCGGTGCGGATCTGACCCGCGCGCAGTGGGACAAGGTGGCTGATGTGCTGGTAGAGCGCGGGATTATCCCTTTTGTGGACATGGCTTATCAGGGCTTTGGCGAAGGTCTTGAAGAAGACGCTTACGGCCTGCGCATGCTGGCGAACCGCGTACCGGAAATGGTCGTCGCCAACTCCTTCTCCAAAAATTTCGGCTTGTACCGCGAGCGAGCGGCCAGCCTGAGCCTGGTGTTTGCCGATACGCAACAAGCCGATGCAGGCTTTAGCCAATTGCTGAACGTTGCGCGCGGTATTTACTCTATGCCTCCCGCACACGGTTCAACTATCGTGGACATCATTCTGCACAGCGATGAACTCACTCAAGTGTGGCAAAGCGAACTCACCCAAATGCGCGAGCGCATCGCTGGTTTACGCAGTCAACTGGTGGAATCCTTAAACGGGTTGCAGCAAGCGCGTGATTTCAGTTTTATCGCGCAGGAGCGCGGCATGTTTTCATTTTTGGGATTAACGGTAGAGCAGGTGCGTAAACTAAAAAGCGATTACAGCATTTATATGACTGACACTAGCCGTATCAGCGTGGCTGGACTGACCACCGAAAAAATGGATTACGTCGCCAAGGCGATAGTGGCGGTGTTGTAATTTTTCAGCGGGAATAAATTTCCCGCAATCCTTATGCCCTCCTAATGGCGAGGCTGCTAAGCTCTCGCCTATGAACCAATTCCTCTCCCGTCAGTATTTACAGCGCTCCGCAACCGGTTTGGCCATTTGGACTCTGGGTTGGGTGGGATTGCTGTTTATGGATCAGCATTTTGATTTGGCCAATCTCAGCCTGGTTCTGGTTCTTACCTCAGCCATTGCTGCGCTCTGGTTGCCCCTGAGTATGACGTTGATTGCCAGTGTGATTGCGTTGATGGCTTTCAATTGGGCCTTTGTGCCGCCGCGCGGGACATTTGCCATTGATCTGCACCAGCATGCATTGTTGTTGCTGGCGCTGTTGGTAGTGAATGCGATTGTGGCGGGCTTAATGGTGTCGCTGCGCGAGCAAAATTATCGTGCGCAGGCTCATGCCGATGCGGCCGATGCGCTGCGTCGCTGGGGTGATCAATTGCGCGACGCCAAAGAGCCCACCGAGTTGTTGGGTGAGTTACAACAACAGCTGACGCAACTCAGCGGACTTCCGGTTTTTGTAGCGATAGATAACGCCAGCGACGAAGGGGCGTTATCCAATCGCTCAGCGCAATTAAATTCAGTGCAATTAACCAACGAAGAACGCGAGGCATTGCGTTACTGTTGGGATAACAACCAGGCTTTAGGGCCGGGCACCGGGCGTTACCAGGAATTGGCAACTATTTATTTGCCGTTGCGTGGAAAAACCCAAGCGGGTGGCGCGACGATGTTAGATGCGGGCCTGATTGAACAACCTGAACGGTTTGCGCAGGCACAAGCTCTGTGCGATCAAATGGGTGCTGCGTTGGAGCGACAACACATTTTGCGGCGCGAGCAAAACGCGCGCGACCAAATGCAAGCGCAACATTTACGCAACACGTTTCTCGCTGCCATTTCCCATGACTATCGCACACCACTTGCGACAATTATGGGCGCTGCTTCGTCCTTGCTTGAGCAGGATGATCGATTGAATGAAACGCAGCGCCAGCAATTGGCGCAGCGTATTCTGGATGAAGCTGATCGCCTGCGTCGCCAGACTAGCAATATGTTACAGCTTGCACGTTTGGATGGAATTAAAGCCGTGGGTGCCGCGATAAATGCAGATTGGGAATCGGCCGAGGAAATTATTGGCGGTGTTTTGTCGCGGATTCCTGTTGTCTATCAGGCGCGAATTCAAACGCAAATGCATGCCGATTTGCCGTTGATTTGGGGCGATGCGCTATTGCTGGCGCAGTTGTTGGAAAATCTGATCGACAATGCAATTAAATACAGCCCTGATCAGACGACGATAACTATTATCGTGCAGCGCGATCAGCAATATCTGGTACTTGCTGTTGCAGACCAGGGTGCCGGAATGATGCAAACGGAATTTGAACAATTGCTGGAAACATTTCAGCGCGGCGATCATCGCCAGTCGGGAGCAGGTGTGGGGCTTGCGCTTTGTCGCGCTATCGCCCAGGCGCATGGTGGTAGTTTTATTCACCGGGTTGATGCACAGGGCGCACGCTTTGAATGCCGCTTGCCAGTGCGCGAGCAACCTTTAGATCCAGCTCAATAAGCAGGGAGTTTATCGATGAGTTTGCGTGTGCTATTGGTAGAAGATGATCGTGCATTGTGCGCAACCCTGCGTTCAGCATTAATGGTAGAAGGCTATGACATTATCACCGCTGCCAGCTTGTCCGAAGCCAATGCAATCTATACGCAAACGCAGGTGGACGGTGACCACAAAACCCCGGCGTTTGATTTAATTCTGCTGGATTTGGGTTTGCCCGATGGCGATGGCAGTGAGCTGCTAAATCGTTTACGTCGCCGCCAGAACACGCCGGTCATTATTATTTCTGCGCGTGAAGCTGATGGACAAAAAATCCAGTTGCTGGATGCTGGTGCCGATGATTATTTGGTAAAACCCTTTAGTATCGGTGAACTGTTAGCGCGCATTCGCGTCGCTATGCGGCATCGCGGTGCGCATCTTCGCCCGGCCATCACTCGCTATGAATATGCAGATCTGTGTATCGATTTGACGAGCCACAGTGTGGTTAAAAAGGGAGAAGCCATTCATCTCACACCCACTGAATTTAATTTGCTCGCGCGCCTGGTACGCAGTGCCGGGCAGGTGGTAAACCATCGCCAGTTATTGGTGGCTGTGTGGGGTCAGGAATATAGCGACCACACCCATTATTTGCGTTTGTATATGGGGCAGTTGCGCGCAAAGCTGGAGCAAAATCCGGCGCGCCCTGAATTTTTGCTGACCGAACCGGGTATTGGTTATCGGCTGTTGGATGCTGTTGATTCAACCCATCAATCTGCGTAATGAATTTCATCCTTATGCGATCCTGATATCGCCTTGTCCATACTGCCTGTGTATTCATTGTCCTCTGCATATTTCACAGGTAGTTGTTATGACAGACTCTTCTGCACCTCCTTCATCAATAGCGAGCGCTTCCGATTCTGAAGCGTCCAACTCCTCTTCACTCGTTTCGCCGGCGAAACAAAGTCTCGCTGCACTCAGCCTTGCGGCTATCGGCGTGGTCTATGGTGATATTGGTACCAGCCCGCTCTATACCGTGAAAGAAATTTTTGCACCGGCTACCGGCGTGCCATTGAATGCAGCGCATATTGTCGGTGCTATCTCCACCATTTTCTGGGCGTTGATGCTGGTAGTGACACTCAAATATGTGCTGTTAATTTTGCGCGCGGATAATCGCGGTGAAGGTGGTTCACTTGCGTTAACGGCACTGGCAGCGCAAACGGTTAGTAAGCAATCGAACTGGCGTCGCTGGATTTTATTAATCGGTTTATTTGGTGCAACGCTATTTTATGGCGATAGCATTATCACACCGGCCATCTCCGTGTTGGGCGCTATGGAAGGTTTGGAGGTGGCAACACCTGCACTAAAACCATTGGTTGTCCCCATTACGTTGGCGATTTTAATCAGTTTATTTTTGGTACAGCGTTTTGGAACGGGGGTAATGGGAAAGGTATTTGGGCCGATTGTCACTCTGTGGTTTTTAATGCTGGCGGTATCCGGTGTTGCTCATATAATCGCACAACCGGCGATTCTCGCCGCGTTAAATCCCCTGGAAGCCTGGCAATTTATGACGGGGCGTGGCTGGTTGGTTTTTGCAGCGGTAGGTGCAATTGTACTCGCGCTCACGGGTGCTGAAGCGCTCTATGCCGATATGGGGCATTTCGGTCGTAAGCCGATTCAAATTGCCTGGACGTTTTTGGTTTTGCCATCGTTAGCGCTGAACTATATGGGGCAAGGTGCGTTGCTCCTGGCAGATCCTGCCGCTATTGCTAATCCGTTTTATAAATTATTTCCACAAACTCTCATTTGGCCAGCGCTAATTATCGCTACGCTTGCCGCCATTATTGCATCGCAAGCCGTTATTTCCGGTGCTTACTCCATGACGCGCCAGGCCATTCAATTGGGCTTTTTGCCGCGTATGGCTGTACAACACACCTCGGCGCGCGAGGCGGGGCAAATCTATATGCCGGCGGTAAACTGGATGTTATTGCTGGGTGTAATTGCTGTGGTGTTATTTTTTGGTAGCTCCTCTGGCCTCGCGGGGGCATACGGTATTGCGGTGACTGTCACTATGGCGACAACGACACTGCTCACATTTTTTGTGGTTCGCGGCCGCTGGAAATTACCGCTACCCATCGCGCTGGGTGCAACATTATTTTTTCTCGCGCTGGATATTTTCCTGGTTGCCGGCTGTGCACTGAAATTTTTTGACGGCGGCTGGTTCTCGCTCCTCGTTGCAGCGCTGTTATTTTTAATCATGAGTACCTGGCAGCGCGGCCGTGCAATTGTGATGCAAACTATCCATCGCGATGGTGTGGATTTAAAGCCTTTTTTGCAAACCTTGCGCCCAACAGAAATCCAGCGTGCCGCGCGCACGGCGATTTATATGGTGGCCGATGGCTCCACTGTGCCCCAGGCATTGCTCCACAATTTGAAGCACAACCAGGTGTTGCATGAACGCAATTTAATTCTCACTGTGCAGTTTGCTGATGAACCCTGGGTTAGCGAAAATACACGCGTACAGCTTGAAGAACTGGGTAGTGGAGTTTTTCCGCTTGCCGGATAACGCGGTGATCGAGCTGGGAACGCGAGTGCAAATCTGATCCCGACACTTTGATGCAAGAGGGGCAAATCGCATGCGGGTTTGCCCTTGTGCTTTTCGAATTGGCACCAGCATCGATCGACTTTTTTTAAATTAAAAATCTTCTACTAACAATCCCTGCTTCTAACTTCCCCATGAATCCCAATGAGTACGCGGTTTTGCACGGTTAATTAAAAATTGCTATCAGTTAGTTATCAAATATAAATTTAACTAATTGATAGGGTTTGGGCTAAGGTTGTCTTGTCTTATAGATCACTGCAACAGGAGCAAGCAATGGATAACAATCAACCCAAATCTACCGGTAAGTGCCCGTTTTCCCACGGCAGCGTTACTGCCAATGGTCAATCCAATACGGCTTGGTGGCCTAACGCACTTAACCTCGACATCCTTCATCAACACGACAACAAGACCAATCCGCTCGGTGCCGATTTTAACTATGCCGAGGAATTCAAAAAGCTCGATCTGCAAGCCGTTAAAAACGACCTTAAAGCCCTGATGACCGATTCGCAGGAGTGGTGGCCAGCCGACTGGGGTCACTACGGTGGCTTGATGATCCGTATGGCCTGGCACTCGGCCGGTAGCTACCGCACCGCCGATGGTCGCGGTGGTGCCGGCACAGGTAATCAGCGTTTCGCTCCTTTAAATAGTTGGCCGGATAACGGCAACCTGGATAAGGCCCGTCGTCTTTTGTGGCCGATCAAAAAGAAATACGGCAACAAGCTTTCCTGGGCAGATTTAATGATTCTCGCCGGCAATATGGCCTATGAATCCATGGGTTTAAAAACCTTCGGGTTCGGCGGTGGCCGTGCGGACATCTGGCATCCGGAAAAAGATATTTACTGGGGCTCGGAAAAAGAATGGCTGGCAAAAAGCGGCGGTGAGGGGACTCGTTATTCTGCTGAGAGAGATTTGGAAAACCCGCTGGCCGCAGTAATGATGGGTTTGATCTACGTTAATCCTGAAGGCGTGGATGGCAATCCCGACCCATTAAAAACTGCGCAGGATTTGCGGGTGACTTTTGCGCGCATGGCGATGAATGACGAAGAAACGGTGGCACTCACTGCCGGCGGTCACACAGTCGGTAAGGCTCACGGTAATGGCAGCGCAGCAAATCTGGGTCCGGAACCGGAGGCTGCTGATGTAGAAGAGCAGGGTTTGGGTTGGATGAACCACAAAACTCGCGGCATAGGTCGCGACACTGTGACCAGTGGTATCGAAGGTGCCTGGACCACCAATCCCACCCAATGGGATAACGGCTACTTTGAAATGCTGTTAAATCATGAGTGGGAATTGACCAAGAGCCCGGCGGGCGCATGGCAGTGGAAACCAGTGAACATCAAAGAGGACGACAAACCCGTCGATGTAGAAGACCCATCGATTCGCTGCATGCCCCTGATGACCGATGCCGATATGGCGATGAAAGTGGATCCGGAATACCGCAAAATTTCCGAACGGTTTTACAAAGATCCGGCGTATTTTTCCGAGGTATTTGCGCGCGCATGGTTTAAATTAACGCACCGCGATTTGGGACCAAAAGCGCGTTACCTGGGGCCAGATGTTCCGCAGGAAGATTTAATTTGGCAAGACCCGATTCCCACTGTGGATTACACCCTGAGTGATACAGAAATTGCCGATTTGAAAGCAAAAATTCTTGCCAGTGGTTTGAGTATTTCAGAGTTGGTTGCCACCGCATGGGACAGTGCGCGCACTTTCCGTGGGTCAGATTTTCGCGGTGGTGCCAACGGCGCGCGCATTCGTTTAGCGCCGCAAAAAGATTGGGAAGGCAATGAGCCTGTGCGTCTGCAAAAAGTGTTGGGTGTGTTGGCAGGAATACAATCCGGTTTGAGTAAAAAAGTCAGCATGGCCGATTTGATTGTATTGGGCGGTACGGCTGCCGTTGAAAAAGCGGCGAAAGATGCAGGTGTCAATATTCCTGTGCCTTTTGCAGCAGGTCGCGGCGATGCCACCGATGCGCAAACCGATGCAGAATCTTTTGCACCGCTTGAGCCAATTCACGACGGTTTCCGCAATTGGGTGAAAAAAGATTATGTTGTGCAGCCAGAAGAATTATTGCTGGATCGCACGCAATTGATGGGCTTAACGGCACCGGAAATGACTGTACTGATTGGCGGCTTGCGTGTACTGGGCACTAATCACGGCGGCAGTAAGCACGGTGTGTTTACCAATAACGTTGGAGTGCTCAGCAATGACTTTTTTGTCAACCTCACCGACATGAGTTACCAGTGGCAACCTACCGGAAAAAACAGCTACAACATTGTTGAGCGTAAAACCGGCAATGTGAAGTGGACTGCTACCCGCGTGGATTTGGTATTTGGTTCCAACTCAATTCTGCGTTCCTACGCTGAAGTTTATGCGCAGGATGATAACCGCGAGAAGTTTGTAAAAGACTTTGTGGCGGCTTGGGTTAAGGTAATGAATGCGGATCGGTTTGATTTGAAGCAATAAGTTTTCGCTAGTGCTGAAGCCCGGTTAAACACCGGGCTTTTACTATTTATTTGTAAAGCAGCAGTACCCCAAACGTTGGGTTGCAGCGAAGTTATGACAGGCAGGTAGAGTATGTTCATTCAATTTTTGCAAAGCAACGGCTCACTCCAAAAAAACAACTAATTGAGCGTTTTATCTGCACGCAATCGCTCAACCATTAAGTCAACAAAACAGCGAATTTTGGCAGACGCATAACGGCCTTCGCGATGCAAAATGTGTATGGGCGAGGGCGGTAATTCATAATCGCTTAGAATAATTTTTAATTCACCATTAGCGAGTTGCTGTGCAATTTGATAAGACATTTGTCGCGCAATACCAAAACCCGCAACGGCAGAATCAATCGCGGCGTCATTATTGGAGACGTTTAGTCGTGGCCGGATGCGCACCGTTTGGTTGCGATTAAATTTCCATTCCACGTTGTGGTTCACGCCGCTTGCCGATGCAATTGTGTGTTCCAGCAAATCCTCCGGCGTTTGTGGTAACCCCATCCGAGCCAGATAATCGGGTGATGCACAAAGTACTCTTCGCACTGTCCCAACCCGCGTTGCGCGCATACTTGAGTCTGCAAGTTCTCCGAGCCTGATTCCAACATCCAGGCCTTCTTCCAAAAGGTTTACCACCCGATCCACATAAAGTGCACTCAGATCCATTTTTGGATAGCGATTCAGGTATTCAATAACCCCCGGTTGTACATACATTCTGCCAAACATCACAGGCGCCGTAATTGCGATATGCCCACTGGGTTCGCCATTGATACCTGCTGCCGCATCATCGGCTTCTGTTATTTCACTCAAGATACGCCTGCAATCCTCGAGATAACGTTTCCCAGCATCGGTAACCCTTACATAGCGGGTGGTTCGAGAGAGCAGTTTAACGCCGAGCCTTGATTCCAAATCGGCGACGGCGCGCGTTGCAACCGGTGGTGATATCCCCAGCTTCCGTGAGCCTGAGGCAAATCCTTCGGCTTCTGCCACGGCCACAAATACCTGCATCTCTATAAATCTATCCATCGCTTACCCCCGGTATTTTATTGTTCCTAAAACGGAAATAATTAATTGCTGATTGTGCGTATTCTTTCTGTTTGAGGCAAGAGGCAAACTGGCTTCACTCGCTAAGCAAGATCCAGCAAGGCGTTTTAAACCTGAAGATTTAACCCTAATCAACAATGACATGAGGAACTACCATGAGCCGTATTGCTACTGTGACTTTTGAAACTGCTAACGACGAGCAAAAGGCTCTGTTGGAAGCCATCCAACAGAAATTGGGGATGGTGCCCAACTTTCTGAAAATTTTTGCGAACTCTCCATCTGCCCTGCGTGCATTTTTAGGTTTGCACTCCATTGCCGGTGAGGGCAGCTTGGATTTGCAAACTCGCGAGCGTATTGCACTGGTAGTCGCGCAAGAAAATTCTTGTGAATACTGCGTATCTGCCCATACCGCTATCGGTCGTAAAGCGGGCTTGACCGGCGCTGAAATGGAAGCGAATCGTGCGGGCACCAGTCAGGATGCTAAAGCCGCTGTAGCTGTGAAATTGGCGCGTGCGTTGGTTGAACATCAGGGCGATATCACCACCGCTGATCTGGTTGAAGCGCGTAATGCCGGTTACACCGACTCGGACATAGTGGAAATCATTACCCATGTTGGCATGACCTTGCTCACCACCATTTTAGGTAAAGCAAGTCGCGTGGAAATTGATTTTCCGAAAGTAGGCTTGTAATACCCTGGCTCAACGCTAACTCTAACTGCGATTACTATCCGGAGGTTTGTTATGGCTCGTGCATTTGCTGATATCACTTTTACCGAAAGCGTTAAGGCGGCGCAGAGTTTATATGGTAGCCGGGAAAGTAATCGCGGGTTTGAGTTGGCTGATGACCCGCGCAATACGTTGGGTGAAGCGGAGGTTGAATTTATTGAAGCGCGCGATAGTTTTTATCAAGCCACTGTCGGGGAAAATGGCTGGCCCTACGTGCAACATCGCGGTGGACCTGCGGGCTTCGTGAAAGTTCTGGATGGGCGCACACTCGGTTATGCAGATTTTCGCGGAAATCGCCAATATATCAGCGTGGGAAATATTAATTCGGATGAGCGAATCAGTTTAATTTTTATGGATTATGTAAATCGTCGCCGGATAAAAATTTGGGGGCGAGCCAAAGTTATTCATGAGTCGGAAAATATGGAGTTGGTAACGCGGTTGGAAGATGCACATTATCGCGCGCGAATAGAGCGTGTAGTCATTATTCATGTGGAAGCCTACGAATGGAATTGTCCACAACATATAACACCGCGTTATACCGAAGACGAGGTGCGCGAGCTGGTAAAACATTTGAGCGAACAGCAGGCGGCGAGCGTTAAGCCGGCGGCAGCGAATTTGACCGA
Source organism: Cellvibrionaceae bacterium (assembly GCA_021151615.1). GTDB lineage: Bacteria > Pseudomonadota > Gammaproteobacteria > Pseudomonadales > Cellvibrionaceae > Cellvibrio. Next base: position 1,682 of record JAGKXA010000157.1, on the reverse strand, counting down.
GCTGGGCTCTGGCCAATTGCCCTTGGTAATTACCGGCGTGCGTCAGCTTACTCCACTCATTCGAGCGTTCGAATTACGTGCAGTGGATGGCGGCGATCTTCCGCCGGTCACGGCAGGTTCGCATTTGAAAGTGCCAGTCTTGATGGCGGAGGGAAAAACGGAGTGGCGCCACTACTCGATTAGTTCAAATCCGGCGCGGCGCGATATTTATGAGATTGCAGTACAGCGCGACGATAATGGGCGTGGCGGGTCGGTGAATATTCATGCGCAATACGCGTTAGGTTTGGTGTTGCACTGCGATCTTCCGCGCAATAATTTTGTTGCGGAGTTGACTGCGAACAATGCGGTGTTGATTGCCGGTGGAGTTGGTATTACTGCAATAAAACCAGTAGTACAAGCCTTGGCCGCGAAAGGCGTTCCTTGCGAACTGCATTATGCGGGACGCAGTAAAAATGAAATGGCATACCAGGATAGATTGCAACGGGAACTGGGAGCAGATTATCACGGCTATTACGCCAGTGAGGGGCAGCGTTTGAATGTAGCGGCGACTTTGGAAAAACTGCCGCGTGATACTGATGTCTATGTGTGCGGTCCGCAAAAATTAATCGATGAGGTTTTTGCTGTTGCCGCGAACCTGGGTATAGATAAAGCGCGTGTTTTCGCTGAGCGATTTGGCGTGCAGCACAAAGCGACAGATCAGGCCTTTAGTGTTGAAATTCAAGCCCGAGATCAGCTTATCGCCGTGGCTGCTGATGAATCGATACTGGAAGCTATAGAGGATGCAGGGCTGGTGATTGGTTCAGAATGCCGTGTTGGAAATTGTGGTCAGTGTGTGGTCAAAGTGTTAGCCGGAGTAGTTGAGCATAGGGATTCGGTATTAACGGAGGCAGAAAAAGCCGAGGGAAAAATGTGTAGTTGTGTATCACGCGCACTCAGTGACAAATTAGTAATTGAACTTTAAGTAATGTGCACCATTGTGCTGGGAGAAAATATGATTGAGCTATTCGAGTTTGGGCTATCGGGAAATTGCCATAAAGTCCGCATTATGTTGTCCTTGTTAGGGTTGGAATATCGAAGCCATTTAGTAAATGGTGGTGAACGCGAGCATAAGTCGCCTGAATTTTTAACAATGAACCCATTTGGGCAGGTGCCTGTACTTAAAGACGGCGACACTGTGATTCGTGATAGTCAGGCTATTTTGGTTTACCTTGCACGAAAATATGGTGCGCCCGAGTGGTTTCCCATGGAGCCGGCGTTAGCTGCGGAGGTTACCGCTTGGCTGGCAGTGGCAGCAAATGAAGTTGCACGAGGGCCTAATGCATTAAGATTGCATCATAAGTTTGGTCGGGCTATCAATCTGCAAGATGCTGAGAAGGTTACGGAGAGTTTGTTGAAACTGCTCAATCAGCATTTGGAACATCGCGACTGGTTGGCAACGGCTACTATTACTGTGGCCGATGTGGCCATGTATCCTTACATTGCGTTGGCGCGCGAGGGGAAGGTTGATCTGGCGCCTTACCTGCATGTGGAGAATTGGATGGGGCGTTTGGAGATGTTGACCGGTTATGTTTCTATGCCGGGGATTCAGTTGCGAGCAATTTGATTTCTAGCAATCCCAATTTTTATAAAGTCTCGGAAATCAAAAAGGGCCGATGAATTTTTTCATCGGCCCTTTTTGATTT
>JAGKXA010000397.1 GCA_021151615.1 Cellvibrionaceae bacterium | reverse complement strand
GATTTAAAAACTGCACGGCGCGACTTTCAGATGATCTTCCAAGATCCATATGCATCGCTTAACCCGCGGATGACAGTGTTTGATACGCTCGCAGAACCGTTGCTCGTGCATGGATTGGCAAACAAAACCACGATATTGGAACAAGTAAACGAATTAATGGATGACGTTGGTTTAGACAGAAGCTTTTTACGTAAGTATCCCCACGAGTTCTCCGGTGGCCAACGTCAGCGTATTGCCATTGCGCGTGCCATTGCATTAAAACCAAAACTAATTATCGCTGATGAACCTGTGTCCGCATTGGATGTAACTATTCGTGCGCAAATTTTGGCGTTATTGCTGCAATTAACGCAAAAGCATCAATTAACCATGCTGTTTATCTCACACGATATGTCAGTGGTTCGCTATTTGTGTGATCGCGTTGTTGTGATGCAAAAAGGCAAATTGGTTGAGGAAGGATTAACGGAGGAATTGTTTGCGGCGCCCAAACAGCCTTACACTCAGCAGTTGCTGGCGGCAATACCAAAACTCTAATAACACTTAGCGTTAGTGGCTAATAAAAAACGAGCTTCGTAGCTCGTTTTTTATTAAGGCATTATGAGATTAAAAAATATTACGCGCGCACTTTTCTACGAGCTACACCTAACCCCAGCAATCCCATGCCAAGCATCAATAATGTTGATGGTTCTGGTACTTCGTTAGGTTTTAACTTGATTGATGTATCGATACGAAAGCTGGAGGCTACGGTATGGCGCTCGGCAAAGAACAAGTCAAATGAGTAATCATTACCGGACGTTAATCCAAGCGAATCCAAATTAACACTTTGGCTCATGGCACCATGTACACCGCCTAAATCGATAACCAATTTGTCATCAATATATACCCACACATCATCATCACCAGTAAACGTAAATATTTCGCCACCTTGATAAGTGAACGACGTATTTAGCCTGAAGGTAAAGTGATAGTTGTGGCCGTACCCCTGATTGCCACCCAACAAACCATCCAGTGGAAAAAAATTTCCGTTGGTGTAGGTGTATACATCAGGGTTTCCGGAAATAGTGTTATCCAGAGTCAGCGTTAACGATTGCTCTCCCAACACATTATCCGTACCCGTTGAAAACCAGTCGGAAAAATTATCAGCATTTGTCAGAGATGGGCCACCGTTATAGACCGGAGTTCCATCTACACCCAAGGTGTTGGTCACTAAACCAGGAACATAACCGCAGCACCAGTCTTCAAAATCCGGATGGGCTACACCAATATCGCGTAAGGTTCCGGTGAGATTAATAGTGGCGGCGGATGTAAGGCTTGTTGCTGTAATAGCAATTGTGGCTAAAGCCAGTTTCAGCATATTTTTCATAAGTTATCCTTATTGCGTTGCAATGGCTAAAAACGTGGAAAAGAGATACTTCTCTTGAAGCTCAGCAAAACCTGCACCACAAGAGAAATATGTAGATTTATCAATAGCCCAGCACTTGGATTGCGAATAGGATGTGGCGCAGATGTAAACATTGCCGACGAGGGAAGATATTTAGGCCTGTGGGCAGACATCCGTGTCTACCTTTTGCCATCACTTTGTTTGTAATTGTGTGTATATATCGCAATAGGATTTCGCGCTTGTTTCCCACGAAAAATCCTGCCCCATGGCGCTTAGCTGCAATTTCTTCCAGGCATCAGGTTGCTGATAGGCGAGGGTGGCTCGCTCAATAGCTGCAAATAATTCACTCCCTTCAGGTTGCTGGAAGACAAAGCCGTTAGCTCCCTCTGCAATATCATCGAGTGGATGTTCAAGTACCGTATCACGCAAACCGCCGACCGCATGTACAACCGGAAGTGTTCCATAGCGCAAACTGTACATCTGATTTAAACCACAGGGTTCAAAAA
>JAGKXA010000156.1 GCA_021151615.1 Cellvibrionaceae bacterium | reverse complement strand
CCCAAAGCCCCGGCAACCCACCGGGGCTTTTTATTTGTGATCCATGACATCCAAAACCTTGACCAAACGCACAACAAATTCCATATTTGGTAATTAAAATACCAAATATGGAAGAAATACAACTTCCTACTCCGCCTGGAAGGTTTTGAGAGACACCTACAGGATTTTGAGAAGGCATTAGGCTAGAGGTAAAAATCATGAACTATTTACGAATTTCCCCGGTACTACTGACCCTGCTGCTGGCAGCCTGTGGCGGCGGTGGCAGCTCCGGCAGCACCAGTTCCAGCACCCCAAACAATGCAACCGCACAGACAGAATTGACCCAGGGTATGGTGACTGGTTTTGGCAGCGTGATAGTGAACGGCGTGCACTTCGATGTGAAAAACGCCGCAATTGAGGTGGATGGCGAAAGCCTGGTGGAGTCCGACCTGAAGATCGGCCAGATAGTGCGTATTACCGGCAAGGTCAATAGCGATGGCATCCACGGCACCGCCACCAAACTGGAAGGCGAATCGCAACTGGTGGGCCCGATTACCAGCATCGATTTAACCGCCGGTGTCATCGTTGCCCTGGGCCAAACCATCCTGATCAATGCCGATACCTTTTATGATGACGATGTAACTGCCGATCAATTAAAAGTGGGCGATATCATTAAAGTCAGCAGTTACACCAATAGCGAAGGCAAGCTGGTTGCCACACGGATCGACATAAAAAAAGAACTGCCAGGCAACAAATTCCAATTGGCCGGTGAAATTGCCAACCTGAATACTACAGCTATGACCTTCACCATTAACGGCACATTGGTGGATTTCAGCAAGGCAGGATTATCTGCATTACATAATTCCTTGCTTGAAAATGGTTTGAAAGTGCGAGTGCTTGGCAGCTTCTCGGGCGATACCTTTGTAGCCATGGGTAACTTGCTCCCCAGCCGCTTATGTTTCAAACACGATGACAACTGGAAAGATTGGGATGGCATTACCCTGAGTGGTCCCGTCAGTGAACTGATTGCTGGCACCAGCTTTAAAATTGATGAAACCGTTGTACTAATTACCACCTCCACCCGTTTTGATGGCGGCAAAGCCAGCGACCTGCAAGATGGCACCCAAGTAAAGGTTTACGGTGAGTTGGATGCAAACCAAAATTTGGTCGCCAAGAAAATAAAACTCAATTACAAAGCCAAAATCAGCCAAAAAGGTCTGGTCGATGCTATCAATCTCACCGCGAAAACCTTCACCGTAAATAGCATGGTGTTCGAAGTGACCGAAGACACCAGCTTTAACGATCGCAGCCGCTCCAAAGTGCGCTTCTTCGATCTCGAAGATTTGGCAACAGGTGACACTCTCCATGTCCGCGGCTACAAAATTGCCGCTACAGCAACCACCGCTGAGCGCAATATTGCCACCCGCGTTGAGCGCCATAACCCGCACGCCTTTGGCGATAAGGATTGGAAACTGGAAGTGGAAGGCGTAGTGGAAGCTGTTGGTGATGGCACTATTACCGTCGCCGGCCAGGTGATTCAGGTAAATGCCTTTACCCGTTTTGAAGGCTTTGCATCATTGGAGGATTTTTTCGCCGTGGCATTGGGCAAAGAAGTTGAAGTAAAAGGCTTGACCCAAAACGGACTGGCCATTGCCCTGAAAATTGAACTGGAGGATTAATTTGCTCCGCTAAACGTCTAAGCATTTCCCTCGCATACCAACCCCAAGGGGTATGCGGGGGCTTTTTATTTTTTGCCCCATTTTTGAAAGAGCTTTTGAAATAGGTTTTTGTGGTAGTTTTTTCTGGTACATTTCGCGGCCACCCTTTTTAAGGCCATCAGTAACAGCGGTCATAAGTAGTACGGTCACAAATTTATGAGTAGCCCCAAAGACACAGCCTTAGCTGCATGTCGGCAACTGATGGAGCCGATCATCGGTATTTTGCTGCGCAATGGTGTCACCCATAAAGACCTGGTAACCATTTGCAAACAAATCTACGTACAGGTCGCATCCGAAGAGTTTGGTTTGCGTGGCCGCCCAACCAATCTGTCGCGCGTGGCTATTCTTACAGGCATAGACCGCAAAGAAGTCTCGCGCATTAAGGACTCGCTCAACAATCCGCGCGCAGGTGAACACAACCAACAACACCAGGATCGCCTCACCCGTCTGCTTTCCGCCTGGCACCAGGACCCGGATTTTTGTGCGCAAGGGAACCATCCCCTACCCTTGAGTATCGAAGGTGAACAGCAGAGCTTTGCACTGCTGGTGCGCCGTTACGGTGGCGACTTTCCTGCCAGTGCCTTATTAAAAGAATTAAAACGCGTTGGCGTAGTGGAAGAGACATCCGATGGCAAAGTAATCGCCACCAAACGCTATTTTGTTCCCGCCCAATCTGACCCTGGCGCACTCTTGCGCGCCGGTAGCGTGATCAGTGATTTGGGCAACACCTTGCATCACAATTTATACAAAGCCAACAAACAACAGCCGCTGCAATTTGAGCGCCGCGCAAGCAATACCCAAATGTCGCCCGATACGCTTGCGGCATTTCGCGAATTTGTTGAGCAAGAAGGTCAGGTCTTTCTGGAAAAAATTGATGCCTGGCTCAGTGAACACGAACAACCCGATACGCACACCGATAACCATGCCAATAGCGAGTTCATGCGAATGGGAGTCGGTACTTATTTATTTAGCCATCTGATCGAGCCTGAAACCCTGGACACTAATCCAGCGGAGCCAAATCAGCTTGATGCAGATAAAGGAGTTAAACAATGATCCGTTTTCTAACACCGCTGGGCACATCGCTCTGCCTCATACTGCTCGCCAGTTGCGGCGGCTCCGGCGGCAGTGACGTATCCGGCATAGATGGTAGCGGCGCACCTGTGGCAACCAGCACCCAAGGCACCATTGACGGTTTTGGCAGCGTTATTGTGAATGGCGTGCGCTACAACTCGGATAAAGCGCAAATTCTTATTAATGGCGAAATGGCCATGGAAGAAAACCTGCAAGTCGGCTATCAAGTCAACCTCATCGGTAGTATTGCCAAAAACGGTAGTGCCAGCGCTGATAAAATTGAATTTACACCAAACATTGTCGGGGTGATCAGCGCGAAAAATAACAATACGCTGGTGGTGATGGGCCACCACATTGAAATTAACAACGACACTATTTTTGATGTGAAAATAGTTCCGCGTGGTTTGCAGGGGTTAGCTCCAGGTACGCGGATTCTAGTCAGCGGTTCTTTGACATCCGACGGAAATATCAGCGCTACGCGTATTGAATTTGCCAATAATTCACTACAACAACTGCAAGGGTTTGTGCGCAATCTAGATAGTATGAATATGACTTTCCAACTCAACCAGCAACAAATTAGCTACGCCGGTGCCAACCTGAATTTAGGCAACCAGAATTTGCGCAACGGGTTACTCGTGAGTGTGCGTGGAATACAGGATAACAACCAACTCTTCCAGGCAACACAAGTCAACCGTCTGACCACTGAGTTTTCCAACAATATTAAGTCCGCCTCAATTGAGGGTTATATCACTCGCTTTGGTTCACCGACGGATTTTGAAGTTGCTGGAATAAATGTAACCACCAATGCACAAACCCGCTACGACAATGGCGAGACCCAAAATCTGTTTTTGGGTGTCAAAGTGGAGGTGGAAGGCAAAATCGATAACAACGGAAAATTGTTAGCAGACGAAATTGAATTTGAACACAAAATCAATAACAAAATTGCCGGCAATATTACCAGTATTGCCCTCAATAACAGCAACGGGTTTGGCATAACCACGGGAACTCTGGCGGTTGATGGAACAAGCATTCGAACCAGCACCTCTACCCGCTATGAAGATAAAGGGGATAGCCGTATTAAACGTTTTAACCTATCCAGCCTGCAAGTCGGCGATGCTGTAGAAGTCACCGGATACTCCAGCGATGCTGGCTTTATCGCCACCAAAATCGAACGCGAAGAAGGCGATGATAATGAGCCCGAAGAACGCGAACTGGAGGGCATTATCACCAGTATTAGCAGTGACTCATTTACGCTATTCGGGCGCAAAATTTTGACCGATGAAAACACCCAATATCGCGATGCGGAGGGAACTCTCATCAGCGCCGCCAGCTTTTTTACCATTGCATTTGGCAAACGCGTTGAAGTGAAAGGTATAGCGCTTGGTAACGATTTTCTGGCCATCCGCATCACTATCGATGAGGACGACAAAGGCAAAAATCAATTTAAACTATAACCCTTCCCCAAGCTCGCTGCTTCTATGCAGCGAGCTACCTCCCCAAAGCACGTAAACCCTCAATTTTCCTCTGGCATTCGCGAATACTTAATTTTGCTTTAAGTTTTCCCATGCATAATCAAACTTACCTTGAAAAATATCTATGGCATGCTCCAGCGCTAATTTTCGGGTTGGCTATAATCACCGTATAAATGCGTGCGAATAACAGGTTTATTATGTCAATACAGCGAATTGGAGCGTTTAATCCATTCACCTTATCAGTGGTGGTAGCCAGTATTATCAACACTAGTGCTCATGCGAATGACACGCCACCACACGCGGCGAGCACGCAGCCAATACCGGAAATTGAAGAGATTGTAATCAAGACGCACCCGATTTTTGATGAATCCAATCCTGACGAAAATAACTGGCTCTTTCGATGGGTAAATCGTCTGCACATCAACACCAGAACACGCACCATAAAAAAAGAACTGACCTTTAAAGAAGGAGAAGTACTAGACCAACATTTACTGGAGGAAAGCGCGCGTCGATTGCGCAGCAAACGCTTTATTGGCGAAGCCAGTGTGAGACTGGTCGATCAAAATAACGGAGGCAACAATGCACAGAAAGTGCAGGTAGATGTGAAAGAGGTCTGGACATTGGTGCCCAAACTGACCTATTCACGTTCCGGCGGCAACACGCATTACGGCTATGGTGTGCATGACTCCAATTTTCTAGGCTTGGGTAAAACGGTGAAGGTAGAGCATAAATCCACTGAAGAACGTACCAGCGATGAAATTGTATATCGCGACCCCAATTTTGGTAATCAAAACCAATTGACACTGGGCTACTCCGATAATAGCGACGGTAAAGCACAATTATTCAACTTCACCAAACCTTTTGCCTCAATTCGTACCCCCTGGAGCAGTGGAATTAACTTCCAGGATTTTGACCGGGAAGACACTTTGTTTAACGCCGGCGATGAAGCAGCGCGTTTTGGACACAATAGTAATGCGTATTCTGTTTTTTATGGTTTTCGTTTTCCGCAATCAACCGATGTACGAACACATCGGCTGGTATTTGGTTATGACGACAACTACAATGAGTTTTTCAATTTACCCAACGTCATTGGCCCGGAAACGTTTATATTGCCCTATGACCGGGATTACCAAACGCTATGGGCAGAATACCAATACACCAATAACCACTTCATAGAAGCCAATAACATCCAGCAAATTAATCGTGTAGAAGATATTAATCTTGGAGCCGAACTGCGCATTCGCCTCGGAACTGTCAATGCAAATGCTGCCACTTTAGATCAAACAACGTTGGTGCAACTGGATTACTCACGTGCATATTCTTTATCGCAAAACCAATTATTGGTCGGTGAATTTTCCAGCTCCGGGTTCTACGGGTCGAACCAGTCCACACAATCCATTAATCAACTCAGCCTGAGTTACCACTGGCAAAATTTCGAACGAGGCCAATTTTACGCACATGTGCAAGAAACCTACGGCAAGAACCTTTTTATCGATACTCCACTGGAACTAGGCGGTGATACGGGTTTACGCGGCTACCCTGCTCGGTTCCAGGCTGGCGATAAACTGCGCTTATTCACTGTCGAACAACGTTTTTTTGGCCAGAAAGAATGGCTTTCGTTGTTTCATATGGGCGCCGCCGTTTTTTACGATGAAGGTCGTGTATGGGGAAACTCGGCAATAACGCAAACCTATCAACAAACCTTGCGCAGTGTAGGCGTAGGATTACGCATCTCAGGAACCCGCACCGGTGGTAAAGATGAAAACGTTCACAACGTCACTCATATTGATATCGCTTACCCACTAGATGGCGGACCCGAAATCGATAAGTATCAATTCTCCGTGCAAATCAAAAGTAGTTTTTAATTTTCAATAAAAACAACTTCATATTTTGCAGGACATCCTCCCCAAAAGAGCCCCGCGGGTGCGGGGCAATATTTCCTGATCATTTATTTGGTTGCTACCAATTAAATTATTAAAGGTTAATCAATTAGTAGCTGCGTGATTACTGACACACAGCGCCTGTTACTACAGGAACCGTAGCAGCGGCCGCCGGTTTACTGCCTTGGAATCCAAACTCAACGGTTTGCCCCGGTTGAATTGTAGAATTCCAGTTCAGATTTTTTGCGGCATAAGGATTAGATCCACTCAAAGTAGCATTCCACAAGTTGGTTACTTTTGAACCATCACTGTATTGCCAATTTACGTCCCAACCATTAATTGCAGAGTTGCTGGTATTTTTAATACGGATACTTGCGGTGAATCCATTGTTCCATTGACTATTAATGACATAGCTACATTGCGCTTTGATCGTTCCAATACTGGATGAACTACGTGAAGATACCGAGCTGCTCGACGGCCGCGAACTCAACACAGAGCGCGAGCTAAACGAACTACTGCTTGAACTGAATGAACGGCTACTCGAACTGCGCATTGACGAGGAAGAACTTGGCGGTGGTGGGCAAGCACTCGGGAAATTGAGGCTCATATCCTTAGTCGCTGTACTTCTTCCTCCGCGACCATCCTCCACATCTAAAATAAATTGATAAACAACGTTTGAACGAATAGGAAAACTCAAATCCCGTCCAGTGAAATTTTGATAAGAATAAAGTGAAGAATCATACACTTGCCATGAATAAGTGAGTGGATCGTTGTTTGGATCCTTGCTTTCTGCACCGCTCATTTCAGCAAATGCCGCACCACAAGCAGGATTTACAACACGACCTGTAATGACCGCGTAGGGTGGTAGATTTTCACTGGACACACTGGAAGAGCTACGCGATGAAGCGCTGCCAGCTGAAAAATGCGATGCACGTTTGGCCGTTGCTTTAATACCGTTCTCGCCATCGATCAATCGAGTTCCCCAAGGCGTAATCTTATTTGGGTCAAACGCGGTAAACAGATTCAAATCTGTAAACTTGGTTGTGTAACCACTCCAGGTCCATCCCAAATAACCAACACCCAAATCCTGAGTCGTCGCCATGATGGAATCCACAGCAACCGTATTATTCAAATAGGGGTTTCTGGTCTCATTAGTTCTATCGCGACGAACCGGTCCAAACTCACTAACAACAATCGGTAAGCCACGATCAAGGTAAGACTTCAGATAGGAACGAATAACCGCGGGATCGCTATAAGCTTCATACATATGCACGGAAAAAATAACATTGTTCAAACTATCTTTGGAGCGTATGTACTCCGCATTATCGCGCAGTTCGTTACTCCAGTCCTGCCCCCAATTCGAACCGCTAATCATCAATTGATTCGTGACGCCTTGTAGCCGCAAAAGCACCACGAGAAATTCGTAAAACTGCGTTATAAGATTTCCACCTAGATTTCCACTAGGGCCACTAGCAATATCGACGATTACATAATCTTTATAGGCGTCAAGAACCGGCTTGCGGCTTAACCATGCATAAAGAAGGTCCGATTGATTGGAAGGTCCAACATTATCTCCGTAACCGTAAATACTTGTATCTGTAAGTACGCAAACTAATCTATTTTGTTTACACTGTTCCACATACCGGGTCAAACGCTCATTACCCATACCTTGCACAGGAATGCGCACTGCGTTCGCACCTGAATATGCGATATCACTCATCACAAACGGTAGCGAAGCATCATCTGGCAATATTCCCAAATTCACTCCGCGATACACAAAGGGTGTGCCATTCGGATCAATAATCTGACTCCCTTGCACCGTCCAATCACAAAATGCTGATTGAGTAGCTGCCAAAACCGCTAAACCCAGACCGATTTTTTTGAATTGCTTAATCGAATTTTTTAATAACAAACTCATAATTCATTTTTCCTTGTGGTTAATTCTCAACTAACATAAAAAAGCCCCACAACGTGGGGCCAAATTTATTTTATTTACTGGCAGACCGCGCCGGTAATGGCAGGAATACTTGCTACGGCAGCGGATTTAGTACCTTGAAATCCAAACTCTACGGTTTGCCCCGGTTGAATAGTTGAATTCCAACTCAGGTTAATTGCATTGTAAGGATTAGCTCCACTCAAGGTGGCATTCCACAAATTAGTAACCTTGGAACCATCTGTGTATTGCCAACTCACATTCCAACCGTTAATCGCGGTGCTGGTCGTATTTTTTATGCGAATTGCTGCAGTAAAGCCATTATTCCATTGGCTATTAATCACATAACTGCATTGCGCCTTTGTAGTTTGTGGAAATGAGGAACTGGAGGATGTCCTGATTGAACTGCTGCTGGAACTACGCACAGAACTGCTAGAAGTACTTGGGCGACTCGCATCAGGTATTGAGCTGGAGCTTCTAATTGAACTGAAACTGCTGCTCGAACTACTCGGACAGTCTACGTAAAATGGCTGCACTGTTTTCGTTAATTGTGCAGATGCACCTTTTGAATCAGTGACCGTTAAGGTCAATTGGTAGTACATTCTATTTTGGCTGGGGAAACTGGCGGTACAAGATGATGCAGATGTAGATGCAGCACCGCTAATTTGCCATGAACAGGAGTATGTATCACCATCCGGGTCGATAGTTGCACCTGCATTTGCATTGATGATTCCAACTGCTTCTCGCCCATTACAGAACTCAGTGGGATAGTTGCTTACACTAAAGCCAGGTAATGGCGGAAGATTTGCCGAGCTGGAACTACTACCCGAACTGCTAGAACTAATATTAAATATGCTGGCAGGCTTTGCCGTAGCTTTAATTCCATTAACACTGTTAAATAAAAAATTACCCCAGGATGTCAGGCTGCTCGCATTCCAATTATTAACTACATCTAACGCAGGATTTTTGTTGCCACTCCAACTCCATCCAAAATACCCAACACCATATTGTTGGGCGTATTGCATTACTGCATCTTCCGGTAAATCATAAACAACCGCAGGTCTCGGAGCAGTGTTGTTGGGGTGATAATAAGCAGTGGGCCCAAAACCACCAATTAAAAGAGGAAATCCAGCTGCAGTGAATTCGGCAATATAATTACGAACAGATTCCGGTGTTAGATAGGCATCGAACATATCCACTGAGTACATCAAATATGGAAGAGTAGTACCCACTCTGGAAGCCATTTGTTTTGCAAGTTCCAGCATCGCCTTATCGGCATCCTGGCTCAACCCACTCCCATCAACCACTATCACAAAGTTACGAAGAAGAGGATGGTTAAAATCCTCCAAATAAGTTCTCATTCGGTTGACATATTCGCTAGCAGGCATTTGTGACAAATATTGATTACCAAACCCGAGCATAACGTAATCATGTTGGCCAATAATCGCATCGCGAATATCTGCTGGCCAAGTTGACCAAAAAAGCCCTGCTGTGGCTGGAATACCCGCGTTAGCAAATTCTGGATATCCCGCCACATCATTGGGCTCTAACACGCATACAACTTTACTTGCTTTACAAGTATCGATAATTGCCCGCAGTTGCACACCAGTTATCGGTGGTGTGGGGCCATAAACATTGGCATTAATTCCCACCTGTGCCGCATTAGCACCCGCTGTCGCAACATCCTTTATCGCTTGTACAATTTTTTCAGGAGCAAGGGTGCCATCAATAGTTGCACCGCGAAATACAAATGGATTCCCATTAGGATCCAGCAATTTTCCATCTTTAACTGTCCATACCGCCGATGCCGGTATCGCTAATAACGAAGCGGCAGCAATTGCGAGGGTCTTTTTTACAAACGATAATTTTCTCATAACACTTCCTTTTTATAGTTAGCTAATTACTCGTGAAACCAAAATTTTTGCGAACAAATATCACTCACCTTTTTCCGCACCTAAGTGCACAAAAAGGAAATAAGCCACGCGATGATCTCTCGCCATTATTTAAGGGCAGTTGAAGTTAAAACTGGACGTCGGATATTTATTGTTATGGAGTAAAATTAAAAATAGACGCTATTGTGTTTGGTTTTTTGCTGTTACGGGGAACAGATTGCATGGTTCACAATTAGGACGCAATCTGTTTGAAAAAAATTTAACCCGCAGAATTGCGAAGCAGTTTGCAATTTCTGCGGGTTAGTGAGTAAAAATTTTGCTTATGAAAATTTGGTTTTAATATCTATTTTGCTCTTGGCATGGATTTTAGCATTTCTGCCAAACCTGCCCCGACTACAGCTGCCCCACCCTGCGCCCAACCACCATCGACAGGAATGACCGCACCGCTGATGTAACTCGCAAAATCCGACGCCAAAAATAAGCAAGCATTGGCAATATCATCTGTTGATCCCATACGCTGCAAAGGAACTGATTTAGCGACGGCGGCGCGTAGTGCCTCACTGGGAGCAAGGCGCTTCATACCTTCAGTATTATCAATAGGGCCCGGAATAATCGAATTAATACGCACGCCTTCAGCGCCCCACTCCAAACAACACCACTACATCCAGCTTTCCCCAATCCGCAGCGATTTTATCGATGCCTGCTTTGATCGCGTCCACCTCACGCACATCGGCAGAAAAACCCGTGGCATCCGCTGCGCCGTAATTTTTAAGCGATAGCACAGTGTCATCCACTTTTTCCTGCGAGCGGCTGACTACCGCAACACGAGCACCTGCCTTGGCAAAGGTTTCTGCAGTACCGCGATTAATCCCACTGGTACCACCGACCACCAAAATATTTTTGTTACTGAAATCAAATGTGAAAGTCATAGCTATATCCTGGATTAAAATTTTGAAAAGTCTGGCGCGCGTTTTTCAAAAAATGCTGTCACTGATTCTTTGCATTCTTCCGATGCCATACCTTCCGCAAAGCCTGCATATTCCGCCTGCAGGGATTGCTCGACAGCATTTTTAGTGGCCGCACGCAACAACGCTTTGGAACGGCGCACCGCCGCAGGGGGCTGGTGCGCAAGGCGCTGGATTTTTGCATGCGCATAATCATTTAACTCACTGGCAGGAACCGCTT
>JAGKXA010000155.1 GCA_021151615.1 Cellvibrionaceae bacterium | reverse complement strand
CCAGGTTATGTGCCCCTGCCCAAGGGCGGCGAAAAATTCTCCCAGCGCAAGGGGCGTATGCCCTGGCCCACCCAGGGCAGTATGGTGCATCGCTTTGGCAGCGCGCGTATTGCCGGGCAAATGAATTGGAGCGGTGCTTATATTTCCGCACCTATGGGCAATAGCGTGCAGGCAGTACATCACGGGCGCGTGGTGTTTGCCGATTATTTTGGCGGCCACGGGCTGCTGGTGATTATCGATCACGGCGAAGGCTATATGAGCCTTTACGCACACAACCAGCGCCTGTTGAAAAAAGCCGGTGAGCCAGTGCAGGCCGGTGAAGCTATCGCCACCGTCGGCAACTCTGGCGGGCAAGCCAGCGCCGGTTTATATTTTGAAATTCGTCATCAAGGCAAACCTGTCGATCCCAATCTTTGGCTCGCGCGCAGCTAATTGCGCGCCGCGCGCGAAAAATCTCACATTGGCCCTGTCAATTTGCGGGTTTTTGGCTTAGTGTTCAGCCTAGATTCCAAGGGCTTATGCTATCGTCAGGGTTGCGATTCCCAGTCCCGCTGTTCCAGTTTTGCGTCTTTCGGAGACACCATGTTTTTCGCTGCATTCCCCAGAACTTTTCCTGTTCGCTCTCTGGCCTTGTCCAGCCTGCTAGGCGCGCTTGCCCTGAGCCTTCCCGCTGGTGCCGATGAAAAAAAACCAGCCGCCGATGCCGGACTTTTACCACTGGAGGAATTGCGCACTTTCACGCGCGTTTATGATCACGTGCGCAGTGGTTATGTTGATGAAATCGACGATGCGCAGCTGCTTGAATACGCCATCAAAGGCATGATCTCCGAACTGGATCCGCACTCCGCCTATCTCGATAAAGAAGCCTTCGCCGACTTGCAAGCGAGCACCTCGGGTGAATTCGGCGGCATAGGGCTGGAGGTCAGCCTAGAAGAGGGTTTTGTAAAAGTCGTTACGCCGATTGATGACAGCCCCTCGGCCAAAGCAGGGATTATGGCGGGTGATATAGTGGTGCGCATCGATGACAATCCCGTCAAGGGCATGGAGCTAACCAAGGCGCTCAATTTGATGCGCGGCGCTAAAAATACTCCAATCAAAATTACCGTAATGCGCGATGGCGTAGACCAACCGCTCGAATTCAATTTGCTGCGCGATATTATCAAAGTACAAAGCGTGCGCACTCGCACCCTGGAGCAGGATTATTTCTATATCCGTATCGCCCAGTTCCAATTGGATACCGGTAAAGACATAGCACAAAAGCTGCGCGAGCAATTAAAGAAAAACCCCGACACCAAAGGCATGATTCTGGATTTGCGCAACAACCCCGGTGGCGTGTTGCAAGCCTCGGTGGAAGTGGTGGATAGTTTCCTCGATGGTGGTCAGGTGGTTTACACCCAGGGCCGCCTGGATAATTCCAACATCAGCTACAACGCCGAAGCGGGCGATATCACCAATGGATTGCCGCTGGTGGTATTGATCAATGATGGCTCGGCCTCTGCCTCGGAAATCGTCGCCGGTGCCCTGCAGGATCACAAGCGTGCAGTGATTATGGGCACCCGCAGCTTTGGCAAAGGCTCGGTACAGTCGGTGATTCCCATCAGTAATGATCGCGCGATTAAGCTCACCACCGCGCTCTACTACACACCCAACGGCCGTTCTATCCAGGCCCAAGGGATAGAACCGGATGTGGATGTGGAACGTGTTCAGGTCACCGCTATCCAGCAGGGGCTGAATGCCACTGAAGCCGATCTGGCCCGTCACCTGGGCAATGGCAAGGGCGGCAAAGAGAGCAACCGCAAAGAGCGCGAACAGCGGCGCATCACCAGTGCCGAGCTGCTGAAAGAAGATAACCAGTTGCATGAAGCACTTAATCTGCTGAAGGGCCTGAATATCTTTATTCAAAGTTCACCGTTAGCTGCCGCTCCCGCACCGGACATTGCACCGGATATAGTGGTGCAACCTGAAACTCCAGCAGAAACAACCAGCCAATAACTCCATGCCGGGGCTGATGCGCAGATGCTTATTCTGGCTCAGCCTCGCGCTGTCACTTTCGGTTCAGGCAAAAGCTCCCGCAAAACTGGCGATTATTATCGATGACCTGGGCTACAACCTGAGCCTGGGCCAGCGCACTGCCAATTTGCCCGGCGCTTTTACCATTGCTGTCCTGCCCTTTACCCCCCACGGTCGCGAACTTGCTGAACTGGCCCACGTCCGCGGCAAGGAAATCATGCTGCACGCCCCCATGAGCAATCATCGCCAATATCCGTTGGGCAGGGGGGGCTTGGTCAACGGCATGAAGCATGCGGAATTCCTGGCCGTACTGCGCCAAAACCTGGCCAATATTCCCTATGTCAAAGGCGTTAATAACCATATGGGTAGCCAGCTAACTGAGCAGGCCGAACCCATGCGCTGGCTGATGCGCGAGCTGAAAAACCACCAGCTCTATTTTGTCGATAGTCGTACCAGCGCGCTTACCCAGGCACTGACTGAGGCCGAGCGTATTCGTTTGCCTAGTCGCAAACGCGATGTTTTCCTCGATGATGAGCGCAATTCGCAACACATTGAACAACAATTACTACTGGCACTGAGCAAGGCCAAACAGCAGGGATCAGCAATCGCGATAGGTCACCCCTATCCTGAAACCCTGGCCGTTTTACAAGGTATCAAACCGCTACTGGTGCAGCACAACGTCGAACTGGTACCTGTCTCCGCGTTAGTCTCCCGCTTCGCCCGAGAACCCAAGGCCGCCTCCTGTTTAGCGCCACCTGTCAGCCTTTGGCCGCAAACCTGGGCACCTGTAGATCCGTTTGATAAACAGTTATTCAATCTACCCGCCAGTTTGCGATAAACCCGTCAAAAAACTGCAATTCGGTTATAAAAAATGTGTTGTTAGAGGACAACTAAATCTAGCAAGCCTAACAAAATGCTGCCTATAATCAGCGAGGGTGATTTTTGATCAGCCTACAAAAGGAACCGATTGTTCGGGTAACAAGTGAGGGGGTATATATGGCAACACTAAACAGAGCAGGCGAGCAGGGTTCAGTACCGGCGCGCCATGGGCGCTACCTACAAAAAGATGGCTACTGGTACTACAGCACCCGCGAAGGTGTGGACATAGGCCCATTTGATAGCCGCGAAGACGCCGAAATTGGCGTCGGCGAATTTATTGAGTTTATTCAAGCCTCCGAACCCAAGGTGTCGGATGTATTGAAACAGTATCGTGCGGCCTGAAAATCCTTCAGGCCGGTACACAAAGGGCGCCTGTTGGCGCCCTTTCTTTTTTACTCTGTGTCAGTAAACCGCCAGTTAAAGCCTGACTTCGATGCCCTGTGCACGCATAAACTCTTTAGCTTGCGGCAGGGTATATTCGCGAAAGTGGAAAATGCTTGCGGCCAATACTGCATCGGCGCGTCCCTGGGTCACACCATCCACCAAATGCTGCAAATTCCCTACACCACCTGACGCAATCACCGGAATAGGCACTGCATCACTAATTGCGCGGGTCACACCAAGGTCATAGCCCTTCTTGGTGCCATCGCCATCCATACTGGTCAGAAGAATTTCACCGGCGCCGTATTCGGCCATTTTTACCGCCCAGTCGACGGCGTTGATACCTGTCGGCTTGCGTCCGCCATGGGTAAAGATTTCCCAGCGCGGAGTTTCGCCTTCAGCGCTGACTTTTTTC
Organism: Cellvibrionaceae bacterium; assembly: GCA_021151615.1. Classification (GTDB taxonomy): domain Bacteria; phylum Pseudomonadota; class Gammaproteobacteria; order Pseudomonadales; family Cellvibrionaceae; genus Cellvibrio. The sequence goes on along the minus strand of JAGKXA010000155.1, from coordinate 7,147 downwards.
GCATCAATGGCAACCACAATGCACTGGGCACCAAAGCGATCTGACGCTGCTTTCACAAAATCGGGATTGAACACGGCGGCCGAGTTGATACTCACCTTATCGGCACCGGCGTTGAGCATGGTGCGGATATCTTCCACGGTGCGAATACCGCCGCCCACCGTGAGCGGGATAAACACCTGGCTGGCGATTTTTTCCACAGTGTGCACCGTGGTGTCGCGCCCTTCGTGAGTGGCGGTAATATCGAGAAAGGTGATTTCATCCGCACCTTCATCGTTGTAGCGCTTGGCGATTTCCACCGGATCACCTGCGTCGCGAATGCCGACAAAATTCACCCCTTTCACCACGCGACCATTGTCGACATCCAGGCAGGGAATAATACGTTTTGCGAGAGCCATAAAGAGTTCCGATTAATTTACATCGCAATAAGCTTGGGCTTCAGCCATACTCAGGGTGCCTTCATAAATCGCACGACCGGTGATAGCGCCGCAAATTCCCTTGTGAGACTCCGCCTTGAGCGCGCGAATGTCGTCCATATTGGTGATTCCGCCAGAGGCGATCACCGGGATGCTGGAGGCCTGTGCCATAGCCACAGTCGCCTGTACATTAACACCTTGCATCATGCCGTCGCGCGCAATGTCGGTGTAGACGATACTGCTCACACCATCTTGCTCAAAACGCTTGGCCAGTTCGGACGCTTGGATATTGGACACTTCGGCCCAGCCATCGGTCGCTACCCAACCGTCTTTTGCATCCAGCCCAACAATAATATGGCCGGGAAATTGTTTGCACATGTCGGTCACGAATTGCGGCTCTTTCACCGCCTTGGTGCCGATAATCACGTACTGCACACCCGCTTGCAGGTAGTACTCGATGGTCGCTGCACTGCGGATACCGCCGCCGATTTGGATGGGCAGGCCCGGATAGGCTTTGGCAATGGCCGTAACCACCCCACCATTGACCGGCTTGCCTTCAAATGCACCGTTCAGATCCACCAGATGCAGACGGCGGCAACCCTGATCTACCCATTGCCTGGCCATAGCGACCGGGTCATCGGAAAATACCGTGGAGTCATCCATCAAGCCCTGGCGCAGGCGCACACATTGGCCATCTTTTAAATCAATTGCGGGGATAATTAACATTGATCAGTCTCAATTAAACAGAATGTAGGTTGGGGTGAGGGACGACCCCCAACATGACCATTTTGAACAGCGTTGGGGTTCGCAAGCTCACCACCAACCTACTTGGGATCAGGCTTTACCATCCCAGTGTAAAAAATTCTTCAACAATTGCAGGCCGGCGGTGTGGCTCTTTTCCGGGTGGAACTGCACGGCGAACAGATTCCCGCGGGTCAGCGCCGCATGAAATTCCACGCCGTAATTGCAGGTCGCCGCCACCAGCGCCAGCTCGGCAGTGTGGATATAAAAACTGTGCACAAAATAAAAGCGCGCATCCTGGGCAATTCCGGCCCAGAGCGGGTGATCATTGTGATGCACCTGATTCCAGCCCATGTGCGGCACTTTCAGTGGGTTACCTTCAGCGTCTTGATGATGGTCGCCGAAAAACTTCACCCGCCCGGGGAGTATGCCGATGCAATCCACCCCCTCATTTTCTTCACTGTGATCCATCAGTGCCTGCATGCCCACACAAATACCCAGCACCGGCTTACCGGTGGCAATTTGCGCGCGCAGTAAAGTGTCGAACCCGAGGCGTTTGATTTCGGCCATACAATCGCGAATGGCCCCTACGCCAGGGAAAACCACCCGGTCAGCGGCAGCAACCACTGCAGGATCTGAGGTCACCACCACCTGTTGCTCGGGTGCTACATGTTCAAGCGCGCTTTTAACCGAATGCAAATTACCCATGCCGTAATCAATCACGGCAACCGTTTGTTTTTTCACTGCATCAGTCATTGCTTACAGGGTTCCTTTCGTGGAAGGGGTAATACCTTCCATACGCGGGTCTTTTTCCAGCGCCATGCGCAGGGCGCGACCGAAGGCTTTGAAGACAGTTTCTATCTGATGATGGGCATTGTGGCCGCGCAGGTTATCCACATGCAGGGTCACGCCGGCGTGGTTAACGAAGCCTTGGAAAAACTCCCAGAACAGCTCCACATCAAATTGACCCACGCGTTTTTGGGTAAAGGGAATATCCATCACCAAACCGGGACGACCGGAAAAATCAATCACTACGCGTGACAGGGCTTCATCGAGCGGCACATAGGCGTGGCCGTAGCGGCGGATGCCCTTTTTGTCGCCCACAGCTTTGGCAATGGCCTGGCCGATGGTGATGCCTATATCTTCAACCGAATGGTGATCATCTATGTGGGTATCACCGTCACAGGTTACATCCAGATCAATCATACCGTGGCGGGCGATCTGATCCATCATATGCTCGAGAAAGGGAACACCGGTATTGAACACGCCTTTGCCAGCGCCATCCAGGTTAAGGCTGACGCTGATTTTGGTTTCCAGGGTGTTGCGTGTGACCTGGGCGATGCGGTCGGACATAAAAATAGACTCACAGAAAAAGAAATTCACCAGCTGAAGTACAGAAGAAGACGCGAATTATATAGACTTGGCGCGCCGAATTCACGGAAAGCCGCGCTATTAGTGCGATTGTTAAGTCGGCGTACAGATTCTGCTGCGCAAAATTCTGCTTCAAAGGCGATAAGTACTATCGCTCTCCCTTTCACTCACTGATGGATCAATCCTATGCTAAAGATGCTAAAACCTCTCGCACTGGGCGCCAGCCTGCTTGTCACAAGCCAATTGGCGCTGGCCCAATCCGGCAATCAGGTTCGCCAAACCGGTTGGAGCTGGTCTGGCCATGCCGACCATATCAATATTGATAAAGAAGCTGCCGCCGAGCAGTGGATTGAAGATACCGCTTTTGCCATAGGCGGCGCGGCCGAGTATTACGCGAGCGATAGCGAAAACACCCTCTCGTTGGGCGCCAGCTTCATTTTCTACCGCGACAATGCCGAGTTCTCTCAATATGTGGAGGACTATTGGGGCGATGAAGACTATGAAGAGTCGGATGCAAATGCCTTTATGCTGTTTGCTGAGTACGGTCCCAAGTATCGCTTCGGGCAAGACAACATGAGCTTCTTCAGTGTACGCGGCGGTGTTAGCGGCATTCTTGGTTCAGAACGCAGCATCAGCAGTTGCAGTGATTGCTATTCCGAGGATATTGAAATTGATGGCGGCGTCTATGGTGTCCTGGGTATTGGCCAAACGTTGGGTGCGATCGACATCAGCTTGCAGTTCCAGCAGTATTTCAGTGGCGATCTCGATAACACATTACGCCTGAAAATTTCAGGGGCTTTCTAAAATATTTCGTCGTTTAAACAAGCGCCTGGTGGCACAGAAAATGCCGTCAGGCCGATTTATAAGGTTGCTCGGTTTTTTATAAAAAGTTGGTATTACGACTCACTTGCGTTTGCTGGACCATGGTTTACTTTTAAAGCGCGATTAATGAATCTCGCGCCCAGAAGGACTGTTAACGTGATTAGTTACAACTATTATCAGAGACTAGGCTTGAACGACCCACTCAACCCAATTCGCCAAATAATTGCGCAGGCACAGGTTCAGGATTCCGCCTCAGGAAAATTATTGGAATTTGTTGAATGTCGCAAAAGCCATTTACACACTGCAATTAAATTACCTGAAAACCAGGCCGCTAAAGGTCTGGCTGACTTTATCCTGCGCTACATCAAACATGTGCCGGATTTTATTGATGCCATTCGCACCATGGCGCAAGAGGCGGGAATCTATCACGAAGTAGAACCGCTATTAAAAATAGCCAGCGATTATTTTTTATCGCCACCATCGATTATCGATCCACATAGTCAATTGGAAGCACTGTTGGACGAAGCTTACCTTGCACATCGTTTACTGGAAGAAGTGAATGATCGCTTTATGGCGAAAAGTGGAATTCCGCTCGCACCTATGGATATGACGGTGGCTAATGTAATTGCCCACGAATTAATTGGCGAACCTTTTGCTAATGAGCTTGACCAGGCTGTGTTGTTTTCCGCTGAGTTACTGCTCAATGAACACAAGTTTGATGGGAAAAATTTTTCTACCTATATAGATACCCACAAAACCCAGGGTTGGCAGCAGGAGCTTGAACGCTGGCCGTGCTTGACGGATGACCTGTCAATTAGTGTGGAATTTGATACAGATTCGCCCACGAAACATTAATATTTTCAGTCTATAAAATAAAAAAGCGACAGAGTTATGCAGTCGCTTTTTTATTTTTATCACTCATCCTGAATTAGACCGGATCGTTCTCCGCATTAAGCGATTGGTCGTTGTAACGCACTATATCCAGCATTTTTTCGCTTTTCGCTACAATAACCGCCACTACTGCGTCGCCGGCAACATTAACTCCCGTGCGAATCATATCCAGCAAGCGATCCACGCCGATAATCAAGGCAATACCCTCAACCGGCAACCCAACCGATTGCAGCACCATGGTTAAAGTCACCAAGCCAACACCGGGAACACCGGCCGTGCCAATAGAGGCGAGGGTTGCGGTAAGGATCACCATCAAATAGCCGGCGATACCTATGTCAATATTGTAGGCCTGTGCAATAAATACCGTAGCAACACCTTGCATAATGGCAGTGCCATCCATGTTCACCGTTGCTCCCAACGGAATGGAAAAGCTGGCAACTTTATTATCCACCCCCAAGTCATGCTCAACGGTGCGCAACGTAATTGGAATAGTCGCGTTACTGGAGGCAGTACTAAATGCAAACAGCATTACTTTTTGCATTTTCTTAAAGAACACAATCGGGCTTAAGCCGGAAAGTATTTTTATCAGTGCACCGTAAAAACCTATGCCATGTAAAAATAAAACGAACACCACAGTAAAAAAATATTTCGCCAGATCGACGATGACGAAGAACCCCAGAGAGGCAAATAATTTGGCCAGTAGACAAAATACCCCGTACGGTGCCAACTGCATCAACATCATCACCATTCTAATAATCACATCGTTGAGATTATTAAAGAAAACAATCATGTTGCCAGCGGCATCACCACCCACACGTGAAATAGCAAAACCAAACAACAGCGAAAAAATAATTATCTGCAACATATTGGCATCAACCATGGATTGCAGCGGGTTGCTTGGGACAATATCAATCAGGGTATCTTTAATCGACGGAATTTCTGGTGCCGTAAAATTACTGGCGGTAGGCAGATCAACATTTGCACCCGGCTGAACTAAAACCGCACAGGTGATCGAAAGCGCAACTGCAATGGTGGTGCAACATACATATAGCCCCAGTGTTTTTCCTGCCAGTGCCCCCATGCGGCTCTGGCCACCCAAAGCTGCAGCACCACAGACCAGAGAAACAAATACCAACGGCACCACGAGCATTTTTAAGGAAGCAATAAAAATCTTGCCGATGGCATCGAACAATCCATCAAAGATAAAAACCTGCAGCCATTGGCTTAGACCAACTCTACTGGAGACATCGCCACCTAAAACGTTGAACAACAAACCAAAAACGGTTCCCAGCACCATGCCAAGTAAAATTTTATTGGTTAGTGACATAGATACACCCCGGGCCTACTTTGATTAACGTTATTGTTGGTTGGATTTGGTGGTAATTAAACCTGGTGTTAACTGCCCCTGGGTCGGTTGGTTCAGGGGCGAGGGCGGCACGGGTATGCCGCCGGAGGAAAGTATTACTCGTTTACCGCGTCTTTCAGGGCCTTGCCGGCTTTGAAAGTTACGGTTTTACTGGCGGCAATCTGGATGGTTGCTCCGGTTTGCGGATTGCGACCTTCACGCGCGGCACGCTCGCTGACATTGAAGGTACCGAATCCCAACAAGGCCACAGACTCGCCACGGGCAAGCGCATTGGTAATTTGCTCGATAAAGGCTGAAACGACCAGATCAGCTTTGTTAACGCCCAGGTCAGTATTGTTCGCCAAGGCTACAACTATGTCGGTCTTATGCATATTTTCTTCTCCTAGATAGTGAATCGCCCGGGGAGTTTACCTGCATTAATCCGCTTGCGGCAGACTTATCTCCGTTTTTTCGCACCCAATACCACCAAGCTGGTAAACTGCCGCCCGCGTAACTGACAGCAAGTGTTTTTATCCGCCAAGCCCTCCCCCTGCCATCAACTTTGCCAACAGGAGACTGCGATTGCCCCAGGCACATTTCACCCCCGGCTTGTTGTGGCGCCCGCTCGCCCTCTGGCCGCGCGCAATGCGTCCGTCTTTGGCTCTGCAGCATTGGTTAACGGATCCCGGCTCATTGACGGCTCGATTGATTGCCAAGAGCAGAGGCCAATTTCAGGTGGAGATAGTCCGCCAATACACAGGTCGGGCAAGTCGCAACGAATGCGAAGTATTGGGAATTCGCGTTAACGAGATGGTACTCATCCGCGAGGTAATCCTCAAAGGTCACAAACAGTCCTGGGTGTTCGCCCGCAGCCTATTGCCCTTATCCAGCCTGACCGGTGAATTGCGCCATTTGCGCAAGCAAGGCACTCGCCCCCTGGGAGCATTTCTGTTTAGCCAGCCGCATTTGGTGCGCAGCCCGATTGCCCTTGCCGCTATCCGACGCGATCATCGCTATGTACCTCCAGCGCTGGCAGGATCGAAATTACTTTGGGGGCGCCGCTCTGTATTTTGCCTAAGCGGCAAACCCTTGCTGGTGAGCGAAGTTTTCCTACCGGATTTTGTCGCCAGCCTCGCGCTGGAACAGGCATAATCCTCTGTTAATCAGGCATACCAATAACAAGTCACAGGCGTTTTGGCGATGACAACCCCTAGCGACAAACCCACAAGCTCTTCCGAAGCTCCAGCGACAACACCTGCTCCAGCAGAGTCAGGTAGCCTGTCGGTTAAACCGGCCGCGCGCAAAAAGCCGGCAACCAAACCGGCGGAAACTACCACAACGGCGGCGGACCAAAAGGCTGTAGCGAAAGCAGCGGCCTCCACTACTAAAAAGACAACACCCGCCAAAGCACCCGCTGCTCCAAAGAAAACAGCAGCACAAACTCCAGGTAGTGAGAAGCCCAAGGTTACCGCAAAACCAGCCACTGAAACGGCAACGAAACCTGCAACCCAGGCTGCGCCAAAAAAGCCGGTAACTAAAACAGAAGCTCAAACACCCAAAGCTC
>JAGKXA010000154.1 GCA_021151615.1 Cellvibrionaceae bacterium | reverse complement strand
AGCTGGTGGGTAACGGTTTCCGGGGCGGAGGTGACGTGACTATTCAAAGCAGGTATAGATCTCTTTCAGCTTCAGTTAAGGTAAGACTAAACCATTAAACTCCTAGGATAAAGTATAAATTTCAGGGACTTAGCGATAAATGGTTGCAAAAGTTATTGTTGTATATGAGGTATGTTGTTTAAGTTGCTGTATTTACAGCAGTTTCAGTATCCGGAGTCCGGGGCATTAAATACCCCCGATCCCCTGGGCTATTCCGATAAAAAGTCTCGATAACAGTATTCTTGGAAGCCAGCAACTCGGTTTTTATCGCAGCAGTAATAAAGACGTCTTCGGCATATTGCGAGAAACTACGACGGTTTCTGGTGGCTGCTTGAGCTTCTATAGTCGCTGGATTTGACATAACGTTGATATTGTTTTTCACCGAATATCTTCTCTCGATATCCAAAACAATATTTTCTGCAAGCTCTTTCGCAATATCTGTGTTTACTTTGTTACCCAATGTAGAGATGTTCTTATCCGCATCGATATTTATATCAAGTGTGTCGAGATGCTTATTGAGCGCCAACACTGTTTCCAGTTTGCTTTCAATCCAGCCATCTTTTTTGCGTTGCGGATTTTTGTAAAGTGGCTAAAAATTAATAACATACTGCAAATTATTTTTTGTGATTCTAAGTAGAAAAATAATTTTTCTTAAAATTTTTAAAAAATTAATAGACGTATTCAACCTCGAATTGCATAACCGATTAAATAGCTAGAGTCATCCTATGACAGGAGATTGTTTTCTGTTGATGGTTTTTAAAACTTGATTGACATCACATTTTTTTGTTTCATTTTTTTATTCAGAAACTGTTCATTTTGTTTAAAAATGTACAATTGTTATTTTTGGCGACGTATTGTTTTTATTTAAATTAGTGATAGAGATCGCTAACTGATTGATTTGTTCTGCTTTATCCTTCGTGAGTGGTGCTAGAATGGGTTGGCGCGCCGCTGGTAAACATGAGGGTATGGTCGTGGCTGAAGTACTATTGGTTGACGATGACAAGATTTTTTTAGACGCTACAGCAGAATTGTTGAAGCTAATGGGGCATAACGTAAAGACGGTAGATTCTGTTGCACGCGCACGTGATTTGATTGGCGAACATCATTTCACGCATATGATATTAGATTTGATCTTGCCTGACGGTAGTGGTTTGCATTTGTTAGACGCCTTGCCCGAACGAAATAATACCAAAATTATTCTTGTAACCGGCCATCCCTCTATTAAGTCAATTGTTAGAAACCTATACGGATCAAATGTTAATTACCTGATTAAACCTATCGATTTATCTCAATTGCAGTCAATTTTTATTGAGAGAAAATCGTTGGTTGTCAATCAGCAGCAAAGTGCTTTTTTGCATTTCAATTATTTGGTGGGTGAATCAGAACCCATGAAAAATCTTTATCAAATGATCGAGCGTGTGGCCGCAACCAAGGCAAATGTAATGCTGATGGGTGAGAGTGGTGTGGGTAAAGAAATGGTAGCCGCTGCTATTCACTATGCCAGTAATGTCGAAGGAGAATTCGTTGCTACCAATTGCGGTGCGTTTTCACGTGAATTAATTAATAGCGAACTTTTTGGGCATGAAAAGGGCGCATTCACCGGTGCTTCCCATCGCAAGATCGGCGTGTTTGAGCAAGCTGATAAAGGAACATTATTTCTGGATGAAATCACCGAAATGCCGCTGGATCTTCAGCCCAACTTATTACGTGTTCTGGAGACTCAAAAATTAATTAGGGTGGGCTCCGTTGCCTCTGTTGACGTTGAAACAAGAGTGGTCTCTGCCACTAATCGTACAGAGCTGGAAATAGCGGAGCAACAGTGTTTGCGTCAGGATTTATATTTTCGGCTGGCGGTCTTTCCAATTTATATCCCGCCGTTGCGTGCACGAAAAAGTGATATTCCACTACTGGTAAAGCATTTCCTTGAAATATTCAATCAGCAATACGGCAGTGATGTCGGTATTAGTGAGCAATCATTGCATCGACTAATGGATTATGACTGGCCAGGGAATGTTCGCGAACTGCGCCACGCTATTCATCGTGCTTATATCATGTCAGACCCACAAAAAATGCAAGTGGTTCTCCCCCATGACCTTACGTCACCTTTTTCCAAAGTGAGTCCGCAGCCCGCGTCCGGGATTGCAGTGGGTAAAACCGTCGAGGAGGTAGAGCGTGAATTAATAGAAGTTACGCTGCAACATTTTGATGGTGATAAAAAGCAAACAGCAGATATGTTAGGGATTAGTTTGAAAACGCTTTATAACCGTTTAAACAGTTATGTAGATGCTTAGTATCGGAGGAGCAATGGATAGCAAAGATAATAGCAATAGATTAATACATAATGTGCGCAATCCATTGAATAATATTTCACTCAATGCTGAGTTAGGAAAACTTACATTGGAGCGCACTGGCGACATAGGTCGCGCCATTCATATTTTTGAAGTGATTTTGCTCGAATGCCGCACTTGTAGCCTTAGATTGGATGCATTCAAAAACGCCAACGATTCCGATGGGGCTAAACAGTGATTCAGATGTCTTCTGTGCATGACTCAGGGTTTGGGGGGATGCCGAATTATGTCTGGCATTTGGTATTGGCTTCTGTAATCAGTTTTTTTTTAATTAGTACGGCACTTTCCTATCGCTCAGTTAATGTTATCGCAGAGAACAACCGCAGTATTAATAATAACCTTCAAACTATTAGTCTTATCAAAGATCTGAAAACAGAGATATATACCGCAGAAAGTAGCCAGCGCGGCTATTTATTAACATCCAATGAGAAGTATCTTGATCCCTACCATAATACGTTGGTCATTATTGATGGCCTCTTGAATAAATTGCGAGATGCATCCAGTAATGTTCCCTTGCAGGCGCAGCGCTATGACCAACTATATTCAAAAGTTCTCGACAAGATTAATGAAATGCAGTTGATTGTCAGCTTGACTGACGATGATCGGTTTCGGGATGCTGTTAATAAAATCAGAACGGATGAGGGCATTCAAATGATGGCGGAGATTACTGCGTTAATCAGTGAAATGGAGGAGGATGAAACCTTACGCTTAAAACAAAACAAAAATCATGCGGTCAATAACCGCCAATTCATTGTGGCTTCGTTGTTGTTGACAAATTCTATAGGGTTGGGGTTATCCTTGGGGATTTTTTTTATTTTGTATCGAAACTCCGCAAAAATAGAAAATTTATATCGTGAGTTGGAACGGGTAAATAGTGAACTTGAAGCCAAGGTTGATATGCGCACTCAGGCGCTAATGCAGTATTCGGAGGAGCTGCATCGTAGTAATAAGGACTTGGAAGCATTTGCATTTGTCGCATCACATGATTTGCAAGAGCCATTGCGAAAAATACGGGCGTTCGGTGATAGATTGCAACAAAAATTTATGCAAGAACTGGGTGAGCGTGGCGCTCACTATGTGATGAGGATGCAGGCTGCATCTGAGCGTATGTCGGCTTTGATTAATGATCTATTAAGTTTCTCTCGTGTGACTACCAAGCAAAAGCCATTTGCGCAGGTCGACTTAAATCAGGTGGTATCCAGAGTATTGGATGATCTGGATTATGCGATCGAAGAATCTGGTACCAGATTGTATATCGAATCTTTACCTACTATCGATGCGGATGCTTCACAGATAGGGCAGGTATTTATGAATCTAATGACTAATAGCATGAAATTTCATAAACCTGATATCGCGCCAGAGATTCGAATCACATGTGAAGTACAACTTCCCTCACTGTTGGTGGAGGACATGAGGGACTGGTGTTGTATTCAGTTTACTGATCAGGGAATAGGTTTCGATCAACAATATTCTGAGCGTGTGTTTAATCTATTTCAGCGCTTACATGGGCGCGATGAATATTCAGGGACTGGTATTGGCCTGGCGTTGTGTCGAAAAATTGTCGAGCGCCATGGTGGTAGCATTGATGCTGAAAGCGAACAGGGAAAGGGGGCTACATTTATTATTCGTTTGCCAATGACTCAACCGGTGATAGAGCCGTTAGACCTTTAACTTTGTGTGCCGTCAACGATATGTTGTGCTAATGAGTAGTGGCAAATCATGAATATTTCAAAAAAAACGCTGATAATCCTGATGGCGGAAGATGACAATGATGACCGCCTTCTTGCCCAGGAAGCGATGTTGGAAAGTCGGGTTTTAAATGAGCTGTATTTTGTTGAAGATGGTGTGCAGTTATTGAATTATCTACATGGAAAGGGAAGCTATTCTGACCGCACTCATTATCCCATGCCGGGATTAATTTTATTGGATTTAAATATGCCGAAAATGGATGGGCGAGAAGCGTTAGCAAAAATTAAAGCTGACAAAAATTTACGCCGAATTCCCGTGGTGATTTTGACTACGTCTAAGGCGGAAGAGGATATGGTAAAGGGATATGATTTGGGCGCTGCCTCCTATATTGCCAAGCCGGTTACGTTTGATGCATTGGTCGAATTGATGAGGGTGTTGGGCAGATACTGGGTGGAGTTTGTGGAGTTGCCATAGATTTTGTCTGGAGGCGGGATTATGCAAGCGGTAAAACTACTAATCGTGGACGATGATGAAGACGATTTTTTGCTAACAAAGGAGTTGTTGGGGGAAATTGATCAGGATTATCAGTTGGATTGGGCTGCTTCATTTAATGAAGGCCTAACCCAGCTGAGTCAAAGCAGTCATGATTTGTGTTTAATGGACTATAAATTAGGTGCTCAGGATGGTATTGCATTGTTGCGGCAGGCTCAGAATGCCGGCTTTACGGGGCCAATTATTTTATTAACTGGCGTTCATCGGGAAGATGTTGATATTCAGGCCCTGGAAGCTGGTGCTGTGGATTATCTGGTCAAGGCAGATTTGAGTGCAGAGCAACTTGCTCGCTCGATTCGTTATGCGTTGGCGCGCAGTGAAGTGGAACGCGAGCGCGTCGTGCGATTGAAAGCGGAAGCTGAAAACCGTTCAAAAAGTGAGTTTCTTGCCCACCTCAGTCACGAGTTGCGAACTCCTTTATCTGCCATTCTCGGTTTTACTGAATTGTTGATTAATAGAATTATCGATACAGAGAGTCTTGCGCATTTACAGATTGTGCATAGAAACGGGAAGCATTTGTTAGGCTTACTGAATGATGTGCTGGATTTATCCAAGATTGAAGCGGGCAAACTTGAACTTGAACAACAAACCATTTGTTTGTCGTCATTTCTGTGCGATATCTACTTTTTAATGCGCGGCGCTGCTATTGATAAAAATTTAGAGCTGCGCATAGAAGCTCCCCAGCCGTTGCCAATAGATATTGTGACTGACCCAATGCGGTTGCGACAGATTTTGTTGAACCTGATCGGCAATGCCATCAAGTTTACTGAGGAAGGATGGATCGTTTTACGTATAGAGCGTATCAGAGTGGGGGGAAAAGAAAAAATTTCCTTTACAGTGAGGGATTCAGGAATTGGCATTGCGCAAGACGTAATGGAATTAATTTTTGAGCCGTTTGTACAATCCAAAGATACCTATGCACATCCTCGCGCGGGAACAGGGTTGGGTTTGACTATTAGTAAAATGCTGGTCGCGCGATTGGGAGGGGATATTTGTGTTCGGAGCGAAGTGGGCAAAGGCAGCGAATTTAGTTTTTCGATAGATCCCGGTGATATTTCCCACATAGATTCCGTATTGCTGACACTGAATTTCGATATAGTTGGAGAAAAAGCGACGATAGTTCCGCAATTTCGTGGGCGTGTACTTGTCGTAGATGATCTGCGCGATATTCGTTTGCTAATTGGTCATTTCGTTGCGTTGACTGGTCTGGAAGTGATGTATGCCGTTAATGGTGAGGATGCAATAAGGTTGATTAATGCTGAGGCTTCTCAGAATCGTTACTTTGACCTGGTGTTAATGGATATCCACATGCCGGTGATGGGAGGGCACGAAGCGGCTACTAAATTGCGGCAAACCTGCTTTGAGAAACCATTAATTGCATTGACTGCCGCGCATATGAAAGGCGATATGGATAAGTGCTTTGAATCGGGATTTTCATTTTACCTTGGCAAACCCGTTGATCAGTCTCGCTTGTACGAGTGCCTTACACGTTATTTCCCCATCATCTCATCAGATACCAACAGTGGTTCAATCGAAGCGCGAGTGATACTGGTAGTGGAGGACGATCCAGATGCGCTGCAGGCGATGTCAGCGTTGCTTGGGCTGTTGGGGTGGCAGGCAGTCCCTGCTACAAACGCCGCAATGGCTCTGCTAAAAGTGAAAGACTATGCTCCAGAGATTATTTTGGTTGATATTAATCTGCCTGACATGAGCGGCTACGCGTTTGCAGCACAAATTCGTCCGCTGTTGCCTGATACGCAAATCATTATAGTGAGTGGCGAGGAAATTGATAAACAGCGTGCAGAGGATGCTGGTATCAGTGGCTCTTTGCTAAAGCCGGTTTCTTTGGATCGGTTGGAAAAATTTTTACAATAAAGAAGCCTGCAGTAATCGTGCAGGCTTTTCGAGTTGTAGTGCACTGATAACTTTTGGCGAATTAAAGCTTAACCCAGTCGCTATCCAATTCTGAACCTAGCAGAGTACCGCGCAACGAATTCGGCAAAGCCTCCTCAATCAACACATCTGCAAACTTGCCAATTAATTTTGCATTGTCACAGCGGAAATTCACCACACGATTATTCTCGGTGCGACCGCACAATTGGCCCGGGTCTTTTTTGGAGTAGCCCGATACGAGAATGCGCTCGGTGTTGCCGACCATACGACGGCTAATTGCCATGGCCTGTTGGATGATGCGGTCTTGCAAAATTGCCAAGCGCTGTTTCTTCAATTCCTCGGGTGTTTCATCGGGCAGGTCTGCCGCAGGTGTACCAGGGCGCGGGCTGTAGACGAAGCTGAAGGAGGTATCAAATTCCATATCGTGGATCAGCTTCATGGTCGCTTCAAAATCGGCCTCGGTTTCACCGGGGAAGCCGATAATAAAATCAGACGAGAAGCTGATGTTGGGCCGAATCTTTTTGATGCGACGCAGTTTGGATTTGTATTCCAAAACGGTGTGGCCGCGCTTCATCGCCATCAAAATGCGATCGGAGCCACTTTGTACGGGCAGGTGCAAGTGACTCACCAGTTCGGGAACCTGGTTGTAAACATCGATCAAGGAGTCGGTGAATTCCACCGGGTGCGAGGTGGTGAAGCGAATGCGGTCAATACCGTCTACTGCCGCCACATAAGTAATTAACTCAGCGAGATCGACAATAGTGCCGTCGGTGGCTTCGCCGCGATAGGCATTGACGTTTTGACCGAGCAGGTTAACTTCGCGCACGCCTTGTTTGGCGAGGTGGATAATTTCGGCCATCACATCGGCGACCGGGCGGCTGACTTCCTCGCCACGGGTGTAGGGAACTACGCAGAACGTACAGTACTTGGAGCAGCCTTCCATAATGGAGACGAATGCGCTAACGCCATCGGCGTCGGGCTGGGGCAGTTTGTCGAACTTTTCAATCTCGGGAAAACTGACATCCACTACCACGACGCCGTTGTTCTTTTTGGTTTCCATCATTTCTGGCAGGCGATGCAGGGTTTGCGGGCCAAAGATCAGATCCACAAAGGGCGCGCGCTCGGCAATGGCTGCCCCTTCCTGGCTGGCGACACAACCGCCAACGCCAATGACCAGTTCCGGGTTCTTTTTCTTGAGGTGTTTCCAGCGGCCCAATTCGTGGAAGAGTTTTTCCTGGGCTTTTTCGCGGATAGAGCAGGTGTTGATGAGGATCACATCTGCCTCTTCGGGGTTTTCGGTCGCCACCATGTTGTGGGATTCGCCCAATAAATCACGCATGCGCGATGAGTCGTATTCGTTCATCTGGCAGCCGTGGGTTTTGATATAGAGCTTTTTGGTCGGGGTTTCTGTGGCGGACATCGGTAACACCTGCGTAAACGCTGACTTGATTAAAAATCATGCAAAAATAGAGGCGCGCATTATAGGCGGTTAGGGCCGCAGAATCACCATTTGTTTGCAGCCGAAAAGGGTTCATTGCGGTAAGATGCGCACCCGGATTTACCCCTTATTACTATCGAGCGATCATGAAAAAGACATTCAAACTCAATATCGAAGGCAAGCACCCCGAGCGTTTGTTCGAAGCCATCAAGCACGAGGTACGCAAATACGTAAAGCGCGAGCGCAACAAAGCCTTGCCGGCGGGCAGTAATTATTGGGCGTTTGACTGTCGGTTCGGCGCAACGGAAGCGGAAGCAGAAGACATACGTCTGGCGGATATTATTGGCTCGATGGATACGATCAAAGCGGCTGGCGGTGAAGGCTTTTATGTGGAGATCCTCTCCCGCGCTGCAACCCGCAAACCACGCGCGTACGATGATGATCTGGATAACGACGAGGATTTGGGCGATTGATCTTCACTTAGGGATTATAAAAAAGGCCGTCTGTTGATAAAGCAGACGGCCTTTTTACTTTGGCAATTTGTTAGCGCTTTTTGGGGGCTGCAGGTTTTGCACTGCGCGTAGTTTTGGCACTGGTGCGGGAAGGTTTACCGGCCGCTGGGCGAGCGCCAGTTGCTTTGCCCTTTGCCGGTTTGGCAAAGGCGGATTTTTTTGGATTGCCCGCTTTGGATTTGTTAGCGGGTTTGCTGGCCAGTTTCAGTAAACCACTTTTGGGTTTGGTGACTACCTTGACGACTTGCTCAGTCACTTCAAAGCCTTTGATTTTCTCACGTTTTATTTTGGTACCGATGACATCCTCAATCAGCGAAATTTTATGTTCTTCGGCGGGAGTTACCAGTGAGATCGCGGTACCTTTTTTGCCCGCGCGACCGGTACGGCCTACACGGTGTACATAGTCTTCGGTGAAGAAGGGTAGATCCAGATTCACTACGAAATCCAGCCCCTGAATATCCAATCCCCGTGCGGCGACTTCGGTCGCAACCAACACTTGCAGTTTGCCTTCTTTAAATTCCTGTAGTGCGCGGCGACGTGAACCCTGGGTCTTCTCGCTGTGAATGACAGCCGCATCCACCTTGTCGTTTTTCAACGCCTGGATTAATTGCTCCGCAGCTTCGCGCGTACTGCTGAAAACCATCACCTGATACCAGTTCTGGCTGTGCAGCAAATGGATAAACAGCTCGTACTTGCGCGTGCTGTCCACCGGGTAAAGCACATGGTCAACTGTTTCGGCCACTGAGTTACGCTTGGAAACAGTGATCAGGGTAGGGCGATTCATCGCCTGCTTGGACAGATTGGTGACCAGCGGTGAGCCGGTTGCTGAGAAAAACAGGGTTTGGTGCTTGCGGGCGATGCTGGTGAGGATCGCATGCATGTCCACGACAAACCCCATGTCCAGCATACGATCGGCTTCGTCGAGCACGGCAAATTCCACCTTTGCCAGATTCACGTTTTGCAGCTCGATATGTTCCTTCAGGCGGCCAGGTGTCGCGACCAGGATATCCACACCGGCGCGCAGCTTGGCGCCTTGGCTGGTGACTTTTACTCCGCCATAGACCGCGGTGATTTTAAACGGCGTGAATTGCGCAAACTCTTGTAGGGCTTTGGCGATTTGCTCCACCAGCTCGCGTGTGGGAGCAAGGATCAGCGCACGCACAAACCCTGCTTCGGTGCCTTTGGGTTTTTCCAGCATTTGTTGCAATACTGGCAAACAGTAGGCGGCAGTTTTGCCGGTTCCGGTTTGTGCAGTAGCGAGCAGATCCAGGCCGCGCCTCGCAGCCGGAATGGCTTGTTCCTGTACTGGTGTGAGGGTTTTAAAGCCAATCACTTTAAGGGCGCGCAGTAATTCGGGCGCAAGTCCAAGGGAGGTAAAGTTCATGGGCGTATCACCAGTCCAGCTGAAAAAGGGCGCGCAGTATAACGGCTAAAACCATTTTTGGGGTTAGCGCTGGCGATCTTTTGAGCACTTTATAACCCAAAAACGATTTTCATGTCGCCCTAAGGTCAAACCCATCTTTGGAAAAATAGTAAGCTATGTATATTATATATTTAACTTGTTATGAGGATGGTTTATGAGTTCCTACGACCTTGATGATATTGGCCCACTGGTTCCTGAAAGCGAAAGCCTGGGTTTTTTGCTGGCCGATAATGTGCGCCTGACTCGTCGTATCGCTTCCCATTATTTCGAGCAATACCAACTTACCTTGTCCCAGGCGAAGGCACTGTTGGGTGTTCGTCGCTGGCAGGGTATTCGGCAGGTGGACCTGGCGGATTATATGGATATCCAACCCATCAGCCTGGCGCGCTTGTTGGATCAATTGGCCGAAAACGGTTGGATTGAACGTCGCCCTGATCCTAAAGACCGTCGCGCCTTCCAGCTTTTTTTAACGCCTGCGGCTGCACCTATTCTGAAGATGATTACGGCGGCGTCCGCCGAGTTCCAGCAACAGGCACTTGCCGGTTTAACGCCGGAGCAACAACAGGCCTTGTTTGCCGGGTTGAATCGGGTGCGTGAAAACCTGACGGCATTGAGCAAAAACATTTCTGAATCCAAAGTGGTATCTGAGGTAAGTGAAAAATGACTGAAACATTGAAGTCGCGCCGCTTTTTGTTGCTGGTTGTTATACCGGCGTTGCTGGGTATTGTCGGACTGGTGATTTATCTTTCTGGTGGTCGCTATGCGACTACAGAAAATGCCTATACCAAGGCTGATGTCATCAATATTCGCCCACGTGTTGCCGGTGCGGTAGAGCAGCGTTTGGTAGCGGAAAACGACCATGTGAAAGCAGGTCAATTGCTGCTGGTATTAGATCGCAAACCCTATGAAGTTGCTTTAGCAAAGGCAAGCGCAAAGCTGGGTGAAGTGCGCACTACTCTGGCAGCGCTA
>JAGKXA010000153.1 GCA_021151615.1 Cellvibrionaceae bacterium | reverse complement strand
CGCTTTTATTGAAAAGCATCGCCCATTACCGCAAGCCGAGCCTTTGGCTAGCGCAACCTTTTGGACTGCCGAGCAAGCGGCTTTCCTGCGTGAGGCCCGTCAGGAATATTCCGACTGGGCTGAAGTTGTCGACGAGCTTAACTGCTTGTTGCGCGACTAACCTACTTCCCATCCCCTGCGAAACGACCGGCCACTAAGCCGGTCGTTTTCATTTGGCAGTCAGTATTTCTATGCTAAGGTTCGGCTTCCATAGATGTAACAGGACTTGAACAATGCAGAAATTATCCACAATTGTTGGTTTGGGATTCGTTATTGGTGGAGGGCTTATGGGTGGATTTGCGGGCAGCGCATTGGCTGCCGATGAACCAAAGCGCCCCTGGGATGTTGAGGTTGATCTGGGGGCTATAGCCACCTCGGGCAACACGGAAACCACCAGTATCCAGGCCAAGCTGGATGCGAAGCAAAATTTAGAAAACTGGGAGAACCAATATATTCTCAGCTCACTCTTTAAAGAGGATGAAGTAGTTCAGGACGATGACACCACGAGTAAAGAGAAAACAGCAGAGAAATATTTTGGCTCAGCAAAATTTGCCTATTTATTAGGCGTGGAAAAATCCTATCTGTTTGGTTTTGGCTCGCACACCACTGACTATTTCGGCGCTTATCGCACCTACAATACTATCGCTCTGGGTTATGGTGATTGGCTCTACTCCGGTAAAACGCTCAATTGGTTTGTGGAGGCGGGTCCCGGTTATTTTGAGGGCAAGAAAGTCGTTGAGAGTGATGACCCTTTGGTGCCTGATACTTACGTGGATGAATCCGGTGCTATGTTGCGTGCAGCTACCGCATTGGAGTGGAAAATTACTGCGACAGCAACCTTCAAGCAGACCATCAGTGTGGAATCCGGCTCCGATAACACCCGCACTCAGGCAGAGACATCACTGGCGACTTCCATTACCGATGCAATGAAAATGAAAGTGGGTTTTGCGGTTGCCAATGATACCGAGGTGGCGCCGGGAAAAGAAAAGACCGATACCACTACTTTTGTGAATCTGGTGTATAGCTTTTAAGCCGGAAAGGTATTGCCTCCTGCGTTATTGCGTTGGAGGCGCTACCTGATTAGCTGCTTTATGCTCCAACCGCTATAATTCCCCTTCCTGTTTTGAATGACTGATACCTATGTCTGCTGCTCCCGAATTTTCCCGTGCATTATTGGCTCCCCGTCATTGGCTAACCTGGATAGGTTTTGGCTTGTGGTTCTTAATTGCGCAATTGCCCTATTCATGGCAAATGGTCATGGCGCGGGCGCTGACACCTTTGCTAAATCTGAATAAAAAGCGTGTGAAAATGGCGCGTACCAATTTGCAATTATGCTTTCCGCAAAAGTCGTCAGAAGAAATTGAAACGCTGTTGAAAAAAAATCTGGAATCTACTGCGATTGCTGTGTTCGAAACCGGCATTGGTTTTTTCTGGGCGAAATCCCGCTTGCGTAAATTATTCACCATCAGCGGGATTGAACATGTTGAGCAAGCCAAAGCCGAAGGGCAGGGAGCTATGCTGCTCAGTTTACATTTCACTACTCTGGATATTGGTAGTGCCATGTTAGGAATTTATGTGAATTACGATGGCATGTACACGCCACACAAAAATCCGGTATTTGATTATGTGCAAAAAGTGCGACGCGAAGCTTATGCTCCGGGTGGAATTGCATTTGCGCGCGATAACGTGCGCGCGATGGTGTCGCAGCTGCGCAAAGGCCGGATGATTTGGTATGCGCCGGATCGTGACATGGGGGCGAAAATATCGATCTTTGTTCCTTTCTTCGGCGTGCCTGCGGCAACGGTGACCGCGACGGCGCAATTTGCGCGTATGGGGCGCGCTAAAATTATTCCTTTTTCCCAGTATCGCCTTGAGAACAGCAAAGGCTATCAGGTGGTGATACACCCGCCCTTTGAAAATTACCCAACGGGTGATGATTGGGCAGATACTCGCCGGGTGAATGAATATTTCGAGCAGGAAATTTTAAAAGTTCCAGAGCAGTATCTCTGGGCGCAGCCGCGTTTTAAAACGCGGCCAGAAGGCGAACCTAAAATTTATTGAGTTATTTATCTTTTGGCTGCCCATCCTTTGTGGGCGTGTCAGAATAATGCACTTGCCCCTTTTCATCAGTCCAACGATAGATAGTGGTAGGTGCTTTCCCGTCATCGTCTGCAGGTACGGCTTGAATGTTGTTTCTCGCTGCAGTGCCTGCTTGATTTGTTGAATTCACATCCTGCACTTGATATTTGGTCATACCATTGGCTGGAATTGTCTCATTGCTAAAAATAATTTCTGTCAGCTGATTTAGTTTCGGATTCATCATCAGTTGCAATTTATTGGGTGAATTTAACTGCTGTTGAAATTCCGGGTCACTGATAATGGCGATAACACGTGGGTCATGTTTAATAGTTTGCACGCGATTCCAGGCAGTAATCATTTTTTCGGCCGCCGCTTGTGAGCCTGCATCACTGTCAACATCCGATTGCGTCATTAATGCTTGTACGTTGGGATTGTTCATCAACTCTTTAAATGCCGGATTGTTCATCAATGCATGGGTGTCGCCGGTAGTCATGATCGATTGAATTTTTTCGTCAGTCATTAGTTGTTTTAATTGATCATTGTTAACCACTTGCTGGACATTGGTGAGCATGGATTGCGGATTTTCTACAAAGGCTTTAGTGACCTGGGTAGTGGTTTTGTCATCCAGTGCCAAATCCACCGCAGTTGCGGCGGCAGTTCCAATCAATTTTTTCGCACTGGCTTCAATAAAGGAATCGCGTGTTTTTTCCAGATCTGTTATGCGGGGTACACCAACTGCTGTCGTTGTACTTTCATTTTGTGAGGTGGTCTCCGCTTTCTCTGTGTTGATATTGGTTGCAATGGTGGTAGCGGGTGCAGGTTTGGGGGTTATCACAACACTCAAACCATAAACGACCAGCAAACCAACAATTGCGCCCATGAGCACACCTACACCAGCGCCGCCAATTTTGGAGCTTATTTCTGTGGTCTCATTTTCCGGAATTAGTTTGGCGAGTAAATTCAAGAGCAGGGTTACTATCAGGCTAACGGCTAAAAAAATACTGGCACCGGCAATAAAATACACTAGCAAGCCATCCAGTGCAGTATTGGCAATTAACCATTTAGCGAAGGGTTTGGTAAAAAAAATAGCTGCCGGGTAAGCGACAATCCAACTGAGTATGCGGGTAATGGATTGGATAAATCCTTTTTGATAGCCACGCCAGGTAAAAAAGGCGAGCAAGGCGAAAAATACAATAGTGCTAATGTGCATAACTATTTCTCTTATCGATAAGGGGCGTAGCGATTTACCATTTAAGTCGCAAGTTACGTTGTATTTCCTGTGCGAATTCGGGCCTTACATCGGCTTGCTCTGCATAAGAATCCCATTGGTTAACCACATCCAATACTTGCTGGATAATCGCTTTGGCTTCTTTGGTGAAATTGCTAATCAGTTTAGCGATGCCTAGCAAATCTTCCATGGCAAAATTGTCGCGTTTGCCGTTCACACTTAATTGATGTGAATTCACCCAGGGTGAACCCGGCTTGTAGCTGTAGGCTATATCAAACGCGGGAGCTAATTGCCAGGTCGCGCGTGGGCCGGGCAGCAGAAAGCCAATATTTTTACTGTGGTCGTCGTGGTTGCGTGCTACCAGGTTAAACACCATGCGCCGGTAAATTTCCACGGCATCACTACGGTTTAAACGTAACTGGCGGGCGACGCTGAATAGCTGTTCGTAGCTGTACTGACCCGGCTGTTTAAAATCGGCGTGATCCATAGCGCAGAGCGATTGGTAGTGCAATTTGTGATTGCCAATACGATCAAAGCGTTTTGTTAAAAAGTGCGCGCGTGGGCCATCAACCAGCAACTCACAGGGCGAAATATTGATCCCCGCCTCTTTGGCCATTAAATAGTAGGCATATTCCATGCGCCCAAACCCTTGCGGGTCGCCAAAGGTTTCGCGGTGGTTGCTATGCTCAACGACGCCGTCAAATTTTAATAAATAGTGTTCAAAGCCTTCCGGCGCATTTATTTGGCCGGAACGAATTTCGGTGCGCGATGGGTTAATCGCCACCAGCGCTTTAGCCCGTGCACCTCCAGCAGAGGTTCCCACCTGCAGGATAGCGGTCAAGTCATCATTGCCCGCTTGTTGCAGGTTACTACTCACCCCGGTGCGTTGATCTAACACTTGCTGCGCCAACTGAATTAGCGACTCCAGTTCCAACTTGTCATGGGAATTTTTTACCTGGCGCAAGGCCGGTGCATATTCCAGCGCGCCCATGCCACGCTTGCCGCTGTAGAGTAATCGCTCCAATGGGTTAAAACTCTGTGGGTCGCGCCCGGTGCGCGCCAGCCAGGCGTTGATGACGGCATTGCCGAA
Source organism: Cellvibrionaceae bacterium (assembly GCA_021151615.1). Taxonomy (GTDB): domain Bacteria; phylum Pseudomonadota; class Gammaproteobacteria; order Pseudomonadales; family Cellvibrionaceae; genus Cellvibrio. The sequence continues at coordinate 6,458 of JAGKXA010000153.1, read as the reverse complement.
ATCATCGGGCAGGGTATCGGCAAAGCAGGCCGGCAAGCCTTTGTAAGTTGCGGGATTCAATTGTGGAAATTGGAAGATGCGTTGGCCTTGTGCCTGACAGGGCATACGCAGGGGAGCAACTTGTACGCCGGTTTCTATCCATTCCGGAGTGTATTCAAAACTGGCGAGGCGAGTATCCGGCGACCAGGCGAGGGCGCCAACCATTTTGTCCCACAACCAGACTTCAGCAAGGTTTTGCATTACCAATCCAGCCCCTGTTCCTCAATGCGATTGCCAGGGTTTCCATCCCCTGCCTTTGGGTATGGCCGCTGGCGCGCGCGTTGCCGTTGTTTGCCCTGGAGTTTCAGTTGTTCCAAGGGGCTGGGCGCTGGTTCTGGCAAAAAACTATCCAGTTGCTCCAGTGCATTGAGCGCGCGCAAGGCGGCAATCATGTTCTCCAGTTTGCCGCCACCGGCCACTAGCTGGCGATAACTTTTAGGGGTTATGCCTATCTCAGCTGCCAGTACTTGCTGGGTAAGATTGTGCTGTAGGCGCAGGCGCTCCAGGCGATTACCCAGTTCGGCAGCGACTGCATTATTGCTCATAGTGTAGTAATTCATAAGGGTAGTTTTGGGATTAATAACTCCATAATTTGCCATTTAAGGGTAGTTTACTACTTTTTAGTATTTTTTCAATAATGAGTAAAATACTATCTTTTATTGGCATTTTTGTTATTTATGGGTGTTTTTTTACTTATTATTATTTTGTAACTGCTAACGTTGGATAGAGGCTTTCTATTGGGTGGCTATGCGGGTTAAGCGGCGGCCAAAGTGTGGCAGGAAAATCCGGAAATTCGTTCGCTGTTGAGTGCTCACGCTCCTGCCATTTTTTCCAGTACTTGGGTTTTTTGATTGTTTTGCAGATTGGTGAAAACATTGGCTGCAATATCCGCACTTTTTAACCGTTTTTTAGGATTGGTGTGCAGCATCTGCAAAATATTATTGCGCAGAGCGGCGGGCAAATGCCGTAATTGCCAGCGATTTCTTAGACCCCACCAATCATTGACTGGTAATTTGCTTGTCATTAGCTGAAATAAAATGACGCCCATTGCATAAATATCTGTTGCTGTTGAACCGGGTTCATTGGCGGGGTGATACCAATCGGTATCTTCGCCATAGCTATGTACCGGGAACCCAAAGTCAGTAAGTTTCAAATGATTTTTTTCTGCAAATAAAATATTGCTCGGGCGCAGGTTGCCGTGAATTAATCCATAAGAGTGGGCACAGGCAAGTGCATTGGCCAACTGCTGGGCCAGCACCAGGCATTGGCCGATATTCAGTGTCTGGCTTAAGCGCTCCTGCAAATTTCCACCGGGTAAATATTCCATCGCAATAATAAAAACGCGCGGGTTTTTCCCGGTGCCATAAACTCGCGCTATATGGGGATGCTGGATTTGGGTCAGCTTGGCGGCGTACTGCGGCGCATTACCCAAATGCTCCAGCGATTGTTTTTTTATTACCAACAAACGCTGGCGATTGGGATCATTTACTAAGTAGGTCGCGCCGAAAGGATTTTCTTTCAGTACGTCCAGTAGTGTGTAATTGGGGGGGATATTGTCGCGGGTGGATTCAACACCCCAGCGGTTGGTATGCAGGTGCTTTCCTTGGGTAATCAGCAGTAACTGCTGGCGAATTAGCTCTACTGACTCCGGCCGTTGGTTCGGTATAGGTTGAATGCATTGCTCAACCAGAGTTTGTATTTTATTGGCTAGGGAAAATTTGCTCACAGCGGGATCGTTATCAAACCTTTGATAGGTGAGGCGTGTTGCTTGCACTGGAGTTACACCATAAATAAATTCATGGATTAGCACACCGAGTGAATAAATATCGCTTAAGTGGCTGGTGTGTGAAATACCCTCGCGCTGCTCGGGTGCCATATACGCTCCGGTGCCCATCACCACTTCTTGCGTGGGCCGATTATTGTTGCTATTGGCGGTGAAGTAGCCTGCAATTCCAAAATCCATCAGGTAGGCACGTCCATCGTAATCGACTAACACATTGGCAGGTTTTATATCGCGGTGCACTATACCGTTGCGGTGGGCGTAGGCGAGGGCGCTGCAGAGTTGGATAAGGATATCGAGCTTGCGGCTCAGGTTGACATCGGTGCGCGGTAAAATGGCTTCTAACGAAACGCTTTTAACATAAGACATCACGAAATAGGGCAGGCCCTGTTCGCTGTTCCCCTTATCAATCACGTGAATAATATTGGGATGATTTAATTGTGCAACCAAACGCGATTCTTGTTCAAACTGCTGTTGGACAACGTCGTCCTGAATCAGGCTTGCATCCAGTACTTTAATGGCGACCTGACGATCCAGTGATTTTTGCAGGGCCAGATAGACCTTGGCCATGCCGCCCTCACCTAGAAGGGTTTTGATGTGATATCCGGGAATTGTTTGCACATTCACTCTCTCGCCTATGCTATGGCTGGAGTATAGATCGCCTTATGACTAGTGGTTGAGGTACGGGGGATTTATAATCAGTGACTGATTTTTTCTCACGGACCATCAGATGGATCATTATTTATTGCAATTAAGCCAACGCTTGGGCGAACAATTGTTGCAGCGTAATTGGCATGTTGCCACTGCAGAATCCTGTACTGGCGGCGGCGTTGCTGCGGCGATTACTGCAATTCCCGGGAGCTCTGCCTGGTTCGAATACGGCATTGTTAGCTATGCCAATGACGCTAAACAAAAATTGTTGGGTGTAAAGAGCGAAACTCTGGTGTGCGACGGGGCGGTGAGTGAAGCTGTGGTGAGTGAGATGGCCCGGGGTATTCTGGCATTGGCGGAGGCCGATATTGCCGTTGCTATTAGCGGTGTTGCCGGTCCAAGTGGCGGCACAGCTGACAAACCGGTAGGTACAGTGTGGTTTGCCTGGGCCAAGGCGAGTGGTGAAATGAAAACAGAATTGCAGTATTTTTCTGGTGATCGCCATGCAGTGCAAAAACAGGCGGTGACGTTTGCATTGGAAAATTTGATAGCGCTAATTTGATAGTGCTAACTTGTAGTACCAAGTTGAACGACATCCTTGTCTTCCCTCTGCATTCAAAGTGTTCTACGGTTTCGATTTTATTTCATCAGTACAATATTTGCCTCTGGCAGATTGCACTCGGTTTGCAATAAACCGTTGCCGGCGTTAAATGAGCTGGTTAACACAGCGCTATTTTTTTGTGGCAAGAAGACTGTTTTTTTCGCATCTGCATAGCGCCAATAATAAATATCCGACTCGTTGCACGCGCCACCGCTCATAAAGTAAATTCCGGTTGAATCAGCTTTCAGCAACTTACTGTATTCATCGATGCTTGTGCTTATCTGCTCAAGTTTGTCGCTTTGGTGACGCCACACCCACAACCCATCTTCACTCACATACTGGAAGTACACATCACCTTCATATTCGATTGCTGAACCCACTGCGCCGAACGTCAGTTGTTTTTGCTGTGTTCCATCAATGCGCCATAAGTTTCGCACTTCGCCATTGTGTTTGATGATCAGGGTTTGGTTGTTGGCAGGGAAATAAGCCAGAGGTTCTATTTTGTCGCTATCCTCCAGCAGTAATTGGGTTTCGTCAGAGCGAAGGTCGTGGTGATAGAGCTGATTACCAGCATTAAAAATAATATGGACAGCATCGCTTGACCAAATAATGGAATCCACTTTTTGGGGTACAGGTTGCCGGGTGAGTTGACGCTCTTGCCCTGCATCTACCAGCCACAGGTTTATTTGATTGTTGCGCACCGAGGCGTAGGCTATTTTCCCGCTATCAGGTGAAAAACTCGCGGCATAATTGAAATCCGTATTTTCTGTCAGCTGCGTTTTGTGGCCATCCAGCCCGGTTAATAAAATATTGGAGCGGCGTTTTTCTTCAGTATAAAAAATTCCCTGGCCATCGACTTTATAGTGCGGATGCGAGAAAGATTTGTCCTTGCTATCGGCCAGAGGAATGACGACTTGTTTTCCGTTCAAATAGACTGCCAGCAATTTCCGCTCTTCCTCGGCATAAACCAGTACGCCGCTACCGTCGGGAATCCAACTGATATCTGCTGCCGCCACATTCAACCGGGTGCGACTCATTGGTTTTTGTTGCGCATTGAGAAAATCAATTTGCACCTTGTTTTTTACCAAGCTGGCGATTGCCGTTTTTTGCTGGAGCACAGCGCTGGCGATTGGATTGGCTGCATTTTCAATTTCATCCAGCAATTTGAGTTGCTGATCTTTAACGGAGTAACGATAGCGCCTGTTGCCGGCATTGGGACCCTGCTTGGCAATAATCTCCAGCGTGTATTCATCCCACCAGGTGACGCTGAAAATTCGCCCCTGCCATTGGCTGAGTTGTTGTTTTTCCAACAATTGTTGCTGAGTGATATCCAGCGTAAAAATATGGAATGAATAGAGATAATTAGGGGGTTCGTAAAAACGCGACCCCAAGGGTGAGCCGTCGCGTCGCTTGGCTTCAATAGCAACCAGGCTATTACCTGTGGGTGACCAGGCGAGAGTAGACCAGGCCCCGTTGCTGCCGGCTATGCGCCAATCCTTTCCGTCCGGGTTGCGAATGATGATGTGGCTTTCGGTTTCGCCTGATTGGCCCGGGGCAGTCTTTTCGCGGATATATGCCAGATGTTGATTGTCCGGATGCGGTGTTGGGTTTCGCTCGTGCCCGGTTTCATTGGTGTAGCCCAGTGTATCGTGAAATTGGGTTTGATGATTGGAGGGCAAATAGATGCGGCTCCAGTTAATTTCCCTATAGCTCACAACAATGAGGGCCAGGATCAGCAATGATCCGGCAATCGCTTTCCAGGGATATTGTTGGGGTAGGGCGGACAAGGACGATTGAGCAATTGTTGCACCATTCGGCGACTCCACTTCAATCGGGGCGAGGAACTGCGGCTCTATCTTGAGTTGATAACCGCGTTTTGAGTAATGCGCGATTAACTCCTGATCGCCCGCGAGCTCGCTCCATGCACTGCGCAGCGCATTGATACTTTTTTGTACGGAGCCGTGAGTGACAACACGCCCCTCCCATAAATGTTCAATCAGTTCTTCATTACTGATGACCCTATGCTGGTTAAGCGCAAGGTAATGCAGTACTGCCATCACCTTGGGCTGCAGCTTTAAACTTTTATCACGCGCCCAGAGGGTATTATGTGAGGGCGATACTTTTACCTCACCCAGCACAAAACTGGTTTCCTGATGCGCATTCATGATGGTCGGGCGCCTGTTGCAGTCTTCATGGTTACAACCTTTTTTGGTAAGTTTTTTCTTATTGGTTTACCTTGGTTGCAGCCCCTGAGTTGACTGTAACCACGAGTGTAATTTTGCAAGATTAAGTGCTGGAAATCCAACTCCCCGGGTGCTTTGGTTAAATTCTATCTTGTTGATTTTTAAGTGGAAAAAAATGGTAAGCAAAAGGTAAGTGCGAGGTTTTTATAAGGTCAGTGTTTTCATCACCATTTGCAATATAGTCAACTCACACGCATCCTCTCAGATACCGATGAGTGTTCTTATAGCCACAAACACAAAAGGTAAAAGATATGAAACTGTCTCTTGTAAAGTCCTCTCCTGGAAAATTAGCGCTCTTTAAACTGCCATTACTGATTCTGGCGCTTGTAGTGCCGCTATCTCTATTCACTACACCGGAAGCTGTCGCGTTGGATGCCAAAGCACCGCTGGTGTATGTCAATCAGAATGTTGGTTTCAATGTAAAAGGCTACAAATACAAACAGTCTGAATTTCCCTGCAATATAGATAAGGTGCTTGTGGCTAACCTGGTCGATCGCTCGCGTACCAATGGTATTCGTCTGGAGCCCGTAGCAACTGTTGACAAAATTCTGAATGGGGTGGTGCCAGTATTGGCAATAGATGTAGAGCAATTAGTGCTTGGGGGCGATAAACGTCAATTCGGTACCAAGCAAAGCTCCAATCTGCCCAAGGTACAGGTAACTGTTGCCCTTATTAAAGGGAAAGATGATATGGTGACCGCAAAGCACACCTGCGCCATTATGACACTGAATGAATTTACCCCATCAACCAATGTGCTGGATTTGGGAGCTAATGGTGTTACGGTTTGCTCTGCGACCGAAAAGTGCCTTAAAGATCTCAGCAAAGATGTTGTTGAGTGGATGTCGCCAATGGTTAAGTAGTTCTCCGTTTACCATCAAAATCGTCGACAGAAAGCCACCTGAGGGTGGCTTTCTGCGTTTCAAAAGTACTGATAAGTATTTTACTGTATAAATTAACAGGTACTGGTTGCGCGTACAGGTTTTTGGTGTATAGTAAGCCCATGGTAGCAGTGCTCCTGCGCCCATCCCATAAGAAATATTGTCATATAGATTTCATTGCATAAGTTGAGGTGTGAAATGGATGCGAATAAAGAAAAGGCGTTACAAGCGGCGCTGAGCCAGATCGAGCGTCAATTTGGTAAAGG
>JAGKXA010000396.1 GCA_021151615.1 Cellvibrionaceae bacterium | reverse complement strand
CCCAGATTCACCCTGGAACCCATAAGAAAATGGCCGCAGTTGCGGCCATTTTCAATTTATAAAAAACTTAATTTATTTAGGCGCAGCCTGTACCGGTGGGAAGTAGGCCATAACCTCGGTTACCGCCCTGCTTAATACTTCGCGCTGTTGTTGTGGGGCCATGCCACGACTTAAACGCTTCTCTGAAACACCACGCCAAATCGGCTTTTCTGTTTTTGCATCGACTATATCGATAATCAGGCTGCCCTGGTTATAGACGCGCAAACCCGCACCAGGACCATGGAAAAATGGACTCGGATAACGATAGTAACCACGACCATAGAATCCAAAGCCATAGAGATCATCGTAACTGCGCGGATCAATTTTCTCTTCCACCACAACGTGATAGCTCACAATAAAATCCGGTTTTGCACCAGCAGCCGCACTCTGATAACGCTTGGCCAGTTCGCTTTCCAAAGCAGAATGGATATGGCTGAGAGTAAACGGGGAAATCAGAATATTTTCTTTGGAGTCCTGCTTGGTTTCCGCCACATTGAATGTTTTTAAAGCAGAAAAATCGTAGTCCGCCTGATGATCAGTTTCTACATTGGGCTGAGTTGTACAACCCGTGAAGACCAGCAGGCTACAGAGTGTGATCAACCAGGTAATCTTTTTCATACTATCTCGACCTCGCAAATTATTGAGCTTTACGCCCTATCCTATTCTTAGTGCTGGTTTTTTATTACCTAGCCAGCTCCTTAAAACCAGAATACTGAGCAGGATCAACACTGGCAAGAAGATTTCTGTAATAAAAAGCCCCCGCCACCAAAGGCAGCGGAGGCTCCTCTATTTTCACCAAACTCTACGCGTCTACATCTTCCACATCACCACCGCTAGCACTCAATGAGAGCGCCGGAGTTGCCAAAAGTTCAGCGCGGACTTTTTGTTCCAACTCTTGGGATACAGCAGGATTTTCTTGCAGAAATTTCATCACGTTGTTCTTGCCTTGACCAATTTTATTACCCTGGTAGCTGTACCAAGCGCCCGCCTTGTCAATCAAACCCAGCTTAACGCCGTAATCCACAACCTCGCCCATGCGATTGATGCCAGAACCATAGAGGATCTGGAATTCAGCTTGCTTAAATGGGGGAGCTACTTTGTTCTTAACTACCTTCACGCGAGTTTCAGAACCAATAATTTCCTCTCCCTCTTTTACGGCACCCACACGGCGAATATCCAGGCGCACAGATGCATAGAACTTCAGTGCATTACCGCCAGTGGTAGTTTCCGGGTTGCCGAACATAACACCAATTTTCATACGAATCTGGTTAATAAAAATCACCAGGCAATTGGCATTTTTGATATTACCGGTGATTTTACGCAGCGCCTGGGACATCAATCGCGCCTGCAAGCCTACGTGATGATCGCCCATTTCACCTTCGATTTCTGCACGAGGAGTCAGAGCTGCAACAGAGTCTACCACCAGTACATCCACTGCACCTGAACGCACCAACATATCGGTAACTTCTAACGCCTGCTCACCTGTATCCGGTTGGGAAACGATCAGATCATCCACATTTACACCCAGCTTGGTGGCATAAATAGGATCTAGCGCATGTTCAGCATCAATAAAGGCGCAAGTGCCGCCTTGACGCTGGGCCTCTGCGATAACTTGCAAAGTCAAGGTGGTTTTACCAGATGATTCAGGGCCATAGATTTCAATAATACGCCCTTTGGGCAAACCGCCGATGCCCAAGGCAACGTCCAACCCTAAAGAACCAGTAGAAATCGCAGGAATCACTAAATCCTCTCGATCCCCCATACGCATCACAGTTCCTTTACCAAATTGACGCTCGATCTGGCTCAGCGCCGCTTGTAACGCCTTTTCTTTATTCGCATCCATTTCACACCTCAACTTATGCAATGAAATCTAT
>JAGKXA010000395.1 GCA_021151615.1 Cellvibrionaceae bacterium | reverse complement strand
CCTGCCGCATTCTGGTGCAACACGAACCAGCTCCTGCTCCCCTGCTTCATCATAGAGCACTAATTCACCCCCTGCCGCCAAATCCCAATCCGGGTTTAAATAAAACACGCTGGAGACTTTGCGCCCCGGCTGACCGCGAAAGGCATCGCGGTGTTTTTTATAAAAAGCTCCCGGTATATAGCTGGCGAAATGGGCTTCATAGTCTGCGAGACCGAGAAACAAACGCTCATTCAAAGCCCCCCGCAGTGTATCCATGGCAGATAAAAATTCTGTGACAGCCACAGCGCCCGGCTCCAGCCATTGAATCGCATCGCCGCGCACTGAATCGTTAAGTTGATAGTCGCCGGCACGACCAACACCGGCACGAGTCAGTTGATCTGTCCGTGTGGCGAGCACATCAATCAAACCCCGCGTCAGATCGGAGCTAAAGACACCATCCAGAATAATAAAGCCGGGTCCAGCCAGGGCATCGGCAATTTCATCATAATTATTTTGTAGCAATAGGCGGGAAGCGGACATAAACACTCATACCAAATAGAGGATCTATTTTTAAACCACAGGGGTCGTGAACTACCGGGGAGGTGAACTACAGGTATTGTGAACCACAGGAGTAGAGAACCGAGATGTAGCAACCTCCTCAACATGATTACCTTGAAGAGCCATTATAGGCTTGATCCAGGTCAATTCGGGAAACAGTGCAAGTTCTTACCATGTAATCAATCAGATCACCGGTGACCCGCCATGTCCGTTTTTACTCAGCCAATTGTATGGGATCAATCACTTGTCCAGCGCTACGACCTCGCCGGACCGCGCTATACCTCCTACCCCACAGCGCCCCGGTTTCAGGAGAGCTTTAGCCAGGCATCCTTGTTTCGCGCAATTGTGCGCAGCAATCTCGCACAGCGGCCGCTATCGCTGTATTTTCACATCCCCTTTTGCGAAAGCCTTTGTTATTACTGTGGCTGCAACAAAATTGTAACCAACAACAAAAGCCGCGCCCTGCCCTATATCCAACGCATGATTCAGGAACTGGCACTTTACGCGGATATGTTTGATCCCAACAAACAAGTTCAGCAATTGCATTGGGGCGGAGGTACACCCACCTTTATTAGCGATGATGAAATGTCGCTACTGATGAATGCCAGCCGCCGCCTGTTTAACTTTGCCGATGATAAAACCGGTGAGTTTTCTGTGGAGATTCACCCGGGTCAGGTCAGCATTAACACCATGGCGCATTTGCGCCAGTTGGGATTTAATCGCGTCAGTATGGGTGTGCAGGATTTTGATGAACGCGTGCAACAGGCCGTTAATCGCTACAACACACGCGCGCAAATTTCCGCGCTTATGCATGCATTGCGCAGTCAACAATATCATTCTATCAGTATGGATTTGATTTACGGTTTGCCGCTGCAAAACCAGCAATCGCTGCGCGAAACCTTGCAGCAGGTGATTGATTTGGAACCAGAGCGATTATCGCTTTTTAATTACGCCCATATGCCACAGCTATTCAAAAGCCAACGCTTGATTCGCGCTGAAGATTTACCCTGCCCAGCAGCAAAACTGGATATGCTGCACCTGGCAATCGACAAGCTCCAGCAGGCAGGTTATGTGTATATCGGCATGGATCACTTTGCCAAACCCGATGATGATTTGGTGAAGGCACAACAACAAGGAAAATTGCAGCGCAACTTTCAAGGCTATTCCACTCACGGCAATTGCGATTTGCTGGCACTGGGTGTTTCATCCATTAGCATGATCGACAATGTGTATGTGCAAAATGCAAAAGAGCTAAACACTTACCAACAAACCATGGATATGGGGCTACTGCCTATCGCCAAAGGTTTTACCTTGAATCAGGAGGATTTATTGCGTCGCTTTGTTATCAACCGTTTGATTTGCTACTGCGAATTATCCTTCCATGAAC
>JAGKXA010000394.1 GCA_021151615.1 Cellvibrionaceae bacterium | reverse complement strand
ATTGTTGGCTGATTGCCGCTACTTTTTCCTGCCAATTGGAGTTAAGTAGTAAATCGATACTGGCGTTGGCAACAGCACAGGCTAGTGGGTTGGCCATATAGGTCGGGCCGTGCATAAATGCCGGGTTTTCACCGCTGCTAATACCGTTGCTGACTTTATCGTTACACAGCGTTGCAGCGAGCGTGATGTAACCTGCGCTCATCGCTTTGCCCAGGCACATAATATCTGGACTAATGCCAGCATATTCACAGGCAAATAATTTTCCAGTGCGACCAAAGCCGGTGGCGACTTCATCCACAATCAATAAAATTTCGTGCTTGTCGCAGAGTTCACGTACGCGGCGCAAATAATCAGGCGAATAAAAGCGCATACCGCCGGCACCTTGCACAATGGGCTCAACAATAACCGCTGCAATTTTTTGGCGATGCTGCTGGATCAGCTGTGCAAATTTCCCAATATGGGATTCCTGAAAGGGCTCATCAAATTTGCACGCTGGAGCATCGGCAAATAAATGGTGTGAGAGCGAATGATGAAATAAATGATGCATCCCCGAGTGAGGGTCGCACACCGACATAGCCCCAAAGGTATCACCGTGGTAACCGCGCTTAAGCGTGAGGAATGTTGTGCGTTGGGGTTGGCCCTGCGCATGCCAGTATTGGATTGCCATTTTCAGCGCAATTTCTACCGCTACTGAACCAGAGTCGGAGAAGAAAACTTTGTTTAATCCTGCCGGCGTGATTTTGGCGAGAGTGCTGGCCAGTTTTACCGCGGGCTCATGGGTAATACCGGCGAACATCACGTGCGCCATTTTGCCTAATTGATCAATAACAGCTTGATTCAATACCGGGTGATTGTAACCGTGCAGGGTGCTCCACCAGGAAGACATGCCATCGATCAGCACTCGACCATCGGCTAGGTGCAACTCCACCCCTTGTGCATGGCTGATCGGAGTAATTAAACCCGGCTGATTAAAATCGGTATAGGGGTGCCAGACGTGGGCACGGTCCAGACGTAGTAAATCGTGATGGGCAATTTCCTGATTATAAATCATGGTGGTTCCGGCAATATTCATACAGATTTCATCATAACATCACTAAGCTTAACGCCAATTATCTGAAAGACCAGAATAAGTGGCGTTAATTCGCGGGCGATTAATTAAATCTGACGATCAAATCCAATTGTTTTTGCGATAGTTTTTCCATTTCACCGTTTAATTCGTCTGCCACGCCTATTTCTTGTTGGGTTTGGTTGGAAATACTGGCGATTGATAGGGTGTTGCGTTCAATTTCTATCGCCATGGACGATTGCTCCTCAGCGGCAGCGGCAATTTGGTGGGACATTTGATCAATCGCATTAACTGAATCGGAAATTGAGGTGAGTGCGGCGTTAACATTGCCCATTTCACTAACACTGCGGTCAGCCAGTTCCAGGCAGTTTTTCATATTAGCGCTGGCATCGTCAGTGGCTTTTCCCAAGGCTGCAATAATTTGCTGGATGTCACCGGTAGATTCCTGGGTGCGCTGCGCGAGTGAGCGAACTTCATCGGCTACTACCGCAAAACCGCGGCCCTGTTCGCCGGCGCGGGCGGCTTCGATGGCCGCGTTTAAAGCCAGCAAATTGGTTTGTTCGGCAATGCCGCGAATAACATCAACCACACTGGCGATCCTACTGCTGTCTTCGCTCAGTTTATTTAGCACATTGCCAAGGTTGCTGACGGTTTTCGAAAGATCATCAATGGCTCGCCGCGCGCCTTCAATCACTTCATTGCCTTTATTCACCTCATTAATGGCTGTGCCGGTTGCGATGGAGGTTTGGTTGGCGCCACTGGCAACCTCCTGCACCGCCTGCGCCATTTGCTGCATGGCACTGGCGACACCGGCAGTTTCCTGCTGCTGTGCGGTCATACCTTCATAGGTCTTGCGGGCCTGGTTGTGCGC
>JAGKXA010000393.1 GCA_021151615.1 Cellvibrionaceae bacterium | reverse complement strand
CTCGTGTATACATCGCCAAATTCAGCGCGCGAAGTTTTAAAACCAATGGTACTGGCATTGGCGATATTATTACCGGTCACTTGCAGATCAGTATTTGCTGCACGAATTCCGCTTAACGCTGTATTGAACGACATATTACACCTCGACCATAGGGACTAATGGCTGAAAAATTTTAACTGCAACAAATATTAATTAAATTGTTTTACTTTGCTGGCCTCTACGGCACCAACGCCAGCAAGATTCAAAATCAAGGCACCGTTTTCACCGATAGTTACACTGTTCACATTGGCACTCAGCGATGTTTTCAATGCTTCATTTTTACCATTTTGATCGGCAGTGATTTCAAACTTATATTCCCCCGCCGCCGCCGCTTCATCACCGGCCTCCCAATCGAGTAATTCGCCATTTACCTCGAGATTTTGACCATCCCAACGGAACACCATTTCACCTTGGGCAACCTTACCTACTGGAATTTTTTGTACCAACGCACCACTTTCATCATAAATATTAATTTTTAAATTATCAGTGGAATACGCTAGATCTGCGCTGCCAGAGACAATTCCGCCTTTCGTTAAAGTGCTCTTATCTGATTCAACGGTAACGCTGCGACCAACCAACGATGAGGCTTGCAATGCGTTATTAGACATAAAACTATTAAATGTTTTATTCAAACGCTCCAGGCCTTCCACCGAACTAAACTGGGCCAACTGTGCAACAAACTCACTGTTATCTTGTGGGCTCAGCGGGTTTTGATTATTCATTTGCGTAATCATCAACTCCAAAAATGCCGCCTGCCCCAATTCATTATTGTTTTTCCTGGTTTCGGTTTTCTTGTTGATACTCAGGTTATCAGTAACGCTGGAACTGCTATTAGTGCTGCCAACAGTAGACATAATCTTTCTCCCTCGCTAATTACTGACCCAGGGTCAATACACGTTGAACCATTTGCTTGGCCGAATTCATCACCTCAACATTCATTTGAAATGCGCGCGATGAAGCGATCATGTTGGCCATTTCTTCCACCGGGTTTACATTCGGGTAGTACACATAACCTTGTTCATCTGCTTTCGGATGATCCGGCTCGTAACGGCGTTGCAGCGGTGCATCACTTTCAACAATACCCAATACCTGAACACCGGCGGCAGCATCCACTTCGTTATCGCTGTAAGTGCCCTCTACAACACTGTCGCGCATCGCTTGCTGCTGTATTGCCGCAAACACTGGCTGACGGCTGCGATAAACCTCATCCACACTGGAACTGGCAGATTGTGCATTTGCCAGGTTGCTGGCCGTGGTGTTCAAACGCAAACTTTGTGCGTTCATACCAGTACCAGCGATATCAAAAATATTTCCTAGTGCCATGATCAGTTACCCGTGTCGTTCCGAAGGAATATCATTCCGGTGAATGATAAAAACGAAAATTATTCGCCGCGAATTGCGCTGCGCAATCCGGTAAATTTGCTGTTCAAAAATTGAAAACTGGCTTGAAATGCCAAAGCGTTTTTCATGTATTCAGCGTGCTCGATTTGATCTTCCACAGTATTACCATCAATAGATGGCTGCTGTGGGGTGCGATACAACACATCGCCTTCACCCGCATCAAAACCTTGTGCTTCTATGTGGCGGTCTTGGGTTGTGGACATATCAACCCCTTGGGATGAACTCATTTTTTGTTGCAGGGCTTGTTTAAAATCCAGATCTTTGGCTTTGAAATTAGGGGTATCAATATTGGCCAGATTATTGGCTAATACCGATGCGCGCTCGGAGCGAAAGTGCAGCGCCGTTTCGTGGATTCCCAAGGCTTTATCGAAAGAAATAGACATAATCAGAAGCTCAATGATTGGTAAGGTGGCAACTCGGTTCAGCCACTTTTTACGGTTACCAACACCAAAGCAACCCCTGTGCCAACCGCCAAACAATTACCTATCCAATTGTTTTATAT
>JAGKXA010000392.1 GCA_021151615.1 Cellvibrionaceae bacterium | reverse complement strand
CTTTTGGTCAGCGTAATATTTATCTGGGTCTGCAAGGTGTAGCCGGTACCATTATGGGCGGCCACTTTGATACCCCAACCAAAGTTGCGCAGGAAAAAATTGACCTGTTCAACGATCTGGAAGGTGATATCACCAACATCTTCAAGGGTGAAAACCGTGTAAGCAACATTGTGCAGTACGTAACCCCGACTTTCAGTGGTTTTGCAATTGCTGCTGCCTATACCTCTGAAGAAAACGACGGCACCTTCAAACAAACTGGTACTCCAACCAATGGTGCGTCTGTGTCTTTCAGCTACACCAGCCCAGCATTTTACGGTGCTATTGCAACCGATCAGGATGTAGAAGCTGATGGTATTAGTCTGGTTCGTGCAGTTGCTCGTTTGACTTTGGGCTCAGTGCAATTGGGTGCAATGGCTGAACAATACGAGAACGACAATACCGGTTATGATGAAGATGGTGCATTGGTTTCTGCACTTTGGAACATTACTGACAAATGGGCAGTAAAAGGCCAATTCGGTGATTCCGATGTAAGATGGATTGATGGCGAAGCGGCGAGTGTTGGTGTGGATTACAAAATGACCAAAAATGCCACTCTGTACGGTTACTTCACTTCTGTTGAAAATGGTATGGCCGACGCAGTTGAGCCAACTGTTGACTCTTACCGTGATGATACTTACGGTGGTGTTGGTGTAGATTTCAAATTCTAATTCGTGACTGCGAATTACAATTTGTAAGCAAAGGGTGCGCAAGCACCCTTTGTTATTTTGGGAAACGATATTTTATTGTTAACGATATTCAGGAGTGATCCATGAAATCTCTTGCGCTTTGCCTGTTGTTGGTAGCATTTTCAGTAGAAGCTAATGAAGCAGCTAAAAAAAACTGTGAAGCCGCTGTGGATGCAGCCGACTCGATGAATGTGAACCAGCAAGATTGTGATTATTCCAATGAAGGACTGAACGGATTTTTACAGAAAGCGTTTAAAAAAGGAGAAGAGGGGGCTGTACTGGAGACTACTGGTACAGAAAAAAATACCACTGTTTCAGCTGCACAAGACGCGCCTGCAATACAAGAAGCTTCTGCGCAAGGCTTGCGCGCATCTAAACAGAAAGTTGAACAGAATTTTATGCTGCGAGTAGAGGTAGATCAGTGGGCTAACCTGCCTGTGGCGCGTGCACAATTATTGCCAAAAGCCCTGGAAAAGTGCGGTAATGGATTTGCGATTATCGGCGAGCATTACCGTAGCCTGGCAATGGGGCGAATTGAATTAGCGTTAACTTTCCAGTGTGATTAACGCACTGACTAATCATTTCACATGAATAAATAAAAAGGCCGCACTTGTGTGCGGCCTTTTTATTTTCCATTTTTTTCTGCTTGAATCAGCCTATTTTTGGTAGTTAACGACGGCGATGTAATGCATGGCAGTTGGTTTGTTTTCCACAAAGCCTGGAATAAATTTGGATTTTTTCAGCGATGTTTCGATATTGGCCGCATCGGCTTGTTTGCGCAATGCAGCTTCAATGGTGCTGACAGTTTCCACTTTGCCATCTGCTTCAATATTGGCCATTACACGTGTTGTCTTGCCTTCAGCGAAAAATAACTTACCATCACCGCGTTCTTTGGTGGTGTAGTGCGCATACCAGTCGCTGGTATCAAGTCGCTCTTGCGGCGCATAATAATTAGTACCGTATTGTGATTGCAGAGTGCCAAGGTTAGGTAGCAATACAATAGGAGCCTGGGTTCCGCCGAGTGAATAAACCACGCGTAGTTGCATTCTTACCGGCACCGCTTTGCCATCAATTGTGGCCGGCTCAAAGGTGGCAGACTTGAGTGCCGATTCGGTCGCGTTTTGCATGGAAACCAGGGGGCTGTTTTCGTAACAGGTTACTGCGTTGATATTGCCGCTGGTTAATATGTCTGCCTGGCAGTAAACCGCCACCGTTTTAACAC
>JAGKXA010000391.1 GCA_021151615.1 Cellvibrionaceae bacterium | reverse complement strand
GCCATAGACATCATCCCAATCAAAACCGACACTTGCTGCACGTTTTTGCAATTTTGCTGCACGGCTTAACGAGGGCAAATTCAACGGGACATCAGCAAGAATTCCATTCGCACCTTTTTCCAGGCGCTCTTGTTGCTTGATGGCCTCCCAACGTGCTTTGACATCCGTTGGTAGTGTGTGACGATTTTCTACACGACTGTGCAAAGTACCCTCGGGAAATACATGCGGATGGCGGCGTATTAGTTTGGCAACCAAATCAGACACAACTCCCGCAAATTCAAACCGATCTTCTTCCTTTCCGAGCTGGCTGTAAAAAATCACTTGGAATAATAAATCACCCAACTCTTCTTTGAGATGAACAAAATCCTGCTTCTCAATTGCATCGACAACCTCGTAGGCCTCTTCCAAGGTTGATGGCGCGATGCTGACGTAATCCTGCGTAAGATCCCAGGGACAACCGGATTCCGGATCGCGCAAGCGCGCCATCAAATAAAGTAAATCGTCGATAGTGTATTGAGTCACAAATCAAATCCTAGTGTTTACGGCGCGCCGACGCGATGTTAGGTAACTGGTTGAGCTTGGTGAGTATGCGACTTAACTCGTCGAAGCTGCGAATTTCCACTGTCACTTGCATATCCACTGTGTTTTTACGTTTATCGGACAGGGTTTGCATAGCAACGATATTGATGCGCTCGGTATCTAACAACGTCGTGATGTCCTTCAACAAACCGTAGCGGTCATAGGCTTCAATGACGACATCCACCGAGTAAAAACTCTGCGGAGTATCGCCCCACTCCACTTTGATAATGCGCTGGGGTTCATCAGTTTGCAGCTGCAAAATATTGGAGCAATCCTGACGGTGAATCGATACACCTTTACCGAGCGTGATGTAACCCGTAATCGCATCACCCGGCACCGGGTTGCAGCAATTAGCGATTTGGGTGAGCAAGTTACCCACACCTTCGATATAAAAATCCGAATCTTTTTTCGGGCGCGGTGTTTTGGCCTTGAAGGGAATTAATGGCTGTTGTGGATCAGCCTCATCCAATTGTTTCTGGGCGGCATTTAATACCTGCCCAACACCTATATCACTCGCTCCCACTGCCGCGTACAAATCATCGAGCGAATTAAAGCGCAGCTTTTTCGCGAGTTCTTCAAAATCCAGATCCAGCAGAGCCAAACGTTTGAATTCACGGTCCAGTAATGCCTGACCTTCAGCGATGTTTTTATCGCGAGCCTGTTGCTTAAACCAATGCTGAATTTTGGCGCGCGCGCGCGGCGTATTCACATAGCCAAGCGCAGCATTAAGCCAATCACGACTGGGTGACTCCAGTTTGCCGGTGAGGATTTCCACCTGATCGGCATTGGTCAGTTGATAGTTAAGCGGCACTATGCGGTTGTTGACCTTGGCGCCGCGACAGCGATGGCCAACGTCAGTGTGAATCTTGTAAGCAAAATCGAGCGGCGTGGCCGTGCGCGGCAAATCCACCACATGGCCTTCGGGAGTAAATACGTAGATACGATCTTGATTGACTGAGCGCAGATCCTCCTGCAGCTGCGAACTATCACCGCCAAGTTCTTCATGCCATTCCAGTACCTGACGCAACCAGGAAATTTTCTGCTCGTAGGCATCTTGGGTGGATTTGGTATCTGTGCCTTTATAGCGCCAGTGGGCGCAAACCCCAAGCTCTGACTCCTCGTGCATTTCATGGGTGCGAATCTGAATTTCCAGCACCTTGTTTTCTGGCCCCCAAACTGCCGTATGCAGCGAGCGATAGCCATTTTCTTTTGGCGAGGCTATATAGTCGTCAAATTCGTGGGGGATGTTGCGCCATAAGCTGTGAACAATCCCCAATACGGCATAGCAGTCACGGATGCTCGGCACCAGGATGCGCACCGCGCGAATATCATAGACTTGGGAAAAGGGAATCCCCTTGCGCTGCATCTTCCGCCAAATGC
>JAGKXA010000390.1 GCA_021151615.1 Cellvibrionaceae bacterium | reverse complement strand
TCTTATGCAAAGGATGAGTTCAATGATAAAGAACAAATTAGATTAAGAGATTTTTGTGATCCCCAGGTCTGGCGAACACAAATAAAAGATAGGTTTAATACAAATTTGACAATAGCCGAGATCGGCTATTGTCGTTGTAAGACATTTCTTACATTTTCAATTCAAATAATGTGAAATAAAAAGGCCCTGACTGAGAAGTCAGAGCCTTCTTATTTCACATGCAAGCGATTAAATAGTTACTTAAACAAGCTTTTTAAATCAGTCGCCCCCCAGTGCGGAAAGTGTTTGCGAATCAGCGCATTCAATTCCAATTCAAACTCACTAAAACTGGTTTGCGTTACAGTTTTGGACGCCAACTGATCAATCACCATACCTGCACCAACTGTTAAATTGGTTAGACGATCAATAACAATAAATGCACCTGTAGCGCGATTTTGTTTGTAAGCATCCGCAACAACTGGCTGAGTCAATAGAAGATCGACAATAGCAATATCATTCAGCTGAAGCTGATTCACACTGGTTTTTTCTTGCGTGTTCACATCAATGCGGCAACTAATCGCCTCTACTTCACCCGTCACCATTTTGCTTGCAAACTTGAACCAATATTCTGTGCCGGGTGTAAGTGCCTTTTCTGTCATCCATACCAAATGTGCATGCAAATGATTTGATTGAGGAACATTGTCGTTAGCCAGAACCAGCATATCACCACGACTGACATCTACTTCATCGGTCAATGTCAAAGTAACTGCTTGCCCGCTAAACGCTTCCTCAAGGTTTCCATCAAAAGTCACTATGGATTTTACGTGGCTGGTTTTACCGGATGGTAAAACACGAACCTGATCACCGACTTTTACAACACCTGAAGCTACGTTGCCGCAAAAGCCGCGAAAGTCGAGATTGGGGCGATTTACATATTGAACGGGAAAGCGGAAATCGGCAAAGTTTTTATCGCCAGCGATCGGAGCAGTTTCAAGAATTTCCATTAGCGTTTGCCCCTTGTACCAGGGTGCACGCTCGGAGCGATTTACAACATTATCGCCATCCAGCGCAGAAATAGGCACAAAAATGACATCCTTCATACCCAGCTTGCTGGAGAACTCCTGATAATCCTTTTTAATTTTTTCGAAGGCTGCCTCATCAAAATTCAACAAATCCATTTTATTAACAGCAACAACGATATGTTTTATACCCAAGAGGGACGCAATGTAACTGTGGCGACGGGTTTGGGTAACTACACCATAACGCGCATCAATCAAAATAATTGCCAGGTCACAGGTGGAAGCACCCGTTGCCATATTGCGAGTATACTGCTCATGACCAGGCGTATCGGCAATAATAAATTTACGCTTTGATGTCGAAAAATAGCGGTAGGCAACATCGATAGTAATGCCCTGCTCGCGCTCTGCCTGCAAACCATCCACCAATAACGCTAAATCAATTTTTTCGCCAGTAGTGCCGTGCTTTACGCTATCGGATTTAATCGCTTCCAACTGATCTTCATAAATCATTTTGGAATCATGCAACAAGCGACCAATCAGGGTGCTCTTGCCATCATCCACACTGCCGCAGGTTAAAAAACGCAACAGCTCTTTTTGCTCATGCTGCGCAAGGTAAGCATTAATGTCTTGCGCAATTAATTCAGACTGATGACTCATAAAATTCTCTATTCATTCGCAATGCGTATAAAAACAGGGACACAGAAAATCAGAAATAACCTTCCTGCTTTTTCTTTTCCATGGAGCCGGAGCTGTCGTGATCGATAACCCTGCCCTGACGCTCTGATGTGGTGGTTAACAACATTTCCTGGATAATTTCAGGAAGAGTAGTCGCTTCTGACTCCACCGCACCAGTTAACGGATAACAACCCAAGGTACGGAAACGCACCATTTTTTCTTCCACTTTTTCATCCGGGCCAATCGGCATACGATCATCATCAACCATAATCATTACACCGTCGCGCTCCAC
>JAGKXA010000389.1 GCA_021151615.1 Cellvibrionaceae bacterium | reverse complement strand
GTTCAACTCCAACTACTAGCAGTTCCCGCTCGAGCACTCCGGCGACTTCATCGTCTGCATCCAGCTTCTCAGTACCGGCAAATAATTTTGCACAAAACGGTGGTGTGGAATCTGGCCTGACTAACTGGGGCACAACAGCGGGTACTGTTACTCGTTCAACTGCAGATAAACACAGCGGTAGTGCGAGCGCATTAATTACCGGCCGTACTGCGGCGTGGAATGGTTTGACCTTCAACGTAGGTTCGCTGACCAACGGCAATGAATATCAAGTTAATGTATGGGTGAAATTGGCTCCAGGTACTCCGGACAGCGTGTTGACCCTGACCGGTAAACGTGTGGATGACAGCGATACCTCTACCTACAACGAATACACTCGTGTTGCGACTGTGACTGCCTCTGCTAATGAATGGCGTTTGCTGGAAGGTTATTACACACAATCCGGTTCAACGGCGTTCCAAAATTTCATCATCGAAGCCACTGATACCACTATCAGTTACTACGCCGATGACTTTGCAATTGGTGGTCAGGTAGTACAAGTGCCAAGCAGCAGCTCACGCAGTTCCAGCAGTGCAGCATCCACCAAAAAATTTATCGGTAACATCACCACTTCCGGTGCCGTGAGATCCGATTTCACTCGTTACTGGAATCAAATCACGCCCGAAAATGAAAGTAAGTGGGCATCGGTTGAAGGTACTCGCGACGTTTACAACTGGGCACCAGTTGATCGCATCTATGCCTACGCGCGCGCAAATAATATTCCTGTAAAAGCACATACTTTTGTGTGGGGTGCGCAATCACCTTCATGGATTAATAATCTGAGTGCGACAGAAACTGCAGCGGAAATTGAAGAGTGGATTCGCGACTACTGTGCGCGCTACCCGGATACCGCAATGATCGACGTGGTGAACGAAGCGGTAGTTGGCCACCAACCAGCAGCTTATGCACAGAAGGCATTCGGTAATAACTGGATCCAACGTGTATTCCAATTGGCTCGCCAATATTGCCCCAACGCAATTCTGATTCTGAACGACTACAACAACATTCGTTGGCAGCACGAGCAGTTTATTACCCTCGCAAAAGCCCAAGGCAATTACATTGATGCAGTTGGTTTGCAAGCGCACGAGTTGAAAGGCATGACCGCAGCACAAGTTAAAACGGCGATCGATAATATTTGGAATCAAGTGGGCAAGCCCATCTACATTTCTGAATACGATATCGGCGATACCAATGATCAAGTTCAACTGCAGAACTTCCAGGCGCACTTCCCCGTGTTCTGGGATCACCCGCACGTTAAAGGCATCACCATCTGGGGTTATGTGAATGGCAGAACCTGGATTGAAGGCTCCGGCTTGATTCAAGAAAACGGTACACCGCGCCCCGCAATGACCTGGTTGTTGAATAATTACATCAATAAGTAATTCGTTTTTGATTGTGACTCATGAAGAGGGATTTTTATGGGTCACACATGCTCTCAAACGCAATTCCATTTTTCGTGAATTCTCTACTGTATTTCGTGAACTCTCTAGATTGTTGAGCGGGTTCGCTACATCTAATGATTTTTCACGATGTAAACAATAACGATTAAGCCACTTTGCAATGGAGATTATGACGATGTCTGCATACAAAAATTCTCCCAACCTATTTACTCAGGTACTCAAACGTACTTGCAGTTTAGTTGGCACCGGTGCCGCCTTGGCGGTGTTATCACAAGCAGTGTCTGCTGCCTGTACTTATACAATCGAAAGTGAATGGAGCAACGGTTTTGTTGCCAACATCACCATCAAAAATGATACCGCAGCGCCCATTAATAATTGGAGTGTGAGCTGGGGTTATACCAATAACCGCATCAGTGGAACCTGGAACGCGACCGTCTCCGGTTCAAATCCTTACACTGCAACCAACATATCCTGGAATGGCAATATTGCCGTAGGCCAGTCAGTATCCTTTGGTTTTCAGGGCAACAAAAAT
>JAGKXA010000152.1 GCA_021151615.1 Cellvibrionaceae bacterium | reverse complement strand
CCCAGTGAACAGGACTCATGTAACTGCCGCTAACCCACGGCAAGATGCGACCCAGGTTAACCAGCAGCCACAAGCCGCCGCGACCACAAGCAATCTGCTGGCCAGCTACCAGTGCTTTCCATTCACCTACACCTACTACGGATTCAGTACCGAAGCCTGCGTGTGCGAAACGCCGGTTGCCGCGCCTGATCCGATCCAGACGCAATAGCTTTTGGCTAAAGCAATATTTGCAGCAATAAAAGTTTTTATAACGACAACAAGATCAACCGGGAAAACCATGAAACAACGTAAACCCATAGTGATTGCCAACTGGAAATTAAACGGCGGCCTGGACCTGATATGCACCTCGGTCGCCTCCTTTATCGGTAAACACTTCGCCGCGCAAATTGCGATTTGCCCGCCTTATTTGTACATGCGCGACATGATGACCTTTTTGCAATTTTCCGAATTGCAAATTGGCAGCCAAAATCTAAGCCGCTATGAATCCGGCGCTTACACTGGCGAAACTTCCGCGCAGATGCTGAAAGAAGCGGGCTGCTCGCTGTGTTTAATTGGCCACTCGGAACGTCGCGCCATGTTTGCGGAAAACAACGAAGGCTGCCAGATCAAAGTGCGCACCGCCTTGAGCCACGATTTATTGCCCGTGCTCTGTGTGGGTGAAAACCAGCAGGAGCGCGAATCCAATATCACCGAGCAGGTATTGCGCAAACAATTGCGCGAAGGCCTGCCGCAAATGGATCTCAACGGCAAAGATCTATGTGTTGCCTATGAACCTGTCTGGGCCATTGGCACCGGCCTTGCAGCAACACCGGCAATTGCGCAGGAGGTGCATCAATTTATTCGCCGTGAACTTGCGGAAATTTACGATGCTGATACCGCCAACCGTTTGCGTATTTTGTATGGCGGCAGTGTTAACAAAACCAACGCGCAGGATTTATTAAAGCAAACCGATATCGACGGCTTATTGGTAGGTGGTGCAAGTCTGGACCCGGGTCATTTCCTCGCAATTTGCGAACAGGCTTCAGATCTCGCCGACGAATAGTTTTCAAAAATATTTAACAAGAAGTAAAACAAAAAAAGCTAAAAACAGCTGAAAGCGTTAACGAGGCCGCCAGCACAAGGCAAAAACAAAATTGAAAGCGGAGTTTATAGTTATAAATGAGCATTTTGATTTTGTTTTTAACGCCGCGCTGACAACGCAGTTAGCTTTCAAGTGTTTTGCAATCGGCGGCAGCATCGGTCATCACAAAAAATCAACCACAGCTCAGGATTTGATGATGAACAACCTTGCCCAGTTAGTCGCACCAGGGGTCGCCACCGGCGCCGACGTACAAACCTTATTGAATGCCGCCAAAGCGGGCGGCTTTGCCTATCCCGCTGTTAACGCAGCCAACACCAACACCATTAACGCCACGCTTGAAGCGGCACGCAACGTTAACTCTCCGGTCATTGTGCAAATCTCCCAGGGCGGTGCGGCATTTTTTTGCGGAAAAAGTTTAAAGCTGGAAGGCCTGAAATCTTCCATCCTCGGCTCCATTGCTGCCGCACGCTACGTGCACACAGTGGCGGAGGCCTACGGCATTCCGGTCATCCTGCACACCGACCATGCCGCGAAAAAATTACTGCCCTGGATCGACGGTCTGCTCGATGCCAGCGAAGCGGAAATCGCCCTGACCGGCAAGCCGCTATTTAGTTCACACATGATCGATTTGTCGGAAGAGAGCCTGGAAGAAAACGTGGAAATTTCGGCGCATTATTTAGCGCGCATGAAAAAACTGGGCATCACCCTGGAAATTGAACTGGGTTGCACTGGTGGCGAGGAAGACGGTGTGGATAACACGGGCTTGGATAACTCTGCGCTCTACACCCAACCAGAAGATGTTGCCTATGCGTACGAAAAACTAAACGCTATCGATAGCAAATTTACCATCGCCGCTTCGTTCGGCAACGTGCACGGCGTGTACAAACCCGGCAACGTTAAGCTTACACCGGTGATTTTAAAAAATTCACAGGAATTTGTGCGCGAAAAATTTCGCGTGGGCCACAATCCGCTGAATTTTGTGTTCCATGGCGGATCGGGTTCGGATCCGCAAGAAATTGCTGAATCCCTTCGCTACGGCGTAGTAAAAATGAATATCGACACCGACACCCAATGGGCTTTCTGGGAGGGCACTATGGATTTTTACAAAGCCAATAGCGCTTACTTGCAAGGGCAAATCGGCAATCCCGATGGCGATGAAAAGCCCAACAAAAAATTCTACGACCCGCGCGTCTGGCTGCGCCAAAGCGAAGAATATATGGCCAAACGTTTGGAGCAATCCTTCGCGGATTTGAACTGTTTGAATCGCTATGTGTAAATTGCGTAGTGTTAATACCATCACCAGCTAATACTACTCAAGGCCAATGCAATATTGGCCTTGCGTGTTTTCCGGACAGGATTATTCATGATTAATTTATTTCAACACCTGCGTGAACATGCCGTAGCAGCACCTTTAATCGAATTGCTGGAAGTGGTGACCAACGCCAGTAAAGAAATTGCTTTCCGTGTGCGCCAGGGTGCACTGGCCGGCGTGCTGGGTTCCACGCAAGATGAAAATATCCAGGGCGAAACGCAAAAACAATTGGACGTCATTAGCAATCAATTATTAAAAGATTTATTGCTCGCCTGTCCGCAAGTGTGCTCTATCGCTTCGGAAGAGGAAGACACAGTGGTTGCGGGAGATCCCAACGGCGAATTTATTATTGCGTTTGATCCACTCGACGGTTCATCCAACATCGACATCAACGGCCAGATTGGCACCATCTTCAGTATTTATCGCGCGCAAAAGAATATCGCCGCTAATGACGAAGCACAATTTCGCCAACAGGGCAGCCAACAAGTGTGCGCCGGTTATGTGCTTTATGGCCCATCCACCTTATTAGTAATCACCACCGGCAAAGGCACCCACGCCTACACACTGGATGCAACCCAGGGCACGTTTTTGCTCACCGCAAACGATATCCAAATTCCAGCGGACACCAAAGAATTTGCCATCAATATGAGCAACCAGCGCTTCTGGAACCAATCCATGCGCAACTACATTAAT
Source organism: Cellvibrionaceae bacterium (assembly GCA_021151615.1). Taxonomy (GTDB): domain Bacteria; phylum Pseudomonadota; class Gammaproteobacteria; order Pseudomonadales; family Cellvibrionaceae; genus Cellvibrio. Next base: position 8,028 of record JAGKXA010000152.1, on the reverse strand, counting down.
GATTTAGTCGCTGGCGAAAGCGGCCCGCGCGGAAAAAATTTCAATATGCGCTGGAATGCGGCCATGGTGGGCGATGTGCATCGTGTAATTTCGCGCGGCGGAATATTTTTATATCCATCCGACAACCGCAACCCCAAGCAACCGGCGAAATTGCGCTTGCTTTACGAAGCCAACCCCATGGCATTATTAATTGAAAACGCCGGCGGCAAAGCCTGGAGTGAAACACAACGCATTCTGGACGTTCAACCCAGCGCGTTGCACGAACGTGTAGCGGTAATTTTGGGTTCAGCGAATGAGGTGGGGATTTGTTTGGAATATAGGCGGTAAACAATTATTTGCCGAATGATTAATCCTATATTATCATCTGCTGATAATCAGGCAGGGAAGCTGTTATGGAACGACCCAAAAGAGATATAGGACTTGATGTTCTTCTGGAACTAAACGGCACTGAATACACAGAAGACAATGGCTATTGGTACAAGATCGAAGCGTGGAAAGTTACACCTAGTAAAGAAATCCCCCATGGAATCCGCTATAACCTGACCCTTCATAATAACTACAATCGTAGAATTCTGGGATTTGATAACGCTCACGCTGTAAAAACAATGTCGAAAGCAAAGTTTAAAGGGCGGGTAATCGCCTACGATCACAAACATAGCTCAGCAACAGATACAGGCACTCCATATACTTTTTCAAGTGCACAACAACTGCTAAATGATTTTTTTAATGAAGTTAACCGAATATTGAAGGTAGTGAGCAATGATTAAATTAAAAATTGGAATCATGCCCAGAGATCAGTTCCAACGCCGCCTGGTAGATATTGCGGCTGGCAAAATCACGCCTGCCCGCAACGAACCGAAAATATGGTTTAGCTCATTAAAATCATTAAGCCAGGTACTGAGTGAAAACAATGTGCGCTTGCTAAAGCTTATGGAAGAACATAACCCTGAAAGCTTAAGCGACCTCGCTCAACTCAGTGGCCGCCAACCAAGCAACCTCAGCCGCACATTAAAAACATTGGAAAGGTACGGATTGGTTGAATTAAAAAGAAACGAAAAAACATTAAAACCAATCGCCAAGGCAACAGCATTTGATATTCAGTATGCTATTTTATAAGCAATCAACCTATTAATTTATTGACCACTTTTTCAGCAGTCTCTCCACAGCTTTTATGGAGAGACTGCTTCGAAATCACTTCGCCACAACCTCCACCCAATACCCTTTAGTCTTCGCATTAATTTTTTCGTTGTACATGGCGCTGGTGTGCCAGCCGGGTAAATAGAATTTACCGGCGTAGCTCGCGTTGAGAATTATGCGTAGGGTGATGCTGGTTTGGTTGCGTTCCTGGTAGCGGTAGTACCAGTAGTAATTGCGCCACAATGAGTAGTAGGCGAGCACGCGGTCATCGCGGATATCCATGTAGTCTATGCCTTTGGGCATTTGCGCACCTTCGAGGCGTTCGTTGCGGATTTGCCAGCCGCTCGGCACTACGGCGGTGAGTGCAATATTTTCAATATTGTCGAGCAGCAATTTATCAAACTCGCCTTGAATGGTGACTTCCGCTACGAAATCCTGCCCCTGCGGTAACTGCTCAACGCTGAGGGATTTATTATCCAGCGTCAAAAAATTCACCGACATACTCAAACCATTGCTACTCGGTTCTTCCTGCAAATTGGCAGGAATGCCACGATTGCTCACCAGCACCCGGATAGGCGCGTCGTGATCATTGCGCACACTCACTTGCGGATTATTGATTGCCATTTTGTAGAAGGCACTGTTACTGCCCTGAGTCACCCAGTTGGTTTCGCCCTGCTGTTGCAGCGCGAATTTCAAATCATTAGCGCTGGTATTGGCTGCGGCAAATTCACTCATCGCCAGCAACGCCCAAGCGATACTTTGGGTGGAATACCAATCGCCGCGGGATAAATCGTTGGCAACTTTTTCGGCGACTTCCCAGGTCAAGGTTTTTTCCGCACTCACAGTCACCAGCGTCGCCAGCAATAAACCTCGATCACGCAAATCCGAACCATAGGTGTAACCCGCATCTTTATAGGTGGGTACTACATTGTAGAGTTGGCCCAGTACATCGGTGGCGGCATCTTTTAGTCCAACATGCTGATAGCTCATGGCGAGTAACCAGCGCGCGGGCATGCGGTACTCCGCTTGCGAATCATTCAAATTGGTTTTTAAGGTTTCGCGCAAACGGTTCATGGCCGGCAATTCGGCTTTATCCGCTAATGCCAGCGTGTAGAGGCGATACGCCAGCACCATTTCATCGTAGTAATTGCCCGCAATTTGTGGATTGCGCGCGGCGCTGCTTTGGTATTTCACCCAGTTATCCAATACATTTTTTGGCACCGAGTAACCCGCGCGCTTGGCCTCCAGTAAAAAATGCCCCGCGTAGCTTGAAGCCCACTCATTCACATAACCATCACCTGGCCAATAGGAAAAACCACCGCTGGCATGTTGGAATCCCGTCAGCCGTTTAATACCGGCTTTAATGTTGTTATCGATTTCCACTTTTTGTGTATCGGTTAAATTCACCAATTTTGCCAAACGCAATTGCGGGAATACCGCTGAAGTGGTTTGTTCGATACAGCCGTGCGGATAACCAATTAAATATTCCAGGCGCTCATCCAGATTTAACGGCGGTAGCGTGCTGACTTCCAGTGACGCGGTATTGGTACCGATCATGCCGTTGGCTTTCAAGGGCGATTCCCAGGTTTCCCCCGGTTGCAGCACTTTGGATTCCCACACGGTGGTCGGTGGATTTGCCGCGCGCGAATCGATATAAATTTCCTGCACGGCCACTTCATCACCTGAACGCGCCGTCACTTTCACATGACCTTTGCCGATACGATCATTCACTTTGAGTTTTAAACTCGCAATGGCATCGCCCGGTTCACTGAATTGCAATTCAGCGCTGCCTTTCTCCACGGTAAATATTTCGTTAGCTTCTACGGAAATTTCTACCTTGTTGATATTGGCTTCGCTGACAAATACGTTCACCGGTAAATTCACCGATTCACCTGGGCCAAGCACGCGCGGCAAGGTGGCAAACAGTGTGACCGGTTGGGTGACGGTGACGGTTTTTTCAATGTTGCCGTAAGCGGTAACCGCATCTTCTTTTTTGGCATTGTTCGCTGTATCACCGGCAACCAGCATCACGCGCACCGAACCCATATAAGGTGGCAATTTAATTTTATGCTCGCGCACTTCGCCCGCTTTTAATTCAAAGGCACCGAGGAATTGCACTACCGGTGGGAAGCGGCGTTCGCGGCGTTTGCGTTCTGCTTCCAGCGCTGCATCGGAACCACCCACAGCGAGCACACGCTCCAGCGATGCGCCGTAGGCGCCGACTACCTGATCAAATAAATCCCAGGTGCGTACGCCCAGTGCTTCGCGTTTGTAAAAATAGCCATGCGCATCGGGCACATGGAAATTCGTTAAGCCAAGCAAGCCTTCATCGACCATCGCCAGCGTGTATGTCATCGCACGTTGATGTTGTTCGCCGACTTTAATCGTGAATTCAGTTTCCGGACGCACTTTTTCTGCAACATCCAGGGTCGGTTGCAAGCGTGTCTTTGGATTTTCTACCAGCAGCGGCACTATGCCGTACAAACGCATAGGCGCTTCTGCAACACGCTCCTGATGCGGCAATAATAACGCGACATGCGCGTATACATTAGGTGCCATCGCCTGGGTAATCGGAATATCAATTTCGGTTTGACCCGCTTGCAAATCCAGCCAACGGGTTTCCAATACGCCAGTACCATTTTCAATACTGAGCAACACACGGCCTTCACGCGCTTTGGGCAGTTTTACTTTTGCAGTATCACCCACTGAATATTTTTCTTTATCAGTTGATAACATCATTTGCGTGGCTGAATCGCTCGACGCCGAGGAATCGTAGCTCCAACCCAGATAAACAACTTCACCGGCGCAGTGACCGGCGTCACCGGAGTCAATATCACACACACGAATAATGTGACGGCCCCAGTCGTATTTATTTTTTTCCAGTTGCCAATTGATGCGGCCATTGTCGTCGCTCACCAGAGTTTCGCTGTGTACAGCCGTGTGAGTGGAATTATTAAAATATTCCGCGAGATTTTCCGCTTCTTCATCCCACCACCAACGCCAGCCGATTTCGTACACATTTATTTCTACACTGCGGTTCCCTTCGGCTTTTCCGTCTTCCCCAAGGGTTTGAATGATTACTGGATGATCTTCATCGCGGCCAATGGCATCCATGTAGCCGCTGCCTTTGGGAATATTTAAGCCCACCCAATGATCAAAGGGCAACAATTCGTAAGGGCGCAGAATAGTGCTGAAGTTGCCGCTCTCTTCAAATACGCGGGTAGTAAAAGAGGCGGTTAATTTTCCCGGTGGCGGTGATGAGAGGCTGACCTCAACAGGGAATTCAGCATGACCGGATTCATCCACTTTGCCATCAAATACTTTTTGCGTGCTGCCGGCAAAAGTGCGCACCGGGTCATCAAAATTAAATTGTTCAAAGCCGGCGAACACGGATTTGCGCGAAAATAATTTTAATTCAGAATCGGTTTTTAAATTTTTGGCGGTCGCGCCCTGCAGCCATTGTGCAAACAGCGACACTTTGGTTGGCATATTGGCCATACGCATCGGATTTTCGGCCAGGGTTAAATCCACTTTCAAACGATTGGGCACCACCATTTCAATTTTTAAAATTTGATCGAAATAGCGATTACCTACATGCACCACCGCGCGGTAATTTCCGGTAGGCGCTGTCTCTTCGGTTTTTAACGTAAAGGTGTAAAAATCATTGACCGGTTGCACGCTGGTTTCGCTGGCCACTTTTTTACCACTGGGATCAAACAAATCCAAAGTGACCGGGTGATTGGGCGGCAGCTGCTGGGTTTTATCTTCCAGGATAAAAGTGAGGAAAATATCATCGCCCGGACGCCAGACATCGCGCTCGCCGTAGAGGAAACCCTTCAAGCCACCTTTGATATGTTCGCCACTCACATCAAACTGATTGGTGGGCAGCGCTTCGCTGTTGCGCAAACGCAAATAGCCCAATTGACTGCCGTTTTTTGCTTCCAGATAAAAGGGCACGCCGTCAGTTGCTAACTGCAACATACCGTAACTATCGGTTTTGCCAGTGCCTATTGGCTGACGCTGATAATTAAACGCGGTAATTTCAGTACCAGTTAAGGGTTTGGCGGAATTTAATTCAGTGCTGATAACATGCAGCTGATTGCCATCAGCGCGCTTGGCCATAAGCCCGATATTGGACACCATAAAATTGCGCGCGGAAGAAATTTCATCGCCGTAATAATAGTAGGTGTCATCACAGGGGTTATTGCGTTCGCTGTAATTGTAATAACCTTGAGCTTGGTAATACTGCTGATACCAAGCCGGCTCTTCTTCGCGCTCGTAATAGTTTTCGCCTTCGCTATTTTCCGGCATTTTACTGACCGGTTCACTGGGGCGCGCTTGATCGCAGCTGTAAATAGAATTGCTGCGGTCGATACGCAATTCCAACCGCACCAGACCATCCGGGTGCTGGGCCATTAACTCGGTGAGATCGAGATTAAAACGCTGTGCGCCCGCGCGGGGAATTTCCGGCAGGCGATAGGTTTTGCGCCAGAGGTAACGACCGGTATCTGTCGCCGCCGTCGCGGCAGTTAATGGATAGTCCTGCAAATATTGGCCGATATTATTGGCAAATACTTTAAAAGCAACTACCTGGACTGAATCCACACCCGCCGCTTCAAAGGGGACAGAAATTTGGCTGGCCGGTGGCAGGATGCTGGTCTTACCCACAAAGCGCACCAGCGGCTTCACCAACTGCAAGACAATTTTTTGTTGATAATCATTGGCCAGATTTTTTTGTTTGTTGCTGCTGACTGCAGCATTCACCACCAAGTCCAATTCACCACTTGGGCTTTGGTCAAGGGTGTGACGAATGACACTGCCATCAACGACCGCGCTCACGGGTTTACCGCCCAACGAAATTAATCCACTAATATTTTGATTTGCATCCAGCTCATCGGAAAATTGAATTTCAATCGCGGGATTGGGTTCGCGAATTACCTGCACGCCGGTTACCTGGAAGGTTTTACGCGCGGGAATTTCCAGATCGCGCGCGCCCTTATCGCTGGAACCCAGTGCTGCGCCATCCCATTCCAGATGGATATTGCCCGTCGTTTCACCGCGCTCAATGGCCGTGACTAAAAAGTTATGCGTTTTTTTATCGCTCTCTTGCGTCCAGACTGCATCGGTCGCCGCGCTATTAATTTGCAACTTGAGTAATTTTTTCACCGCGTCCAGCTCGGCGGTATCGCTGGTAGTCACACTGCCGCTCAACTGCATCTGGTCTTCATTGCCAGTCATCACGCTGAGGCTATTTACCTTCAAGTCGAAATCCTGCTTGATGGTACGCACCTCAAACGCAAAATCATCGAGTGACTGTTCAATGCCCTGCAGACCTTTTGCGCTCAGACGCAATTTAATCAGGGTATCGCTCGGCAAGCGCTGCGCTGGCTGGATGCGTAAATCGGTGGTGGACGTAAAACTGAGGTTCACCGGAATTTTGCTATCCAGCGAAATCAAACGGGAATCAAACGCGGTATTTACCTGTTCAAGGCTAACCACCGGGTGGGTAAAGCGGATATACATAGGCGCTTCTGCGGCAATCCAACCCTTGGGGTAATCGGCAATATGTGCTTCCCAACTCGGCGCTATCTGCTCGGCTTTGGCCGACTCTACTTTTTTAGCTGGCTCAGGTGCCGACGACTTATCGCAGGCAGCGAGCACTAAACTAATCAATGCAACAGCACACCATGAAGACCAATGAACACGCATAATATTTCCCTGTTTGATTGTGATTTGGTTTTGGAGTAGTTTCAGCCGTGAGCGACTGCAGCGAGCTTTTTCTTCGCCATGCGCTTCACTCCTGGCCTTTATCAGGTTCAATCTGTTTCAGCAGGCGATCAAAATCGCTCTCGAAAAGTCGATCCTGAATAATGCGGTATTTCTCGAACTCGCTTTCTGCATGGGCTTTGGCAATTTCCGCCGTGACCTTTCCTGCATCTTGCAACACCTCGCGATCGGTGGCCTCGATAAAACGGTTCAGGCGAGCTTCCCAGTCTTGCATCGTCATAGGAATTTGGCGCTGCGCCATATCTTCTGCCACATCCAGATAGGCATTCACCAAGCGAGAGAGTTGCGCCATTTCTTGCTCAGTCAGGTAATTCTTGGCAACTACCACGTCGAATTTCTGGATTTTGCCTTGAGGTGCATCTTGCCAGCTGATGAGACCCATGTGGTCTTTGCTGGCATCGGCGCGCTTATAAACCACCTCGGCGGCTGTTTGGCCATGAATCGCCCAGTGCAATTTATTTTGCACGGTGGCGAAAAAGCGCTTGGTAGCTTGTGCAGTCACATCGTAATCAACGGCGGTGGCGTAGATATCGGTGATCTTCTGGTAGAACTTGCGTTCCGACAAGCGAATCTCGCGAACACGCTGCAACTGCTCTTCAAAATACCGTTCGGTGAGGATGGAACCACCGGCCTTGATACGCTCATCGTCCATCACATAGGCTTCAATCGTGAACTTCTCGATAATCCCCGTTGCCCATTTGCGAAACTGCACCGCCCGCTCTGAGTTCACTTTATAGCCCACAGCAATAACGGCAGGCAATTTGTAGTGCTGTGTTTCGTAGCTTTTGCCATCGGCGGCAGTTATTCGAAATTTTCGAATAACTGAAGCTTCTTCTAATTCACTGTCGGAAAAGACCTTTTTCAGGTGGTAGTTGATGGTGTGGGTTTCAACATCATAGAGTGCCCCCATCATTTTCTGGGTAATCCAGATAGTCTCGTCGGCATATACCACCTCCACGCCACTCTGGCCGTTGGCGGCTATAAAAGTCAGGTATTCGGCGGCAGAGGAGCGGACAAGTGAAGCGTCGGCATTTTTGCTGTCTCTCTTGCTCATAACCTGATACCCCTCAAGTTCGTTATCGGTCTTTTGGCGCTCTTATGAAA
>JAGKXA010000388.1 GCA_021151615.1 Cellvibrionaceae bacterium | reverse complement strand
ACTGACCATGGCGCATTTATTCCCAAAATCGCCTCAAAGTAATGCTTGGGTTGTTTAACCACTGGGTGCTCCTTTGGATGTCAGTTGTTAAATAATTACCTTTTACTTCGATGAAACCGCAGATCAAAGTAGTGTTTGTATTTCATCATTGATAAACAAAAAGATGGCAATGTTAGGTAACACAACTTCCGTTGTTTTAACATTGTTGGTTGCAGGTGCTCCTGGGCAATACGACTTCCGCTGGTATTGCAAGTCAGCGGCGCGCGATTATGGCGATCTATGAATGTTTTTAATAGCTTTGTTCAATGGTTAGTAAAAAATTTGTCGCTTAAATTATTTTTTATTATTTAAATAATGTGCGCTATCAATTTGATTGATATCTGTACATTTTGGCATGCGGATAATTAATCATATTGTTTGTCTGACTCACTGCTAAAAAAGTACAATCCTAAGTTCTAGCAATAAAAAAAATACCTGTAATTTAAATTTTCGATTATGAGATCTGGTTCGCGAAAATTAATTTCAGTTATTTTCACCTCAAAATGACTGTGGAATCTTTGGATTGCATTCTTCACCACCGACGCAGAAATCGGTTAATGAGATAATTTTTAAGGATTAAATTATGCAGTTCATTAAGTCCCTGTTACGCGATACGTTTTTCAGTTCAGTGTTGTTCAGTTCAAAACAACAAAACCAGAAAGTGCGTGTGGGAATTATCGGCACAGGAAAAATTGGTGCTGATCTTCTGGCAAAAGTACAGCGATCCAGTTTTTTGGAGTGTGTACTTTTCGCTGGTCGCAATCTTGATTCTGCAGGGATGATTTATGCGGCAAAGCTGGGCGTAAAAGTGTCTGATAAAGGTATCAATGCATTTTTGGAACCCGGTAATCAATGCGATATTGTATTTGATGCGACCTCAGCTGCTTTTCACAAAGAGCATGCAAAATTATTTGAAGAGCTTGGGATTCTCGCTATTGATATGACGCCCTCGCAAATTGGGGAGTGCTGTGTTCCTGCATTGGGTATGCAAGAGGCATTGGATCACCGCAACATCAGTATGATTTCATGCGGTGGTCAGTCTTCAATTCCGGTCGCACAGGTGTTGGCTCGCTGTATTCCCGATGTGAAAAAAATATCTGTCTCTTCGATTGTCTCGGCCAACTCTATTGGGCCAGGCACGCTAGCCAATATCGATGAGTATTACCACAATACTAAATCAGGTTTGCGCAAATACACTGGCGTTAATGATTTTGATGTGGCTTTGCAGGTGGATGAAGTAAATTTGGAAACGCGTATGTTCACCAGTGTCACTGCCTGGTGTGATGCGGCGGATCTGGATGCGTTGCAAGGCCCTCTCAATGAAATGTTATTGCGCATTCAACGTTATGTTCCCGGTTATCGTTTGGAATCCAGCCCAATGGTTATTGATGGCGGTATTCGCATAGACCTGAGCGTTGAAGGTTTGGGGGATTACTTACCTAAATATGCCGGCAATCTGGATATTATCAATTGCGCGGCTATTGCTGTGGCAGAGCACTATGCCCAGGCTGTGTTGGAAGGTCGTCAGGCAAGAGACGTTCCGATAATGCACAAAGAATTGCAAATGGAATATTGATCTCAACCGACGCAAATCGGGTCACAAGGAGGTGTTTTCTAACCATCAAACACCTTCCATTTCTCCTGTTTATTATCTGCATCATTTCTCTTACGGTGAAACCAGGCCGCTGTTTTATTTTTCGGTTGGTTTGTCGTGACCTGGTAATTTTTTCCAGAACCAGGCGCCGATCTTTTAATACAGGATAATGCTAAAAAAGACGACACGTTTGTCGAACATTTTTACAGCGCTGAACTATACTCTCCAAGTCTTCCAGATCTTTACTGATTAATTTGCCGGAACAACAAGAATGAAATACGACCTGGTCGTGATTGGGGCGGGTATTCAGGGTGCTGGCGTTGCCCAGGCGGCGGCGGCGGCGGGCTATTCTGTGTTGGTGG
>JAGKXA010000151.1 GCA_021151615.1 Cellvibrionaceae bacterium | reverse complement strand
GTTTTATTGCTTTACACAGTCAACATAATAATCTTTCTTGCCATCCACTTCGCGTTTCACCAGGCCGTGAACGTCGGTTTCAAAACCGGGGAACTTTTCATTGAAATCGCGCGCGAATTTCAAATAGTCGACGATGGTTTTGTTAAAACGCTCGCCGGGAATCAACAGCGGAATGCCCGGCGGGTAAGGCGTTAACAAAATCGAGGTGATGCGGCCTTCGAGTTGATCGATAGGCACCCGCTCGATTTCGCGGTGCGCCATTTTTGCGAAGGCATCGGAAGGTTTCATCGCTGGTTGCATATCGGAGAGATACATTTCCGTCGTCAAGCGCGCAACGTCGTAAGCCTTGTAGAAATCGTGGATCTGCTGGCAGAGGTCGCGCAGGCCCATGCGCTCGTAGCGCGGGTTGGCTTGCGCAAACTCGGGCATGATGCGCCACATCGGCTGGTTCTTGTCGTAGTCATCTTTAAATTGTTGCAGCGCGGCTACCAGGGTATTCCAACGGCCTTTGGTGATGCCGATGGTGAACATAATGAAGAACGAATAGAGGCCGCACTTCTCGATAATTACGCCGTTCTCAGCCAGGTATTTAGTCACGATAGACGCAGGAATACCTGTCTCGGCAAATTGACCATTCACTGACAAACCGGGGTTAACAATGGTCGCCTTGATCGGATCGAGCATGTTGAAATTCGGCGCGAGTTTGCCGAAGCCGTGCCAGTTGTCATCGCTGCGCAGTACCCAGTCTTCGCGATCGCCGACACCGTCTGCAGCAAACTCATCCGGGCCCCAGACCTGGAACCACCAATCCTGGCCCCACTCCTCGTCCACTTTTTTCATGGCGCGGCGGAAATCCAGTGCTTCCAGAATCGATTCTTCTACCAGCGCGTGCCCACCCGGCGCTTCCATCATGGCCGCTGCAATATCGCACGAAGCAATAATCGAGTATTGCGGCGAAGTGGAGGTGTGCATCAGGTAGGCTTCGTTAAACGCATCCTGGTCGAGTTTTACTTTTTCCGATTCGCGCACCAGCACTTGCGATGCTTGCGATAAACCGGCGAGCAATTTGTGCGTGGATTGGGTGGAGAAAATCATCGACTCTTTGGCGCGCGGGCGATCTTTGCCAATCGCGTGCATGTCCTGGTAGAACTCATGGAAAGTGGCGTGCGGCAACCAGGCCTCATCGAAATGCAGCGTGTCGATTTTGCCATCGAGCATATTTTTCAGTGTCTCTACGTTGTAGAGCACACCGTCGTAAGTCGATTGGGTAATGGTGAGAATGCGCGGCTTTTTGTTGTTGGCTTCGCGTGCAAACGGATTCGCCTGGATTTTGCGCTCGATACTTTCCGGGGTGAATTCTTCCAGCGGGATCGGGCCGATAATACCGAGGTTGTTGCGCGTCGGCATCAGGAATACCGGAATCGCGCCGCACATGATGATCGAGTGAAGAATCGACTTATGGCAGTTGCGATCTACTACCACAATATCGCCCGGCGCCACGGTTGAGTGCCACACCATTTTGTTGGACGTGGAAGTACCATTGGTCACAAAGTAGCAGTGATCCGCATTAAAAATACGCGCGGCGTTGCGCTCGGAGGCGGCGATAGGGCCGGTGTGATCCAACAATTGGCCCAACTCTTCCACTGCGTTACACACGTCGGCGCGCAGCATGCGCTCACCGAAGAACTGGTGGAACATCTGCCCGATGGGCGATTTCAAAAAGGCCACGCCACCGGAGTGACCCGGGCAGTGCCAGGAATAGGAACCATCTTGCGCATAATGAACCAATGCGCGGAAAAACGGCGGCGCCAAACCATCCAGATAGGATTTCGCTTCGCGGATAATATGGCGCGCCACGAATTCGGGCGTGTCTTCAAACATATGAATGAAGCCGTGCAGCTCGCGCAGGATGTCGTTGGGGATATGGCGTGAAGTGCGCGTTTCACCGTACAAATAAATCGGAATGTCGGCGTTTTTGTAGCGAATTTCTTCGACGAACGCACGCAGGGCTTTCAGGGCATGATCCGTCTCTTCTTGCGAGCCGGTACCAAATTCTTCGTCATCGATCGAGAGAATAAATGCAGAGGCGCGCGATTGTTGCTGCGCAAACTGCGACAGATCACCGTAGCTGGTAACACCCAGCACCTCCCAGTTTTCTTGCTCTATGGCGTCGGCCAGGGCACGAATACCGGAACCCGAGGTGTTCTCGGAGCGGAAGTCTTCATCGATGATGACAATAGGAAAGCGAAATTTCATGGGATCCCCACAAAAAATAAACGAATGGAATTTCACTTGCTGGCGAGCACGCCTCTGGGTGGTGCTTGTACTGATGCCCTACACATCAGCGCTGGTTACCTGGCGAACCATCCGGCCAGCTCACTGGAACAGGGAGCCGAGGAAAAACCGGCGGTGGTTTGGGAGCCATCTGGCCGCGCATTGAGCAGTTAGAGTCTAGATGCTATTTGACGACCTGAACCACCCAATTGCGGCGGCGATTGTAATTCACTTGGACGCATTCAAACACCCATTTGTGACAAGATTATTTGTTAAGGGTGGTAACGGCCTTGTTCGCTGGGTACCTGCGCGCATCGTCCTGCATTAATAGCAACGCAGCGGGCATTTGAAGGGCAATTTGCGTTTGCTCGGCGGCGCTCGGGGTTTTATAACCGCGCGGCCATAACCTGTCCGCACTGAAATAATCCCAGCCATAACCCCAGCGATAGGTGGATGGCCAGTAGGGCCCACCCCCCAAGCGCACGCCGTGGTAGGTCGGGTCAGCGATCAATGGCTGTTGCGCATCCTTAATACATTGTTTGAGGACTATATCCGCTTGCTTGCGCTGCGCCCGGGTGCCGCCAATCCAATACGCCAGGTCATGGGCCACACAGCAGTGTCGCCAAAGGTTAGGGCGATCCGGCGGGCCATCAATCCAGAGGGAACAGCCATCGGTCGCGAAGGGTTTAAGATCTCCCGCAATCGCCGGGGCAACCGCCAATAACAAACCAACAAAGACAAGTGCGCTGCGCACAATCAACTCCTGTGAAACCCGCCACATCAGAAGGGATTTTTCGGGTGTGAGAAATAGACAGGCATTGTACAATGCCGCCCTGATTCAGCGAGCGCCTGCTCCTTTCATTCTTAAGTCCTGCATTGGATAACCCCATGAACGATAAAAAAACAACGCACTTTGGTTTTCAACAGGTTCCGGTCGAAGAAAAAGCCGAGCGCGTCGCCGAGGTTTTTCATTCTGTCGCCGCCAAATATGACTTGATGAATGATTTGATGTCCGGCGGCATCCATCGCTTGTGGAAGCGCTTCACGATTGAAGCCTCGGGCGTGCGCGCCGGCCACAAGGTATTGGATATCGCCGGCGGCACCGGCGACCTGAGCTACCAGTTCGCCAAGCGCGTGGGCGCCAGCGGGCAGGTGATCCTCGCCGACATCAACGCCTCCATGCTGGGTGTGGGCCGCGACCGTTTAATTGATCGCGGTATTGCCGGCAATATCGGCTTCGCCCAGTGCGATGCCCAATACCTGCCTTTCCCCGACAACACCTTTGATTGCATCACCATCGCCTTTGGCCTGCGCAATGTGACCGATAAGGATTTGGCCCTGCGCTCCATGCAGCGTGTGCTGAAACCTGGCGGCCGCTTGCTGGTGCTGGAATTCTCCAAACCGCAAAACGATTTGCTGAGCAAGGTGTACGACACCTACTCATTCAAAGTGCTGCCGTTTATGGGCAAGCTGGTGACCAACGATGCAGAAAGCTATCGCTATTTGGCTGAATCCATTCGCATGCACCCGGATCAGCAAACCCTGAAAGAAATGATGGACAACGCCGGCTTTGTGCGCACCGAATTCCACAATATGACCGGCGGCATAGTTGCGCTGCACAAGGGCATCAAGCCCTAAGGGGAATTACTGCGATGCTTACTACAGCTGCCCTCGCCAGCGCGGAAAAAATTATCAACACCGCGCTGCGCTATGACCCGGCAACACGCCTGAAGCTCGCGCGCCTCTCGGGCAAAATCCTCGCGGTAAATATCACCGCGCCCGTCACCGTTAATTTATTTGTGATGCCGCTGGATGAAGACATCCAATTGATGGCGAATTGGGATGGCGAGGTAGACACGCAACTGAGCGGTTCGCTGATGGCGCTGCTGCAATTGTCCACCACTGAAATTCACAACCTGAAATATTCCGGCGTGACCGCCATGGGCGATTTGACACTGCTGGCGGACTTGCAACAGCTACTGAAAAATCTGGATATCGACTGGGAAGATATGCTCAGCCAATTCACCGGCGATATTATCGGCCACCAGACGGCGCAAGTTATTCGCGCAAAATTCGGCTGGGCCAAAGATCGCGCACAGACAGCTGCACGCCTGGGCAAAGAATTCCTCACCGAAGAATATCAGGCGCTGGTATCAAAACCCGAGCTGGAAGATTTTTACCAACAGGTAGATGAACTACGTTTAGCGGTCGACCGCGCCGCCGCGCGCATAGAAAAGCTGCTGGCGGAGAAACGTAGGATGGGCTGAGGAACGATGCCCAACAAAGCAACGCCGATACATCGCTAAAAAAACCAAATCAAATTCGTCCCTCATGAAAGGAATTTATCGTGTTGTGCGATTAAGTCGCGTTGGGGTTCGTTCCTCACCGCCAACCTACAATGAGAAATTATTTCGTGATGGTGTTTTTCCGCTTATTAACAATCCTGCGTATATTTGCCCGTTATCGTTTGGATAAATTGCTGCCCGACAATCTGCCGTTTGCCGCGCGCCTGTTATTAATTTTCTTTCGCCTGTTTCCAACCCCTAAGCTTTCTCGCGGTGAATGTCTAAGACGCGCCTGCGAAGACCTGGGGCCGATCTTTGTAAAATTTGGCCAGTTGCTCTCCACCCGTCCGGATCTGGTACCGGACGATATCGTCAGTGAACTTAACCACCTGCAAGACAATGTCACGCCCTTTTCCAGCGACGAATTCCAGCGCATTGTGGAATCCTCCCTGGGCGCCGGAGTCAGCGATATTTTCGCCAGCTACGAAGCTACGCCGCTGGCTTCTGCCTCCGTTGCGCAGGTGCACACCGCGACTTTGAAAGATGGCCGCGATGTAGTAATCAAAGTGATTCGCCCCGGCATTGAAAAAGTCATCGCACAGGATATAGCGCTGCTGTTGCGCGTCGCGCGCTGGGTGGAAAACAATACCCTCGATGGCAAGCGCCTGCACCCGGTGGAAATTGTGCAGGATTATCGCACGACTATTTTCGATGAGTTGGATCTACAGCGCGAAGCCGCTAACGGTTCACAATTGCGCCGCAACTTTTTAAATTCACCACTGCTCTATGTACCCGAAGTTTATTGGGATTACACTCGCCACAACGTGCTGGTGATGGAGCGCATCTACGGTATTCCCGTTACCGATGTGACAGCGCTCAATGCGCAAAATACCAATATGAAAAAACTCGCCGAGCGCGGCGTGGAGATTTTTTTCACCCAGGTGTTTGATCACAATTTCTTTCACGCCGATATGCACCCGGGCAATATTTTTGTCTCCATGAAGAATCCGCAATTGCCGCAATATATTGCGGTGGATATGGCCATCGTCGGCTCACTGACGCGCGAAGATCAATATTATTTAGCGCGTAACCTGCTCGCCATGTTTCGCCGCGATTATCGCCAGGTTGCTGAGCTGCACGTAAAAAGCGGTTGGGTTCCCGCCTACGTGCGCGTGGAAGAATTGGAGGCGGCAATTCGCACTGTGTGCGAGCCCATCTTCGAAAAACCGCTCAAAGAAATTTCCTTCGCCAATGTATTGCTGACCTTGTTCCGCACTGCGCGCCGCTTTGAAATGGAAGTGCAACCGCAGTTGGTATTGCTGCAAAAAACCCTGCTCAATATTGAAGGCTTGGGCCGCCAACTGTATCCCGATCTGGATCTCTGGGCCACCGCTCACCCCTACCTGGAGCGCTGGCTGAAAAACCGCTTCCACCCTAAAAATCTCTGGCGCGAGCTCAAACGCACCGCACCCGACTGGATGGAAAAATTCCCCCAGGTCCCGGATATGATTTTCAACAGCCTGCAACAATTGCCGCAAATGTCCCAACGTTTGGATTCGCTCGCGCAGGAACTCGGTTCGCGCAAAGCGCACAAACACCACCATAGCCGCCGCAAATTGATCGCCCTGGTCGCCTTCGGCAGCGCCGCTTACTTCCTCTACCGCGACACTCAGGGTTCCGCCGTCTTGCGCGATTGGTTGTTTAGCGATTTATCACCCGCAACTATTGCGCTGATTGCGATTGGATTGCTGGCGGTTTGGTTCAGGAAATAACCCCACGTTGGGGTAAGCACCCTGCACAATACCGGGTTCGATATTGCATCAAGATTGGGTTCGATAAATCGAACCCCTACTGGCGCGAATTCGGTGAACGTTATAGCGCGAATCTGGTAAATGCATTTGGCACTAAACAAATCTTCATAACCGTCGCGTAGCTATTCCTTTGCCTTCTGCTATATTCCGATGACAACGATAGCGAGGGATGTTTTTGTTATGTCGAGTGTGCCGCGTATCCTGCTGGTGGATGATACTCCCGAAAACCTGGATGTCCTCAGTGGAATTCTTGAAGATCTGGATTGCGAACTGCTGGTTGCTACCTCGGGTGAGCGCGCATTGGAGCTGGCTGGACGCCGTCTGCCAGACCTGGTTCTGCTCGATGTCATGATGCCGGATATGAACGGCTTTGAAGTTTGTACCCGCCTGAAAGCTGATTTGTCCACCACCGAAATTCCCATTATTTTTGTCACCGCCCGCGCCGACGATATCAGCCAGGGCTTTCGCGTGGGCGGTGCTGATTACATTACCAAACCCATCAATAGCGACGAAGTGCGCGCGCGAGTGCGCCATCAGCTGGAGCGCCAGGCAATGCTGGCCGAGCTAAAATCCTTCAACCGTGAACTGGAATCCAAGGTACGTGAACGCACCGCCGAACTCACCATCGCCAACCGCCAGCTGCGCGAGGAAATCAACGAACGGCGCTATATGCAAGACCGCCTCAACTACCTCGCCACCCATGATTTTGTAACCCGCCTGCACAATCGCAACGCCCTTGAAGCCCATGTTTCCGAATTGCTGGCACGCATCCAGTTGGAAAGCCTGAGCGCAACGTTTTTATTAATTGATATTGACCGCTTCCGTTTGATTAACGAAAGTTGCGGCTGTATCGCCGGCGATGAATTGCTGCGCCAGTTTGCCGATAGCGTTGCCGGCTTGTTAACACGCGAAGATTTTTTTGCCCGTTTGGGGGGTGATCGTTTTGTCGTAGTTACTCAGGGTAACGAGCATGACAAAGGCATTGATTTGGCACAGACCATCCTCAAGCATCTGGAGCAATTTAATTTCCAATGGGAAGACCGCCAATTCAAACTCGCGGCCTCCATCGCTGCACTACCGCTCAGTCGCGCCATGGTCAGTTACGATCAGGTAATGCTCGCTGCCGATGAAGTAATTTTTGTGGCCAAGCGCGATGCGCGCGGCGCAGTGTTCAGCCTGGAAGAAGCCACCAAACGTAGCAACCTGCACAAGGACAATATCAACTGGGCTTCACGCCTTGTGGATGCATTGCAAAACCAGCTATTTCGCGCCTACTTCCAACTGCTGGAATACTTTCCCGACAGCGCGCAAAAGTATTCATCTTCCTACCGTTTGGAGGTGCTACTCAGGCTCTGGGACCCGCACACCAAACGCATGATTTCACCCGGTGAATTTATCGGCCCTGCCGAGCGTTTGCATTTAATTCCTGAGCTGGACAAGTGGATGATCAACCATGTGTTGGGCTTATTTGCCCAGCATCCGCAACTGCTGGAAAAAATGGATCTGGTATCCATTAATCTGTCGGCAATTTCAATTCGCGAGACCCAGCTGGCGCCATTTATTATTAACAGTTTCCAGCAATACCAAATCCCCGCGCATAAATTCTGTTTTGAAATTACCGAAACCCAAGCCATTGTGAATATCGATTCGGCGCGGAAGTTTATGCAAACCCTGCGCGATTTCGGTTGTCACTTTGCACTGGATGATTTCGGCAGTGGCTTTGCCTCTTACGCTTACTTGCATCAACTGGCGTTCGATAAAATTAAAATTGACGGCATTTTTGTGCGCGATATGGATGTGGACTTATCGCACTACGCCATGGTGAAATCCATTATTGAAATGGCCAACTCGCTCGATAAAGAAGTGATTGCCGAATTTGTGGAAACCGCTGAAGTTGCCAAACAACTCTATGCGCTGGGCGTGCACTGGGGGCAGGGCTATCACCACCATAAACCGGAGGAGTTGAGCTCCCAGGCATTGGAACATTACCTCACCTGATGGAGTTTTTCTCTTGGTGAATCTCGCGCGCAACAAATTCTATTTTTTTGCCAAACTGCCGCTGTTAAACCTCGCCTTTGCGCTGGGTTATTTTTACCTCGCGAAATTCGGCATGATCCACAGCTCGCTCACTTCCAACGTCACTCTGGTATGGCCTGCCGCTGGCTTCGCGCTCCTGGGCTTTTTGTTATTTGGTTTGCGTGTCGCTCCCGGGATTTTTATCGGCTCGCTCAGCGCCAGCCTGCTGATGAGTATAGGCCCGGCAATCGGAGTCAACTTTACCAGCGTAAGTATGACGCTGTTGATGAGCAGCGCAGTAATCGCGCAATGCGCCCTTGTCGCTCGCATGAATCGCGGCCTGTTCAGTCGCAACCAATTGATCAGTTTGCGTCGCGCCCTCTATTTTATCGGTAGCATTTTTTTGTGCGCGGGGATTTCATCCAGTGTTGGCACTCTGTCACTGAATTACCTTGGGATAGTGCCTACCGACGAACTTTTCAAAACCTGGGCTTTCTGGTGGATGGGGGACAGCGTAGGAATGCTGGTCGTCACATCATTACTGGCCTGGCTGCTCGTGCCCCGACTGCGCCAAAACAACACTCACGCGCAAGCCTTCCTGTTGCTCTGTGCAGGGGTAGGTTTGGTGCTGTTCCTGGTGTCGGCACTGGGGTATCTGGAACGGACCAGCGCCTACCCGTTGCTGGCTGAGACAGTTGCATCCCGCCCCTGGTATTTACCCAGTTGGTTGCAAATTTCTGCACTGGGAATTGGCTTGACACTGATTGGTTTACTCACCGCTTATTTGCGCGCACGCCAGAAGAACGATGACTTATTTCGCCAGATCCAGCAAAAGCTGGAGCAGGAAGTCTTATCCCACACCGAGGCATTGCGCGCGGCTAACGATTGGCTGTTGAATGAAATTGTGCAGCGCCAACAAACCCAGGAGCAATTGCAAGCATCGCAAGCGGCGTTAAAGGAGCGCGAGCAACACCTGCGCAGCCTGCTGGATAATATTCCCGATCCCATCTGGTTTAAAAACCTTGAGGGCGTGTACATCAGTTGCAACAAAGCCTTTGCACGCATGCTCGGCAAAGAAGAACATCAAGTGGTGGGCAATACCGAAGAACAGCTTGTCCAACGCGAACTCTCGGAAGCATTTCGTTTTAACGATCAACTCGCGCTAAAAACTCCACAGCTGCATAGATATGAACAACATATCCATATTGAAGGCCAGGCCGATTACCTGCTCGATATTTCCAAAGTTGCGGTGCGCGATGAGCAGGGCAATCCTATCGGTATTTTGGGAATCGGGCGCGACATTGCCGCGCAAAAAGAAGCGGAACAACAATTATCGATTGCGAAAGAAACGGCCGAGGAAGCAACACGCGCAAAAAGCCGCTTCCTCGCCAATATGAGCCATGAAATTCGCACGCCGCTGAACGCGGTGCTCGGCTACACCCAATTGCTGATGCGCGATGAAAAATTTACCGGCAACCAACGCGAGCGACTCGAATTAATTTTGACCTCCAGCCAGCGCTTGCTCGGCTTAATTAACGATATTCTCGATCTCTCCAAAATCGAATCCGGTGTATTGAATTTACGCCACGATTATTTTGATTTGTATCAGGAAGTCATGGATATCCAAACCATTATGCGCGAGCGCGCCACCAATAAAGGTTTGCAGCTAATTACCCAGATTGATTTGACCGCGCCCTATATCGTGCAAGGTGATCGCCAGAAGATTGGCCAGATTTTATTAAACCTGCTTGGCAACGCGATTAAATTTACCCCGCAAGGCAGTGTCAGCTTGCAAGTCATGCCGCTTGCGGAAAACAAGATTGAATTTGTCATTGGCGATACCGGCCCTGGCATCGCCGAAAAAGAAATGGCTGAGTTGTTTGCCGCCTTCAAGCAAGGGCAGGCGGGTGAAGATGCCGGCGGTACCGGCCTGGGCCTTGCACTCTCGCGCCATCTGGCAGAGGGCATGGGCGGCAGCTTGCAACTATCCAGCGTACTGGGGCAGGGAACACTGGCCTATTTAATCTTGCCCTTGAAAAGCGAAAACATAGAGCTGGAGCAACCGGGACGGCAGGTGATGCATCATCTACAACCCGGTAGCCAATGCCGTGTACTGGTGGTGGAGGATGATCCTGCAAGTGGCGAGATACTGGTGGATCTGCTGCGCCAGATAGGTTGCGCAACGCTGTTTGCGCGCGATGGCCATGAGGGCCTGCTGCAATGTGCCAGCCACAGCTTCGATATTATCTTTACCGACATCCGCATGCCGGGTATCAACGGCCTGGAAATGCTACGCAAGCTGCGCTCCCAGCCCGGTTTTCAA
The DNA here is from genome assembly GCA_021151615.1 of Cellvibrionaceae bacterium. Taxonomy (GTDB): domain Bacteria; phylum Pseudomonadota; class Gammaproteobacteria; order Pseudomonadales; family Cellvibrionaceae; genus Cellvibrio. Next base: position 477 of record JAGKXA010000151.1, on the reverse strand, counting down.
AACACCCCCATAGTCGCCGTGTCTGCCTCCAGCCTGGAGCACGAACGCGCCTTTTATCTGGCGCAGGGGTTTCAGGATTTTATCGGCAAACCCTACGCCTTTGAGGACATTTTCAAAGCCCTGCACCAGTTTACCGGGGTCAGTTTTGTGGGTGAGACGGATTATTCAGCCCAATCCCGTCAGGATTCAGAGGAGGCGCTGGCGGATATCACGCTTATCAAGCATGAACTGGAAGCACTCGCCCGCCACGCAGCCAGCGGCGATATGAGCAACTGCAAGAAGATCATCACCTCACTGACCGCGCCCCAACTGGGCAACCAGCGCCACCAGCAGCTACTCAACGCCCTGCGCCAATATGATCTGGAGCGGATTGAGAAGCTGGTGCATATCTGGCTGGGTGAAAGCACCTAAGCTGTGAGCTCAATCAGTGTTTCGACAAGAAACGTAAAATCCCTTTCCGAATCACCAGGCTATTTG
>JAGKXA010000008.1 GCA_021151615.1 Cellvibrionaceae bacterium | reverse complement strand
ATCGCGCATTTGTTCTGCTTTCTGGCGATAGGCTTTTACTGTTTCTACCGCATTGAGTGCGCGCTGGTGCCGCAAGAATTGCTCAACACCTTCATTGATGATTTCCTCGGCCTGGTCGGCCGCCGCAACGCGGGATTTTTTGTTTTCATCGATAACCGCGTGCAAATCATCCACGGTGTAAAGATACACATCGTCCAGCTCGCCCACTTGCTCTTCAATATCGCGTGGCACGGCGATATCCAGCATAAACATGGGTTTGTGTTTGCGCTTTTTAAGCGCTGATTCCACCGCGCCTTTCCCCAGGAGTGGCAACTGGCTGGCGGTAGAGGAAATAACGATATCGGCGCGATGCAATTGCTCGGGGATATCGGCCAGTAAAATCGCTTCGCCATTAAATTCAGCGGCCAATCGCTGGGCGCGATCCAGGGTGCGGTTAGCAACGATAATATGTTTGATGCCCTGCTCAGCCAGATGGCGCGCTACCAGCTCGATGGTTTCACCCGCACCAATAAGCAGCGCCGTATCCTGTTTGAGGTTGGAAAAGATCTGTTGTGCCAGGCTAACGGCTGCATAGGCAACGGAAACCGGATTTTCGCCAATCGCTGTTTCGGTACGCACGCGCTTGGCGATATTGAAAACATGCTGGAAAGTGGCATGTAACTCCGCCCCCAGGGTGCCGGCTTCTTTCGCCGAGGCGAAGGCCGATTTCATTTGGCCCAGAATTTGCGGTTCACCCAGCACCAGGGAATCCAGACCGCCGGCGACTTTCATCATATGACGCACGGCTTCCTGATCCTGGTAGCAGTAGTAACTTTTGGCGAGGTCATCCGCCTCAATCGCCGTATGGCTGACTAACCAGGCCTGGATAGTCGCCGCATCGTTCTCACTGTTAGCGTAAATTTCGGTGCGATTGCATGTCGACAGGATTGCAACTTCTGCCAAACCCGCATGGGCGCAGGCTTCCTGCATGGCGGAATGCAGGTTTTCCGGCGCAAACGCTACCCGCTCGCGCAGGGCAAGAGGGGCAGTGGTGTGATTGATACCAAAGGCTAACAGGGTCATGAATGGCGCGTATCGTTTTAGAGGCCGGTATTGTCCGGTCATGGACGCGGTGTGACAAGAGGCAAGCTTATATTCCTGTCATAAATACCGTTTATTAAAGCGCATTTTCTTATCTCGTTATGTTGGCGCGTTTTTCTGCTTATCCGCCTATACTCAAACGCAATATCGGGGAACAGATGCTCTATGCGTAAACACGGCTGCCCAACCATTATAGATATAGAGGCCTCAGGATTTGGCTCACGCAGTTATCCCATTGAAATCGGCGTAGTCAAAAGTAGCGGTGAGCGCTACTGCGCCCTGATCCGCCCTGAACCCGACTGGCAACACTGGTGCGGCAGTGCCCAGGCAGTGCACGGCATATCGCGCGAACTGGTCGAAAGCCGGGGCCGCTGCCCTAAAGAAATTTGCATTGAGCTCAACCAATTCATCGGCGAAACCACCGTCTACAGCGATGCATGGACCCACGACAGCCCCTGGCTGAACCGTTTATTTTTTGCTGCGCGCATCAGCCCTGTCTTTCACCTGAGCCCTATTGAAATAATCGCCACAGAGGCCCAATTGCTGGCATGGGATGAAACCAAGAAACGCCTGGCGAAGCAGTTGGATATCAAACGCCACAGGGCCAGCGGTGACGCCTATTTAATCCAGCAGACCTATCTTTACACCCGCAACCTGATGGAAACCCATCCTGCACTGGCACGGCGCACTGGACTTTAATATGATGGCTGGCCGTGCTGCTGTTCAGCACGCCGTTAATCTTTTTCCGGTTGAGCATGGTCAAACATCGCCCGCTAATCTTTTCCAGTGTCACACTCTTTTGGGTCTTGAGCGGCTGCAGCTTGCAATCCGCCCGCAGTGTGGCTGCCCCGGAACCAGAGGAGATTGCGCCAATCAAGCAGCCTATCGAAGTACGTATAGAGCAACCGACGCGCCCCTTCCCCACCGAAACACTCTACTCATTATTAGCCGCAGAAATTGCCGGTAGCCGCGCACAATATGACCTGGCATTAAGCAACTATAGCCAGCAGGCGCGTGAAACCCATGACCCACAAATTGCCGAGCGCGCCACCCTGATCGCCCGCTATATGAACAACAATGACCTGGCACTGGAAATGGCGCGCATCTGGGTAGACGCCAGCCCACATAGCAAAGACGCCCTGGCAAACACCTCCATGGCCTATTTGCAGGCCGGACAGTTGCGCGAGGCTTTTAACTATTCTGTGCGCTTGCTGGATGAAGGGGGCGAACCGCTGTTCCAGAATATTGCCGCCAATGCGGCCCGCCTGGAGGATGAAGAGCGAGCCAAACTACTTAGCGATTTTGCCAGCCAGTTACAGCAGCACCCGCAGGATGAGCAACTCATCGTCGGCACCGGCATATTGCTGCAGCAACAGGGCAAGTATCAGGAGGCGATGAACCTCACCCATCAAGCACTTAAGCTGCACCCACGCAGTATTCCCGCCGCCATCCTGGAAGCCAACCTGCTGCATCAACTCAAACGCGACCAGGAAGCCATTGCCAAAATGGCAGCCCTGCTGGAGTTCTACCCGGACAACACCAGCCTGCGCCAACAGTATGCGCGCATACTCACCCACCATGACCTGGATCTCGCCCAACAGCAATTCCAGATACTCGTCAAGCAGCGCCCGGGGGACGGCGACCTGCTGCTATCACTCGGCATAATCGCCATGGAGCGCAAGGATACAGAAACTGCGCGCAAAACCTTTGAAGAGCTGCTCGACAAGGATCAACATCTGTCCACCGCCCATTATTATCTGGGGCGTATGGCCGAAGCGCGCCAGGATTCGTCCGAGGCAATCATTCATTACTTGCAGGTAGATAGCGGCAATGACTTTCTCTCCGCTACCTTGAGCTTGCTGGATATTTTTGTGCGCCAGCAGGATTTCCTCAGCGCCCAGCAACATATGAACAGAGTGCGATTGCGCTTTCCCGACCAGAGCGAGGCGCTTTATACCTTGCATGGGCAAACCCTGGTCAAACACAATTATTTGACCGAAGCGGACAAGGTACTGAGCGAAGGTCTGGTTAGTTATCCCAACAGTACCCGCCTGCTGTTTGCCCGCGCCATGCTGAACAACCAGCGCAACCGGCTTACCGCAACCGAACAGGATTTGCGCCAGATACTCAAGCTGGATGCCAATAATGTGTCCGCGCTTAATTCCCTGGGCTACATACTGGCCGACCGCACCCAACGCTACGACGAGGCCCAACAACTGCTGGAGAAAGCCCTGCGCCTGAAACCCGATGATTCAGCCATCATGGATTCCATGGGCTGGCTGCTCTATCGTCTGGGTAAATACCCAGAGGCGCTCAGCCAACTGCGCAATGCGTTTAATACCGGCCCCAATACCGAAATCGCCGCCCATTTGGGCGAAATCCTCTGGGTGATCGGCGAAAAAGACGAGGCCCGCCGCATCTGGGAAGAAGGCATCAAACTCGCACCGGGTGACCCGGTCATCCAGGAAACCCTGCAACGCCTCAAGGCCGATCTATGAATTTCTCTCGTTTAATGGTGCTCATTTTGGCGTTAGCAGCGAGCGCTTGCGTTCATCGCCCCGGATTGACACCACCCGAAAACCTGCGCGAACACCAACAGCAACTTCAGGCGATTGGCGATTGGCAACTAAGTGGCAAATTGGGGATTCGCACGGCGGATGACAGCGGCAGCGCCAGCCTGAAATGGGTACAGCAAACAGCCAACTACCAGCTCAACCTCGCTGGCCCACTCGGCCAGAAACGTATGATCATCACCGGCAAGCCCGGAAAGGTGCGCCTGGAGCAAACCGGTGAGCCGGCCCAGGAAGCCAAAACCCCGGAAGCCTTGATCAAACAACACTTGGGCTGGACACTTCCTGTCACCCAATTGGCCTACTGGGTGCGCGGCGTGCCCGCCCCCAAAGGCCGCATCACCCGTCTGGAGCAAAACAGCGATGGACTTATCGCCCAATTGCAGCAGGGCGACTGGCTAATTACCTACAGCAACTACAGCGATCAAACCTTTGCCGGCAAAACCCTCGCCCTGCCAGGCAAGATTACAGCGGAGTATCAGGATGTACGCCTGATACTCGCCATCCGTGCTTGGCAGCTTGGCCAACCCCAACAATAAGCCGCGCAAAATTATGTCGCCCCTAACACTGCTCTCACCCGCCAAGCTGAATTTATTCCTGCATATCACCGGGCGCCGCGCCGATGGTTACCATAACCTGCAAACCCTGTTTCAGTTGCTCGACTATGGCGATACCCTCAGTTTCACACCCAATAGCGACAACCGCATCAGCCTGCAACCGGACATCCCCGGTGTCGCCTTTGAGCAAAACCTGATTGTCAAAGCCGCACGCGCGCTGGAACCCTTCAAACCAGCCAATGCCGGCGTGGATATACAGTTGGAAAAACGCCTGCCCATGGGCGGCGGCATTGGCGGTGGCAGCAGTAATGCCGCAACCACCCTGGTTGCCCTCAATCATTTATGGAACTGCAATTTGGGCAAACAACAATTGCAGGCAATAGGTTTAACGCTGGGCGCCGATGTTCCCGTCTTTATCAATGCGCAAACTGCATGGGCCGAAGGGGTGGGCGAGCAGCTTCTACCTATCAAAACTCCAGCAAAATGGTTTCTGGTTGTGCAACCTGATTGCCACGTATCCACTGCTGAAATTTTTTCTAACAAAGATTTGACAAGAGATACTTCGGCCATTAAAGTGGCGGCCTTCCTTGAGCGGGGCGGTAAAAATGACTGCGAAGCCTTGGTAAAAACGCTTTATCCACCTGTGAATGAAGCAATTACCTGGCTACAGAAATTTGATCGCAACGCAAAGATGACTGGAACTGGAGCCTGCGTTTTTGCAAGCTTTGAGTCGGCAGAAGAAGCACAGCAAGTACAGGCACAATTGCCTGAACATCTGCCGGGTTTTGTAGCACAAGGTGTTAATCAATCACCGCTCTACAAACTGCTTCCAGACTTCTAAATCAAGTCACAACAGGGGCGTCGCCAAGTGGTAAGGCAGCGGGTTTTGATCCCGCCATTCGTAGGTTCGAGTCCTTCCGCCCCTGCCATCTTTTTCTCAGATTCCCTCGTTAATAAATTCCCGGTGTTTAGCGATTTCCGTGTATTCCGCTAAAATCCCAAGGGTAAAAAAACCTGCTTCGTGCAGACAGACATTCGGCTCTGGCTTTTATCTACCGGCAATCAGCAAAGGTATCTGACGTGACTGACTTAATGGTCTTTACCGGCAACGCAAACCCCGAACTCGCCAAAAAAATTGTGGAACACCTGGGCCGCCCATTGGGTGATGTTTCAGTGTCGCAATTCTCCGATGGCGAAATCGCGGTCGAGCTGAATGAAAACGTTCGCGGTCGCGATGTGTTTGTTGTGCAATCCACTTGCGCCCCAACCAACGACAACCTGATGGAATTGATTGTGATGGTAGATGCGCTGCGTCGCGCGTCTGCCGGCCGTATCACCGCCGTGGTCCCCTACTTCGGCTATGCGCGTCAGGATCGCCGCGTGCGCTCCGCCCGTGTACCCATCACTGCCAAAGTCGTCGCCGACATGATGGTAGGTGTCGGTGTTGACCGCGTACTCACCGTTGACCTGCACGCTGAACAAATCCAGGGCTTTTTTGATGTACCGGTAGATAACGTTTACGGTTCACCCGTGCTGCTGGAAGACATCGAACAGCAAAAATTTGAAGACCTGATCGTGGTCTCGCCCGATATCGGCGGTGTAGTGCGTGCACGCGCTGTCGCCAAACAATTGGGCATTGATCTCGCGATCATCGATAAACGTCGCCCGCGCGCTAACGTTGCAGAAGTGATGCACATTATCGGTGAAATAGAAGGCCGCACCTGTTTACTGGTTGATGACATTATCGACACCGCCGGCACCCTGTGCAGCGCAGCCAAAGCACTGAAACAACACGGTGCCAAACGCGTAATCGCCTACTGCACCCACCCGGTACTGTCCGGCAAGGCAATCGACAATATCAATAATTCCGAGCTGGATGAACTGGTGGTAACCGATTCAATCCCGCTCAGCGAAGCATCGAGAAATTGTCCGCGCATTCGCAGTCTGACTTTATCAAAAATGCTCGCCGAAGCTGGTTACTGAAACCCGTCAGGTTCTGGTCGCGGATCTGTACGGAAAATTGAGGACGGAAAAATGTCTGAAGACTTTAAATTAGATGCAACTGCCCGTAACGATTTGGGGAAAGGTGCGAGCCGCCGCCTGCGTCGTTTGGCTGATCAAGTTCCTGCTGTTATTTACGGCGGTAACAAAAACCCGGCGAGCGTAAGCGTTTCTCACAAAGAGCTGATCAAGCACTTGGAACACGAAGCTTTCTACTCTCACATCATCAGCCTGAGCGTAGATGGCACTGCTGAAGACGTAATTCTGAAAGACGTTCAACGCCACCCATCCAAGCCACAAGTACTGCACCTGGACTTCTTGCGTGTTGATAAAGCAACCAAGGTACACACTCACGTACCTCTGCACTTCATCAACGAAGCAACTTCCAAAGGCGTGAAAATCCAGGGCGGTAAAGTGGTTCACAACCTGACCCAACTGGACATCATCTGCTTGCCACACCAACTGCCCGAGTTCATCGAAGTTGATTTGGCTGATGCAGAAGTAGGCACCATCCTGCACATCAGCGATCTGAAACTGCCAACCGGCGTTGTTTCTGCTGACCTGCAAAAAGGTGCTGACCACGATCTGGCCGTTGCCACCATCGTTAAGCCGAAAGGCGGTGCGGAAGGCGAAGAAGCTTAATTCTCGCTGGAATGCAAAAAGGGCGGTGTCTTCGGACTCCGCCCTTTTTTATTTATACTGCGCATCTTTTAGAAACCGGTATTTTGAAAATAGATACCATTGAAAATCGGGATCCGGAATTTATACATGAGCAATGCAATCCAGTTAATTGTTGGCCTGGGCAACCCTGGCAGCGAATACGAGCGCACACGCCACAATGCCGGGCAGGATTTTGTTGAAGAATTTGCACGCAAGCTCGGCGTCTCATTGGTACCCGACAATAAATACTTCGGCTATACCGCACGCGCCAATTTTCAAGGGCAAGATTTGCGCCTGCTAATCCCCACTACTTACATGAATCGCAGCGGGCAATCGGTAGGCGCCATGGCCAACTTCTTTAAAATCCCCCCGGCTGCCATTCTTGTAGCCCATGATGAATTAGACCTGGCACCAGGCATAGCACGCTTTAAACAAGGCGGCGGCCACGGTGGCCACAACGGCCTGCGCGATATCATCGCCGCACTCGGCAACAACCAGAACTTCCCTCGTCTGCGCTTGGGGATTGGCCATCCGGGTGCCGCACCACTGGTTGCCAATTTTGTGTTGAAACGCGCCCCATCTGCCGAACAGGAGTTGATTGATGGCGCAATCTCGCGTGCAATCCAATGTGCACCTGATGCGATTAAAGGGGATTGGAATTCGGCGATGAAAAAGCTGCATACTGACCCCAAAAAATAACACCATAAAAATCATTAATAATGTAAACAGCAGTCGAAAACCTATCTGTCAATTTGTTAGCATGCGCAACTGCAAGCCTTTACTACAAACCAACAATAACAAATCGCCAGGCAACTTCTTTATAGAACAATAAAATCAACCTCAGACCAGGTTGCCTTGCTCAGGACGGCCCACCATGGCATATCTCTCAATCAATGGCTTATTACAGCCAGTGTTAATTACTTTATTGGCGCTCATCTGCGCACGACTTTTGGTGCGCGATACAGCCGCAAACGATACTCATGAATTTGCCGCAATGGATGGCCTGCGGGGCCTCCTGGCGTTGACGGTGTTTATGCACCATAGCGTCTACTGGTTTTATTACTCCAGAGGCCAGGGTTGGCACGGTGGTGATTCTGTACTTTATGAAAACTTTGGACAAACCAGCATTTGCCTGTTCTTCATGGTTAGCGGTTTTTTGTTTGGCCATAAGCTATTGGAAGCGCGCCAAAAACCGCTCGATTGGCTAAGGCTTTATTGCTCAAGACTGCTGCGCCTGGGGCCGCTATATTTTACAGTCCTGCTACTTATTCTTGCCCTGATTACTGTTAAGTCGGGTTTTACCATGCAACAGGATTGGCATGAGTTCTGGACCAGTTTGCGTCACTGGCTACTATTTACTATCCCCAGCCACGCCGACATCAATGGTTTTCCAAATACTCATCTGCTAACTGCAGGCGTGGTTTGGACACTTCCCTACGAATGGTTTTTTTACCTGTGCTTACCTGCCGTCAGCCTACTGCTCGGTAGCCGCAGCCAAACCAATCCCTTGCCCTGGCTGCTGATCAGCGCGGCCTGCGTGCTAACCTTCAGTTACTGGGGTTTAGACGCCACCCTGCTGTGGGGGTTCGTCGGAGGATTCGTTGCCGCTTTGGCGATTCGCCATGCGGAATTACGTCAACTACTCCGCGGCATGAACTGGGTAGCCCTGGCATGTCTGATCATCGGCTACACCTGTTTTACCACCAACGAATACTACACTCGCCTGCTGATCCTGACGGTGGCATTCACCAGCATAGCTGCGGGCACGAATCTGTTTGGCTTACTGACAAGTCGCGGTTGTCGCGCGCTGAGCAATATCAGCTACGGTATTTACCTCCTTCACGGACTCGTACTCTATCTGACATTTAACTGGGTCCTCAGCCCCGAAATCAGCAGCGCCATGACAGAGCAACAACATGTTCTGTTGATGATCGCAATCACGCCAGTGATAGTCGCTATTTCTGCACTGAGCTGGCGTTGGCTCGAATGGCCTGCGATGCAAAACACGGCAAAACTCGCTCGCTGGGTGCGCAGCTTTTACCCTCCAACACCACTGGTCGCCACACCCCTGGCCGACCCCTCATCCCAAGTGAGCACATCCCCCGCAACCCGAAAGACAATTGAATTGGTGGAGCAGCGCCATGACTAATCCTCTACCACAACATTTTGAGTTAGGATCAAACCTGCTATTACCTCTGGAGCCCATCGGCAGATATTCGAAAGTCCGCTTCAGCTACTCACTGTACTGGGCCACCCTCGCCCTGTTTGTTCTCGCCGCTGCGGCGCGCCTACTGTGGTTGGGTGAGTACCCAGGGGGACTTAATCAAGATGAAGCCTCCTCTGGCTATGACGCTTGGGCACTATTGAGCGAAGGTATTGACCGCCACGGGCTTAGCTGGCCAGTGCACTTTATTGCCTGGGGCAGCGGCCAAAATGCGCTCTATGCTTACCTATCCATGCCTTTTATCGCACTGGGTGGACCCAGTGTTGCTAACCTTCGGCTCGCCGCCGCGTGCTTGGGTGTAATGGGTTTGTGGATTTTCTGGCGCCTGGGCCGTCGGCAGGATCAACAACTGGCTTTTTGGGCACTACTGGTGATAGCCACCAGTCCGTGGCACCTGATGGCATCACGTTGGGCTTTGGAGTCCAACGCTGCGCCGCCCGTAGCACTGCTTGCGGTCTACTGCCTGACCAAGGCCAAAGCCGACCTGCGCTGGTTGGTTGGAGGCTCGGCCGTTCTAGCAGGCACCGTCTATGCCTACGGTACCGCTTATTTTTTCGCACCACTGTTTCTACTCTGTGCCTGGCTAATTATGGCTCGTCAACGCCCAATTCCTTTTACATGGTTGATGATCAGTGGTCTTGCCGCCTTTTTTGTGGCCCTCCCTATAATGGCGTTTATCCTAAACAACAGTTTTGGCTCAGGCCATTTACAGTGGGGCCCAATTACCATTCCAAAATACCCAAGCGAGGCTCGCTACAGCGGGATGTTCTTACCTCTGGCTGAAAACGGGTGGAGCCAAATCCCAAAAAATGCCATCGAGGTATTCCGGATGTTGCTCGGGGCACGTGACGACGGCCTCCCTTGGAATGCTGCGCCTCACTGGGGGCCTCAGCTTTGGATTTTAACCCCCTTCTTAATGCTCGGTGCTGGCTATGCATTGCGCGCGCGTAACCTGACCGACGAACTTATGCTTGCGTGGCTGGTCTGCGCGCTGATAACCGCCTGCTGCACTTCAGCCAACATCAATCGCATCAATTTCATTTGGCTGCCCTCACTGTGGCTATCAGCCCGTGGGTTCTGGTTAGTTAGCGGATTTACTCTCTGGAATAAAATTGCCCAGTTCAGCCTCTTGGCGGTGGGAGCGTTTTTCACTCTCTACTACTTCAACTCGTGGCAAGAGCGGATCACCGAGAATTTTTTCCCAGGCCTTGGAGAGTCGCTGGAGACAATAGTGGCGGAAGCACCGCCTGATGCACCGATAACAGTGACCCAACACAGCGTTTACACCAATAGCCTCTATTTTTTGCGCCCCAACCCGAAGGAATATGTGGCGACGGCAATTATTCCCGACCCAACCTCGCCATTTGCCAATGTCGAAGGCTTTGGTCGAGTTACCTTCGGGATCAACGCAGACCGCATTATCAATCGCAACTACTGGGTTGCCCACAAGTCCGAGCTGCACCAGTTCTCGCCATTGGGTTTTGATATTCAGACCTTCGGCTTTTACGCTGCAATCACGCGCAAACCACAGGCGGAACAAGCTTGCTATCGTCCACTGGATTTAAGCGGATTCACCGGCAAACAGGATCACGATACCCTCAGCATTAATAACGAGGTGGGCGCCTACTACGGCGGCCTGCCCATTGCCGACCAGAATTTTTATTCCGGCCTTGGAGTACACGGCGACAGCCAGTGGAGCATGGAACTCAATCCCGCTGATGAAATACTCGAAATCGGCATGGGGCTTTCCTCGAGCTCTGGTTGTTCGGATGGGATGACATTCAAAATTCTGCTGGATAACAAACCCGCCTTTAATTCAGGCCACATGCGCCCGGGCGATATCCAGTTCGCCAAGGTGCCCATCAGCGCCGCCAGCAAGCTTACGCTAGTGACCGACGCAGGCTATAACAACCGTTGCGATCACGGACTCTGGCTCGCCCCCACCATCAAACGCTGCGCCCCCTAAAAATAGAATCGCGGGGCAAGGATCGCCCCGCTCGCAAGCAAACCAGCTATAATGCTGCCCTTTTTCAGGCTGCCTCGCGCCGCCTCCACTTTTTGTCCTCGGCACATATTCACTCAAAGAGACATCACCATGGGTTTTAACTGCGGCATCGTCGGCCTGCCCAACGTCGGCAAATCAACACTGTTCAATGCGCTGACCAATGCCGGTATCAGCGCCGAAAACTTCCCCTTCTGCACCATTGAACCCAACGCTGGTATCGTAACCGTACCCGATCCTCGCCAGGACAAACTTGCTGAAATCGTAAAGCCTGAACGCGTCATTGCCACCACCATGGAATTCATCGACATTGCCGGCATTGTCGCCGGCGCCTCCAAGGGTGAAGGTCTGGGCAACAAATTCCTCGCCAACATTCGCGAGACCGACGCCATTGCTCACGTGGTGCGCTGCTTCGAGGACGACAACGTCATCCACGTGGCCAATGGCGTAAACCCGGCGGCGGATATCGAAGTCATCAACACCGAACTTGCACTTGCAGATCTGGAAGCAGTAGACAAAGCCATCAACCGCTACACCAAATCTGCCAAGGGCGGAGACAAACACGCCATCGCAATGAAAGCGCTGCTGGAAAAAATCCAACCACACTTAAACGAAGCAAAACCACTGCGCTCTTTCCCGCTGGATAAAGAAGAAGTCGCGCTGCTCAAAGAAATCAATTTGCTCACTCTCAAACCCACCATGTACATCGCCAACGTGGCCGAAGACGGTTTTGAAAATAATCCACATCTGGACGTAGTGCGTAAAATTGCAGCGGAAGAAAAGTCCATCGTAGTACCGATTTGCAACAAACTCGAAGCCGACATCGCCGAACTTGAAGGTGATGACAAAAAAGAATTCCTGGATGAAATGGGAATGGAAGAACCCGGTTTGAACCGCGTAATCCGTGCTGGCTATCAATTACTCGGCCTGCAAACCTACTTCACCGCTGGCGTAAAAGAAGTACGCGCCTGGACCATCCCGGTAGGCGCTACCGCACCACAAGCAGCTGGCGTAATCCACACCGACTTTGAAAAAGGATTTATTCGCGCCGAAACGATTTCTTACGAAGACTTCGTGCAGTACAACGGCGAACAAGGCGCGAAGAACGCGGGCAAAGCACGCAAGGAAGGCAAGGAATATATTGTGCGCGATGGAGATGTAATGCACTTCTTGTTTAACGTCTAGTCCACATATAGCATTTCGCTAGATTTCTTAAGTTTTCAAGAATCGTCCAAAACATTAATCAAGCCACTTTTTTAGTGGCTTTTTTATTATTTTGAGCTGTATTCACAAAAGGCCGCCAACCCCTTCTATCGACCTACTCTTCCACCGCTCTAACAATTTCCATCCAAGGGATATGGGGTTGCATCAACAGAAGAGTAGCTTTTGATGGATGTTTCTTATAGAGATACCGACTGTAGTGATCAGAGCCCTCAAGAGAAATCGTCGACCGACCATGAGGACAATGAATTGCCTCACAATCATATGCAAATGCAAACGGAACTCCGGCTACATATAAGCGAAGACCCAACTCAATATCCTCCCCGCCCCAGCTTTGAAATGCTTCGTCAAAACCGGCGACCCGCATGAGGGATTTGGTTGAGCATGAAACGTGACAAGTCCAGAAAATAATCCATGGAATAGAAATTTCTTCAAAGGTGATGGAGTTTTCTTCCAACACAACAGCTCGCCTATCGCGTAAATTTTTATATGCGCGAAACATCGCAAAAATTTTTTCAACATCGGTTTTATTGGCAAATTCTTTCAGCAAGCTAGCTGCCAAATTTTCATAATCGCAATAGCCATAAGCAAACCCAACTGCTGCCAGTTCCGACTTTCCTTTATGCATTGCCCAGTGATTTTTCAAAAGGTCAGGGTGGGCAATCATTCCCGAATCGAGAAACAGGCATACATTAAAATGCGCATTTACAATTGCGATATTGCGCGCTTTAGCAACACGGAAGCCTTTATCCTCCTGGTAAAAATAGGAAATAAAAATCCGGTCTTTAAATGATAGGACAATATCTTTCGTATCATCGCTGGAGCCATCGTCAACCACAATAACTTCGTAATCGTATAAATTAAATGATTGAAAGCACAACGACAGCAGCGTTTTATTAAGCAGGTCACGTCGGTTATAAGTAGGTATAATGACGGTAATCCCGTTTCTATAAAGCATACTCATACCAAGCCCGCATTATTTTCCGGAGAATCGGCGGGAATTGCCTCGTTTCTCATGGTCACTAAAAAATTGGAATAAAAAATTTTAAAGCCTGGGAACACATCAGTTAGTAATAATTTTTTATCATTGGATAGCGCAATTGCCTCACACTCTTGATTTCCCTTAATATGGAAAAATTCAACGCAAGTAAACAGAGCACCAACGTTATCGTCGACTTGGAAAGCCGATGAAAACCCCGCAGCTTCATTTAGATAACAAAGACCAGCTGTATCAGCCACCCCGTAATGAACAAGTGCCGCAATTGGGATTTCAATGCGGTATAGGTTCAACTCAAGATCCCACAGCAAACGCATATAGAGGCCATTGATTGCAACCAACAGGCGAGTGTTGATCGGCGATGTATAGTGCAGGGTTCCTAAAATGTCGTAATTTATAGAAAGGACCTTGATATTATTTCGCAATTCCGCGAATGAAGAACTATTATCCAATTGCTGTGCAATCGCCTTCAGCATATGGCCGCGATAAAATGGCGTTACCCCCATTAGCTGCCGTATCATATTGAACGCTATATAGCGCACTAACGATTCCCTTGTAATATTTTGCTCTGGTATTCGCGCTTCAATTGCCGCACACATTGAGCAATAAGATTCCCACAAATCATTAATTAATTGCTGTTTAAGTGGTAAATCCGGTGTAGTAGTTTTCCCGGCTACCCAATAGTGATGGAATAGTGCCTGCAGAACCGCACGCAAGCTGCAATTGGGCCAGGAATGTGATGGTTGCTCGGCATGCAGGACCCACCTGGATACGCGCGCCTTTGGCTCCTCCATACGCGCAATATGAAGCAAAATAGAGCCTAATTTTTTATACCATTCGACGCTTATGAATTCCCGAAGGAATACTAACGGCATCCCGGTAAGCTCCATAAACAAGACACGTAAATGTTGGATATGAGAGTCAAGGAACTGCTGGTACATTTCCATACCGCTGCCCAGCAGGGCATGTGTCTGTGGCTCGAATTTCCTGGTATAAAAACAAAGATCCGCAGCAGTCTTTTGAAACATCAACACCTCATCCCAATACGCAGGCTGCATTTCTGCAGTGATTAAATGCGCATAGGACGGCACGACTGTTGCCGAGCCAAAATCGATCCAGCCCCCAGTAACCAATATGTTCGAAAAACCTAATGATCCGTGCATGACCCGTCGCACTTTAGAATAAGCAAGTTGTAAGGCGCTAGCCGATAAGATATGTTCTATCGAACGATAAAATTGTTCACCTTCATTAAGACCGCTACCCACAACACCAACAGCGGCGGGCAAAAATGAAATGACATTCTTTACCCGTTGGAAATCATGGATATGATGCACCTTCATGTATTGCGAGGGCTTAAAATAGAACGCACGCCCGAAATGTGCAGGACGGATTTTTGTTTCCCGAACTATTATTCCTGCACGGACCAGATTGCATTCATCATCTTCCGGATTGATACCTTTTTTATAAGCGCGCTGTAAAATCATTCCGCCGGTGTCGATCACGGCTAAAATCCTGCTGCTTGACATGGGCAATGCAGTATCGACCAAGCGGCTATAAAATAACTCTGCAAGCGCGTCCTCCAATCCCATTCGTCCATGGCTGTACCAAAAATTCACCCCCTCTCCAACCAGAGGCGCAGGCCCAATACCTTTCAAACTGAAAGGTCCGCTAAGCCCACAACGCGCTCCACCACCATTTGCCAGGATGCCCGCACCGCCATAACGCTCGGCTAAAAATTCTTTTTCCTCACAGTTAACCAATAAATCATCGTCTTTGCCGTTAGGTACTATGTACGCAAAATACTCCAGGACCCGGCTATAAAAATTATCGTCCTCACAATCAAACTCTTTAAAATATCCGTATTCATGGAACAGCGATAAGTTTGCATAGACCACATTTGCATTGACTAACCGCCGGGCCTTAAACGGAACAAAGGAGGTTTTTGGTAGCAGCTTTTGAATTTCCACAATTATCCCGTCTTACTTTTATTGTTGAAGCTGAGCGCATATTGTTAAAGCTGGGTGCAGTTGCTAGCACCTTGCTGGATGAGTGGTGTCAATCGACTATTGCTTGTTCGTATATTTTCCTGAGCCGCTTTAACGCCTGATGATGAAGCTGGGACACCCTTACCGAACTCAAGGATATTAATTCTGCGATTTCTTTGAAGCTCATATAATGCAAATAATGGCTAACGATAATAAAACTTTCTTTTTCAGGTAGTTGTTTTATCAAACGCCGCAGAAAGGCCGACTCCTGTCGATTCTGGTAAATATACAGAGGATCCGATTCATGGATATCTTCATCATGCACGCCGGATTCCAGGAAATAACCTAATGCTAGGCCGACAACAGCATTAACGACATTAGCGAGCGTATCATTTTCATCCTCATGGTCGTCAAGCCGATTGACCGAAGATGAGTTGCCCGCAATCTTCCTGCTTTCACTGGTGTAGTTACACAGTCCATTAAGGACCTGCCCCTTGACGCAGAGATAGGCATAGCCCTCAAAGTTGGCATTTTGTTGCGGCTCGTATTTTTCTATCGCAAAAAATAATCCAAGGGACGCCAGATGAATATAATCACCCCATTCTGCTAAGGGATACTGGTAACGGAGCATTATGCTGCCAGTAATTTTGCGTAACCAACTGCTGTAATGAATGAACAAAGCATTTCTGGCCGACTCATTGCGCAAGCGCCACCAGACCTCCCATAAACCTGATGATGACTCCGCATCGAGCACTGCAACATCTATTTCATCATCATTATTAGTGGCAAGCTCACTCATGTCCCTACACTTATAATGAGTGTTTTAGTGATAAGTGCCCAGCCATCCACCACGACAAAAAGCATAATTTTTATTGGCAATGCAATTGTCACCGGCGGCACCATAATCATACCCAGTGACATTAGAATGGATGCAATAACAATATCAATCAACAAGAAGGGCAAGAAAATAACAAACCCTATTTGAAAAGCCGTTTTCAACTCACTCAGGAGAAATGCCGGAATCAAATAACTTGGCTTTACATCCTCCTCGTGTTCAGGAACAGACTCTTTACCCAATTCGTGGACGAGGGCAAGATCCGCCTCCCGGGTTTGACGTAGCAGGAAACTTCTAAAAGGCATCCATGAACGCTCTATTGCTGTGTCAATTGTGATTTCTTTTTTCAGGTAGGGATTTACACCATCCTGAAAACTTTTCTCAAAAACGGGCGACATTGTAAAAAAGGTAATGAACACAGCTAGCGAGATTAAAACAATATTCGGAGGTGATTGCTGCAACCCCAAGCTTTGACGCAAAAAAGATAAAACAATAATGTTGCGGGTAAAAGTCGTAACTGAAATTAACAATATTGGCAGAAACGATAGCGCTGTCAAAGTCAGAAAAACTTCAACAGGTGTGGTTAACCTTAAGGATTCCAACGTTGAGGAAAAACCGTTTGTTGCATCGGTTAACGTGGCTGTTGGTACAGCCGCAGCCATGATGGTAGACAGCATTATATTTCGCCTTTTTCACTCTCAGAATTGCCGCCTGCATCGGGAAGCCACTTCAACTTTGATCCCTGTTGGGTCTCAACGATCACGGCCTTACGCCCATCTATTTCAAGTAGCACTAATTTGGTTTTTATTGATGTTTTTACCGAAGAAATAATACGAATACCATTTCCTGCATCTATTTTTTCTGTTTTATTAATCGCAGGGCTGCGTGCCGATACCCAGCGCAGAATTGCATAGGCCACCACCAGCAAACCAGCAAGCACCAAAATTGTTTTTAGCACAAAGGCCGTGGTAATAACCTCGTCCTTGCGCAACTGCAAGGGTGTATGGGTGCTAACTGCTGTTGAGGTATATGTGTTATTCATTGCGGTTACGCCATCAATTCTTAGAGTATTTCCGTAATTTGGACACCAAAATTATCCTCTACTGCAACCAGATGCCCCAAGGCAACCGCCTTGTTATTGACATATAGCGTGAGCGGTGTATCGATGGTTTCTTTGAGCGCAAACACATCGCCAGCTTTAAAACCCAGAAGCTTCTCAATACTCACTTCGGCGTGCCCGATTTCTGCAGTAATTTCCACATTGACATGACCAAACAAATTAATATCCCTTGGACATAAGGTCGCGCCAGAAACTTCTTGCTGTGTGAGCGATTCCAATTCAATGTTTTGTACAGTTTTTTTTGCCATGACTTATCCGTTAATTTGCTATAAACATTAAAGCTTTATGACCTTCCTGCTGACCCAGATGAGCACGCAGAACAGTGTCCTGGTTTATTTCCAGATACATTGGGGTTTCCAGTTTTATATCAGTCGACAATACATCACCGACCGCAAGATTTTGCAGTAGCGCAATAGGGAAACTACCCAGATTCAATTTGGTTTTATATAAAGCGACCGCGCTGGTACATGCATCTGCGCGGGAAGTTAACCCCTGGCCATTGTATTTTGCGGGAGCAAGAATATAAGCACTGACAATTCTGGCGGACAGCCAAAGATAAAAGGCCTGGCCGTCCAAGGATATTTTGGCGCGCACATGGCCGTCACCGGCAGCAGAGCCTATTGACGGTGCTTCTTGTTCAATCGCAACAGTTTCATAGATATTAAAATGCATCAACAAATTAGCGATTAACGATTTTTTTGCGTCATTAATAACGGCAGCGGCAATAACATCATCAGGGCAGGAGTTTGCTTTATACCCAAGGATAATTTTTTTCCAGTCCGCTTTAGCATCGAAGCAAAAAACAAGATAATCGCCGTCTTTTTTTGCTACGATTCCAGCCGATTTTTCTAACAATTCGTATGTTGTTGAAAACTCGATGCATGGCTGTTTGATATCCACGCACCACTGCTCTTGCCACTTCATTAAGGCGGCAAGAATTTTCTCAGCTAAATAATTTTGCGTGGTCTTTCCGATCAACCTATAGGGTCGCATAAGATTAACCACCGTTAGCCCGGTACAGCTGCTCAATCATATCGTTTGAAACTGACATAACTCTTGAGCTCGCTTGATAGCCCCGCTGAATAATAAGCATGTCTGCAAATTCTTGTGTTAAATCAACATTCGACAGTTCACGACTTTTACTCTGAATTTTTCCGTATTCAGATTCGGCGGCATAGCCATATTTGGCGGCATTAGTTTTTGTTGCCTGATACATGCTGCCCGATTCATAAACCAATTCCGATTCGTCGGCAAAAGAGGCCACCGCAACTTTGGCATTCTTATCTTTATCACCATTGGAGTAGGTCAGAGTCAAGAGACCATTTTGATCAAACGTCAGATCAGTAATACCGACAGTTGCATGGCCATCAGTAACTGTTGCGGCTATTGCATCGCTGGCTGACGCCGGCGCTGCGGCTTGCCACTGGGTAGCTTGCGGCGAACTGGAACTACCGAAATCAAACACAATATTTTGGTTAGTTCCGCCAACTGAAATTGTGACAGTAACCTGGTTTTTCGGTGGCAATGGTTTGTTACTTGGATCAAAAGTAATTGCACTGCCCGGTGCGCTAATCACCGTTCCTGCCGAGTTAGTGATACTCACGTTCCAGGTATTGGGTGTCGTTGCCGACACATCGGTTAACGTCATTGATAAGGTGTGGGCGCCGCCCAAACGATCATACACGACAATTGAAGTAACGGACTTGGGAGATTGCGCCGATGACAAAATGCCCGCGAGAGTTACTTTGGTGGTCGCTTGCGGAGGCTTGGTATACACACTGTTTATATCAATTGGTGCCAATTGTCCGGAAGTGTTTAATGCCATCACTTGATACTTGGTATTTTTGTCCACCAATATGTGTTTTTCATTGAACTGAAATTCACCGTCACGAGTGTAATGCAGCTGCCCCTGATCATCACGCAACACAAAAAAACCATTGCCGACAAGCGCCAGATCAGTTGCGCTGCCCGTTTGTTGTAGTTTTCCGGGCATCGAACGGGTGCCGCCATTAGTCACCGTTGTGCCATATCCACTCTCAGAATTACCACCCTCTATACTACGAAAAAAGGTATCCCGGCCGCGAAATCCAGGTGTATTCATATTCGCCACGTTATCACTGACAGTTTGTAATCCGCGCGAGAAACTTAATAAACCACTTAAGCCATTAAAAAATGATTGAAGCATCTTGGAAACTCCTGTTAATTTCTGATCAATCTAATTTGAGATAAGGCAACCCCCCTAAGGGTGCCATCCGCTTTTTCTATATCCATCGTTAAGCCCTCGCCGGTAAATGTAATTGCACTAACAATTCCATTTACCAATTCAGCGCCATTTACCAGCTCTACTTTTTTTCCCAATAGGCTGACGGATTGAGAGGATGAATTTAAATACACCAAATTGTTGACGCTTTCTGTTGTCTGTTTGGTTTGCTCAATGCCAGCGAATTGAGCCATCTGCGCCAGGAAATCGCGGTTACTCAATGGCTCTAATGGATCCTGATAAGTGAGTTCGGTCAAAAAGAGTTTTAAAAAGTCATCCTGACTTAACGCACTATTAGAGTTGACATTGGGAGACGTCAGAGCGCTACCTATTGCATCAATGGCCATAATTTTTTCCCGTACTATCGATAATTATTAATGTCACCATAATGATGACCATTTATTGTTAGAGTGATATTGCCAGAAATATTCTGCTTGATATTAGCAAGCACTCCCCTTAACTCTGAAAAATTTCCCCGATCATCCAAAAAGTAATCTCGCAACACAATGTGGGTATGGTCTTCTTGCGTAGAAACAATAAGTCTACGTTTCAGATAGGGTGAAATTTGCTCACTGAAAATTGCAGCCCCTGCCGCCTTCCGTTGACGCTCGTGCTCGACGACATCAACATCTGTGGGGCTGCCATCAAATTGTTTAAATCCGATTTTGCTTCCTTCAAATGAAATTTCATCTGGATTTTTTCCCGGTTGCAATTTGTTGCCGGAGCTATCACTGTGGTCTATCTCCACCATCGCTGTATTTTTTATCTGTCCGTACACTGACGTCGTTAAATCTGATGCGATATGGGAGAGATGTCCGGTTGCCAACCAATGTAATAAATACACGACCGTTGGCTCTGAGGCGGACTCTTTGTTCTGTTTCAACTCTTTTGACTGCAATGCTGAATCCTGAGCGCGTATTACCTCTTGCAACTTAAGTTTGTTTAATGCCTCACTTGCTGTGACCAACACATGACTTTTCTCCAGATCAAATTCCGCTTGGCCATGCTCGTTCCCTATAATCCGAGCAATGCCTACCGGTACCTGCCCGTCGTTTTCACCCTGGAGGATTTGCTGCATAAAATCACCGGGCACGCCTGCCACCAGATTATTTTGGCCAGCAGTTTGCGTATCCGCAGTGAACCCCATTAATGGCATTTGACCCGTTATGATATTCATTTAGCGATCTCAATTAGCTGTTGAGCTTTTTGATTGTTGGTCAGAACAATCATGTAACAAACTTTGTTCCTGTAGCGCGAAATACTCCACAAGCGCGGCGGCTTTGGCATTCTGTGCAACGTTCAACTGGCAATAGTGCAACGAAAAATCGTTTAACGATGCTGATTTATTTATTTTTGCCTGGTTCCATTGTGCAACTGATTCATCAAAAAAATGTTTGGCCGTATCGGCAGCATCTAACTGATGACTGTAATAAAGCGGGTTAATTGCAAAACCCGCCTGCCTGAATTTGCGCTGCATTTCAATGACCAGTTGATAACGCGCCTGCGACACCAGAACACTTTCTTTAGCATCTGCCAACTCCATATTGGCAATCGCCAGCTTTTTTGCTGATTTATCATGTTGCAACTGCCGCAAGCGGACCAAACTTTTTAACTGGCGGATTTTATCTTTATTAGTCACTGCGAACTCCCTGTATTATTTTTTCATTCAATGCGGCAAGCTGCTGCCAACCTTGCTCACAACCCACCGAGCTATCAGGCTGTTGTTGTAAAAATGCGTCTATCTCGGGCTTCATCCGAATTGCATTATCAAGCGTGACATTACTACCTGCTTCATAGGCGCCCAGTTCAATCAGATCTGCCGATGCATTGTATTCCGCCAGCAGTTTTCGCAACGCGTCACTGTGCTTGCGCTGCTCAGGCGTAGTGAGCGCCCTGCTCAATCGGCTAACGCTATGCAGTACATCAATTGCTGGATAATGCGCGCGCGCGGCTAGCTCGCGCGATAAAACGATATGGCCATCGAGAATGGAGCGCATATGATCCGATACCGGCTCATTCATATCATCGCCCTCTACCAACACGGTATAAATTGCCGTGATTGATCCCTGGTTTTCAATTGCTCCCGCACGCTCCAGCAGCGGAGGTAATAACCCGAACACAGACGGCGGATAGCCACGCGATCCCATAGGCTCTCCCGTTGCCAAGCCTATTTCACGCTGAGCCATAGCAAAACGCGTCATGGAATCCATGATAAGCAACACGTGCTTTCCGTTGTTTCTAAACCACTCCGCTATGGCCGTTGCCGTGTATGCAGCTTGACGGCGAAAGACCGCAGGTTGTTCTGCAGAAGCGACAATGGTGACTGAGCGCGATAAGCCACGCTCACCCAAACTCTCACGCAGAAAATCACCGACTTCCCGTCCGCGCTCGCCAATGAGCGCAATAACAATTACATCGGCTTTGGTATGCCTTGCCATCATTCCGAGTAACGTACTTTTACCAACGCCGCTCCCGGCAAAAATACCTATACGCTGCCCACATCCCAACGGCGAAAAAATATCAACAGTTCTTATCCCCGTTTCGAGTACTTCATTTATTGGACTGCGATCAAGCGGGTTAATCGGTGTCCCAAGCGATGGGAAAAATTCATCCGATTTAATATCACCCTGATTATCCAGCGGATCGCCAAGCGGCGTCAGAACCCGTCCCAACAATTTCTCTCCAACTGGAACACGCAAGGCACTACCTAATGCCCGAATTCGACTTTGCAAACACAATCCTTCAACACTGTTGTAAGGCATCAAGAGTATGGAGTCTTCACGTAAGCCCACCACTTCAGCCAGTACCTTGGGTCCCCCGCGTGCCGGCAAGATTTCTACCAGCTCTCCCAAGTGGACATCGCAACCGGCAGCTTCGATAACCAGGCCATGTATTGCGCAAATGCGACCAAAAGACTGCGTCAAAACTGCATTCTGCAATCCGTCGATATAATGTGTTTCATCAAGCGAAATCGACATTTATGCGTGGCTCAATTTCAACAAGATCCGGGATAACATATTCACTTGCTCCAAGAGGCCAGCCTCAAGCGAGCGCGGGCCCGCTTCAATAATGCAGCTACCAGGTTTGAGCGAAGCCTCCTGTACGAACATTTCCGACCAGCTATCCAACCGCTCTATACCTTTCAGAATTTTGGCATCTTCAGGATTGATAAAAATTCGTGTTGGTGTCTCGTGGCCAAATTGCTCCAGCGCATAATGTACTTGTTGTGCAAGCCGTTCCCGATATTGTTCTGATTCGCCAAGCAAACGCGTCAAGCCCGCAAATGCTATAGCAACTGCAGCAGGTTTTATATTTTGCAGGGCACCATCAACAGATTGCTGAAAACTATCCAATATCCCCGACAACGCTGTGATTGTGTTGTCCAGCTCCAATTCTTTTTTCTCGATCTGCTCTTGCCACTTGTCTTTCTGGATTTTAAAGTCATCTTCAGCTGCCTGCCGGCCTTCTTCGTATCCCTTGCTAAAACTTTCATCGTAAGCCGCTTCTTTCAGCTCGGAAATTTCTTCGGCATAAACTGCTTCAAGTTCCGCTTTAGTTCTACCTGGAACATCCACCAATTCAGTTTCATCAACGTCGTTATTATCCAGTTGTACTGCGGACGCAGGGGCTATAGCCAATTTCCGTGGTGAGAGTGACGACTCTGCAATTCGCAATTTTTCAGCCATATCATTTGTCTTCCATTTTAGTGGCCAAAGAATTTCTGGCGTGGGCAATCACACTCAACATGAGCGATTCAGGTAAACATTTGCCGGAGACATCAGACTGGTGGGCTTGCACCAGATGCTGCCAAAACAAAGGCAAACTGCCCAACTCTTCTTTCGACAATTGGTTTTTATTTTCCACTTCACTTATGCGTGGTTGCGATAAGCTGGATAAAATGAGCGGGTCTTTGGTGAGTCCCATTTCCTCAGCTTCATCAATCAAAGATGTAATGCGTTTCTTGCCAGCGTCCGATAATTGGTTCAGCAACCAATCGCGATCTTCGGCAGATAGAAAGGCAAGGCGCAATGCGAGTTTACGCAACATCTTATTTGACCTCGTTTTGTTCTTGCGCCAACCAGCTCCGCAGCTCGATCAGCAATTGTTCGCGCTCGCGCTCTGTTAATTTTGGTGGTGACACCTCCGCAGGGCGAAGCAACAAAAGCAGAACAATCAAGGTAAGGATAAAAAACATACCACCCACAAGTACCCGCCAATAATCCTCGATAAACTGTAATAATGGACTAACCTTCACACCGGTTGCCTCACTCGTCAGCGGAGTGGTCGCCACTGTTGCTTCGCTGGCAGTAACTACACTCTCCGCCACGCCGGGTACAAGCGTAGTTTTTTGCTGTGCGCTGACAATCGCAATACTGTCCCCTCGCTCGGAAGACAAACCTAAACCGGACCGGAGAATTTTATCAATTGCATTTACCGCCTCTTGTTGCAATTGCTTACCGATTACCACCCCGATATTGATGCGTGTAACAACACCGGACGGATGTTCGATTTCCGCACGCTCTTTTCCATAAGCATATTCCGTCTCGGCAGAAGTATTATTTTGAACATTGGTAGAACTATCTGCATTGGGTGATTCACCGGTAGCAGTTTGTTCACGTTTTTTTACGAGAAAACCAGTTCCATCTTCCAAGGGAATTAATGTTTCCCGGATAGATTTAACGCGATCAAAGTTAAATTGTAATTTGACCGAGATATTGATCGTCGCCTCTGGAACAATGCTCGCAATTAACTGGCGGGCCCGCTCTTCATATTCGCGCTCAACCACCCGCATATTTGACCAGCGATCACTCTCTGAAGAGTCACCGGAAACCAGCGGCTTGCCCTGTTCATCCAACACAACAACCTGCTCGGGATCCAATCCGGTAATGGCACCGGCTACCAACTGCTGGATACCCAATATTTGCTGTTGCGTGAGCGTGCGCTCGGGCTTTAATTGAACGGCCACCGAGGCCTTGGCCGCTTCCTTGCGATTTTCAAACAATGAATTCTTGGCAAGAGTAAGGTGCACGCGCGCCGATTTAATCTCCTCAAATGTCCTGATGGTTTTAGCCAACTCACCTTCGAGCCCGCGCTGATAATTGATGCGCTGGGCAAATTCTGACATTCCGTAATCGCCCTGACCAAAAACTTCCAAACCTGCAGTTTGTGTCGCAGGCAAACCAAGGCCGCTTAGTCTGGCGCGAGTCTGGGAAACTTGCTCTGCCGGAATCAATACCGCCCCGGTAGCCTCATCCAACTTGTAAGGTATTTGCCATTGCATAAGCATCGCAAGCATCTCGGCACGCGACTCTGGATTAGTGTCGGACAATAGTGTTTCGTAGTCCGTTTTTAACAGCCACCAGGCTCCGGCAATAGTGATTGCAACAATAACAACAATGCCGCCGATCAATCCGGTAGTACGAGAGACGAGCGGTGATTTAACTTCTGTATTCACAATAGCGTTCTCTCAATACTAAATTTGCATGCGTGTTAATTCGGAATAGGCTTCAACCAAACGATTGCGCACTTCCACTGCGACTTGTAGCGAAAATTTCGCCTTTTCCATAGTGAGCATTAACTCGTGTGTGGGCATGTTCCCGTCCAATGCGAAGGCATTCATCGAGGCCTCGGCAGTTTGCAGGTTGGTGTTTACATTATTTACGCCTTCACCAATCATCGAAGCAAACGAGGTTTTTGCCTGAGGCATCTGCGCAACATTATCAAGTGAACTAATTTGTAATGATTCAGGGACAGATGAAACAGATTGGATAGCGGTGAGCGAATCCATTATCTACGACCTCCAATTTCAAGTGCTTTTGATGACATCTGGTGCAAAGTATTAAACGCCCGGACGTTTGCTTCATAGGCGCGGGTAGCAGAAACCAGTGTAGTCATTTCATGGGTAGGATCTATATTGGGATAGAGCACATCACCATCGATATTCGCGTTAGGATTAAGCGGGTCATGCACTTTGCGAAATACATCCGCATTTTCAGTTTGGCTTACCACCACCGGCAAACCAAGGGCATTGGCAAACGGACTTGCAGCGACCGACACTGACAAGCCTGCGCTATTTTGATTATTCTGGATAGCGACATTTGCAATCGCCAAATTATAACTTGCGGCTTCCACACGCAGTTTTTCGTAGTTGAGTCCGAAACGTACCGCATCACCGATTGGATTGAGATAA
This sequence comes from Cellvibrionaceae bacterium, assembly GCA_021151615.1. Lineage (GTDB taxonomy): Bacteria > Pseudomonadota > Gammaproteobacteria > Pseudomonadales > Cellvibrionaceae > Cellvibrio. The sequence continues at coordinate 17,430 of JAGKXA010000008.1, read as the reverse complement.
CTCATATCTTGTTCCTGTTATTTACCGCTAGCCGCTATTGTTAAAAGTGAAAGCTGACGCGATAAACCTTCAGCCAATGTCTTGTAGCGCAGTTCTGCACTGGTCAAATCCGCGACTTCAGTATCAAGCTGCACACCGCCGCCAATGCCGGTATTTTTACTCGCGGTTGTACCGAAAGATTGACGCAATAATCCCGCGATAGATTCCGTATCCGCACCGGTATACACAGCATTTTTTAGCAAGTTGACCTGATTGGCAAAATCAACTTGCATGGGCCTGCTTCCGGGAATATTGGCCGCCGCAATATTACGACTCGCCATGTCAGCCTTGGTTTGTTCGAGCCGCATCGCCCAACTGGTAACATCAATAACAAGATCTGATGAAGCCATGACTTTTTCCTTATTGAATAATCAGCTCGGCATGCAAGGCGCCGGCAGATTTTATGGATTGCAAAATGGTGATGATGTCGCGCATGTTGACGTGAATACGCTGAAGCGACTGAACCAACTCCCCGACAGTTACACCTTCAGCCATTTGTACCAAACCTGGCTCCCGATCCTTGACATCGATATTCGTGTCGGGAACAACGGTTGTTTGTATTTCCGAATTCGCCCGCCCGTAAAAATAAGGTTGCGAAACTTCGTAATCGGTTTTAATAACAATTTGCAAATCACCTTGCGCAATACTAACTGCGCCGATTCTCACATTACTGCCGGCAACAATAGTACCGTTCCGCTCATTCACAACAATGCGTGATGCGTAATCCGGTGTGACGACAATATTTTCAAGCGCCGCAACCATCTCCATGTATTGGTCATTCCCCGGCAGGGAGACTTCAATTTTGCCTGGGTGCACCGCTTTTACCTGGCGAATATTCAACGCACTACTAATCGCTGATGTAACGCGCTGTGCCGTGGTGTAATCAGGTTCGTTTAAAATAATCGAGACAGTTCGTTGCTCACTGGAATCTTTGCGCAAGGGAGAAGCCTCCACATTCGCCCCGCGAGGAATGCGCCCCGCAGTAGGGTAATTTTTCTGGACTGAATTCCCGTTTGATTCAACTTGAAAGCCGCCAACCGCAAGCGCGCCCTGCGCCAGGGCATATAATTTTTGATCAGGCCCATACAAAGGGGTCAACACCAAAGTCCCTCCTGCGAGGCTGCGCGCATCACCCAATGATGAAATCTGCACATCCAGCTTGTCCCCTTCCTCGGCAAAAGCCGGCAAGGTTCCCGTAACCATGACTGCGGCCGTGTTGCGCGCATTTAAATCATCGTCCGATATTTTTACTCCGAAATTTGCCAGAGTGTTCGCAAGTGTTTGCAATGTAGCACGGTTCCTTGATGAGTCTCCCGAACCGGACAGACCTACTACTATTCCGTAACCAACCAATGCGTTTTCACGAGCGTTTGCAATGCGAGCAATATCTTTTAAACGCACGTTGCTGGTAGCAGCAAGCGCGCAGGGTGTGCAGATAAATAAACAGAAAATTATCCATTTTTTCAACGGTTTCATTACATCAGCCTCAACCACTTGAATACTTTGTACAAGATACTTTGACGTTGCGAATCACTTACATCACCTGAGCCAACGATCTTGACATGTGCATCGGCAATACGATTGGATAACACGCTGTTATCTTTCGCTATATCTTCAGCACGGATAATACCGGACAAAATAATTTGCTGATGTTCACCATTAACGATCAGATTGTGCTCACCTTCAATGCGGAATAGTCCGGCACCTATAATTTCGGTAACGCGTGTGCTTAATTGAGTTGTTGCCTGGCCCTTCCTGCTCGTTTGTCCTGAACCATCGTTTTTGCCACCCAAGGCAACGCCGGCGCTGTGATTATTACCGTCATTGCCATAGGTACCAGAAATGGAAACATTACTTTGCACACCAGTATTCGCCGTAGATTCAGCGCGCGTCGATTCAATAACCAAAATAACAATGGGCTCGCCCACACGATATGCGCGATGATCACTGGTTAAGGCGCGATAACTTTTCACATCAATCAAACTTTCTGCGTGCAAACTATTAGCGCCCCACACCAAAGCAAGCAGCGCAAAACCAATACAATGACTTTTAGATCGAAACATTTGCCCATCCTCTTTTTGCAACGACAGCTTCAGTTTTTTGAGACGCACCGTTCACCAAAACAGCAATAGTGTCGCCAACACTCCATCCGGTAGATAACGCAATTGCCCTGGCAGTTATCTGCAAACCATTGTTTTCAACCAAGACCTGGATCGGCTGATTCTGTTGAATTAACGGTGGCTTGCTAACATTGGTTGTCGAAATAATCGCGCCTTTTCTTAACGATTTACGAACATACATGCCTACGGGTTCTGCAACTATTTGGTCAGCGGTGATATTCTCGGTGGTAACGTCAGCTGAGTGCCGAATAATATCTTCCTTTAATAAAAGGCTGTTTACCGAGGTATCCCGCTTAACCGACCACACTGTGGCGTAGCCTTTAATCCTTAACCAGATAAGGCTACTTTGCTGCAGGCCATTTAACGAAGAGTTTACTTTTACCCAGAGCCGTCCATTTCTTAAATCACCAATCTCATAAGCAATAATTTTTCTATTAGCGTCCAAAAAGCTTTTATTTTCGGAACCAATTAATTGCCAGCTCATTTTTTCAAACTTTCCCTTCCACTGCTCACAGACATGTCGGGTTATCTGCAGCAACGCAGGTGATAACTGCTTTGTGCCATCCATATCCGCCGCATAGCAATCTGGCAACTTTTCATCAGTTGCCATTACGCGCATCGAAATGAGCCATAAAATTATTAAAAGACGTACCATGGAACAGTTTTTATCTTCTTAAATTGTTAATCGTTTCCATTACTTGATCCGCCGTTTGTATAATGCGGGCGTTCAACTGATAGGCACGCTGGGCCAGCACCAAGCTGGACATTTCCTCAATGAGATCGACGTTCGACATCTCTAAAAATCCCTGTAGGAGCTGTCCAGTGCCGTTAGTACCCGCACTCTCCAATGTGATTGAGTCAGCGCTGTCATTCACAGAACGATCATTTACATACAATCCATTTCCAACAGATTTTAATGATTGGGGATCGATCACATTCGCAATCCTGAGTTCACCCAAATCAATCACTTCGCCGGTGCTGGCCACAAGGCCTTTTAAGTTGCCATTTGCATCTATTTGCACTGAAGAAACATCAGGTGGAATTCTGATATCTGCAGAGAGCGGCAAGCCATCTATAGTGGTGAGTGCGCCTTCACTATTCACTTTGAATTGACCGGCTCTGGTGTAGGCAAAAGTGCCATCACCGCGAATAACTTCAAAAAAGCCGTTGCCCTGGATAGCTACATCAAGTTCATTTTTAGTCGACTTGATTGAGCCACTAGTGAACACCGAATTTACCGATGCGATCTGGGTGCCAATGCCATAAGCAGCACTATCCTGGCTATCCGCGGCAGCGGGGGCGCCGGGAGAAGCCGGTTGATTCACCATATTGGAAAAATTCACGCTCATTTTTTTATAACCAACGGTCTGCATATTGGCTACATTATTTGAAATGGAATCAATCCATTTTTGAGTTGCATGCAAACCACTTTCCGAAATATTCAAGGCGTCAATCATAGTGTTAATCCGTTGTGAAATTTATTTACCCAGTTGGTTAATCCCGACATTCAATAATTGATCGTATGCCGCAATTGATCGCTGGATAGTTTCAATATGTCTCGTTGTTTGCATCAAGCGGATCATATCCGCCGCTGTATCGGTATTACTGCCCTCATAAACACCCGTTAAGATGGAATAATCCCCGGGGGCAGCTTTTTCCAGAAACGAGGATGTTTCATACAGGCTATCGCCCCGATGAATAAAGGTAGCTTCCGGTGCAGTAGCCACAATCATTAGCTGGCCAAGCTGTTTATCACCTTGCATTATTTTTCCATCGTTGCTAACGGTAAAATCGCTGGTTAATCCGTTAATTGGGCCTGACTCCCCTATCACGCTTGCGCCATTCCCGGCCTTTAAATTGCCATCGGCATCAACGTTAAACATGCCATTTCGCGTGAGATAAAGTTGGTTATTTTTCTCCACTACAAACCAGGCTTCGCCACGCAACGCCATATGGCTATTGATGCCGCTCGACTTAACACTTCCATCATTCTGCTGCACGGTCCGCTGCATAACAGCAGATTGATCCATCTGATTACCGGCAAGAGAGCTCGCCATGTATTCAGTCGACAAAGGTTGAATTTGCGACAAAAAATTAACGCTCTTAAGCGATGCATATTCGGCGCGAAACCCGGGCGTATTCAAATTTGCCGTGTTGTTTGCAATGGTGTCGAGATTTTTAATTTCCGCACTCATTACTTCTGCCAAACCGGAAATCAAGTCGGTCATACAGCCCTCTCTAAATTATGCGAGTTTATCTCGACTGCGATCACGCCGAATGACACGATTCGCGCGTGATAAGCCACTTCATTGATAGCAACAACATTGAGCTGAGGAGCGGTTCGCGAGAGCATATTTTTTAAGATGCGACGAATTGGCGAGGCACACAGCAAAATCGGCGCGTGACTTTTACGCATCATTTTTTCGCATTCCATTGCTATTTTTGTAACAAACGTTTCTAACTCTGTCGGGGATAACAACGAGATTCCGGTTTCCTTTTGCCTTGCAGCCAAAAGCAAATGGCGCTCCAACTCGGGAGCTAGTGTAAGAACCTGCACATCACCATTCGAATCTTTAAGCTGCTCGGATATCAAGGGGCCAAGCTTCTCCCTAATGCGCTCAACCAAATCCTCAGGCGACTTTAAACTCCGGCCCAAATCAGCCAAAACCTCAAGGATGGCTTCTATGTTGCGAATCGGAATATGTTCTTTCAATAGCAACTGAAGAACCCGCTGAATATCGGAATAAGATAAAACCGCAGGAATCAAGTCGTCGACCAGTGAGCCCATTACTTGTCGGCGCCGCTCAATGAGCTTTTCCGTTTCTGATCGCGTCAAAAATTCTGGCGCAAATTTTTTGCAGAGTTCCTGTATGTGTGTAACCAGTACAGTTTCCGGTTCAACCAGGGTATAACCTGCGGATTTTGCATTAGGCACCTGTTCGGGAGAAATCCATAAAGCTGGCAAGCCATAGGTTGGTTCTCTGGTGGTTTTACCTTCTAATTTTGCACGTTCACCACCAGGATTAATCGCCAGGACTGACTGCAACTCCAACTGCCCCTCACCCACTCTGACTCCCTGCACATAAATTTCATAATTATCCGGCTCAAGTTTATTATCGATTTTGGTTTGCAGGGCGGGCAATATAATTCCGAGGTCGCGCGCCAGCTGCTTACGCAAGGTGATAAGTCGCTGGTCAAACTCGGAACGAGCCGATAAATATTGCTGCGCTAAATTTCTACCAATGAGTATCTGAAAGGGCGCTACGCTGGCCAATTCATACAAATCGTCTTCGCTTTCTCCCGCTGATAATCCGGACAATTCATTGACTTTCCCTTGCACTGCTTCAGTCAAGGCGTTGCGCGTTTTGGAGATTCGTGTGGAAATCCAGGCAGCAAGCCCGAGAATGAAAATGATGCAATATATTTGCAGTAAGGGTACGCCGGGTAACAAACCAATGCCTGCCAGCGCGACGCAAACAATAATTAATGTTTTGGGGTGCGCTGAAAACTGCCTGGTAATTTCCTGGCCAAGGCGCGTATCGGTGGCGGCTCGGGTAATGATAATACCTGCCGCCACGGCAATAATAAGCGAGGGTATTTGCGTAACTATCCCGTCCCCGACCGTCAATAAAGTGTAATGGCGAAACGCCTCGCTCCAACCCATGTCCAGTTGCACGATACCAATGGTGAGGCCGCCGATAATATTGATAAAAATGATAATAATACCGGCAATTGCGTCACCTTTAACAAATTTGGATGCCCCGTCCATTGCGCCATAAAAATTTGATTCACGCTCAAGTTGCGCACGCTTGAGTTTTGCCTCCTCCTGGTCAATTAGTCCCATGTTCAAGTCGGCATCAATGCTCATTTGTTTGCCGGGAAGCGAATCCAGCGTGAATCGCGCGGCGACTTCAGCAACACGCTGCGCACCATTTGTTACCACTACGTACTGCACTACAATCAGAATAAAAAATACAACCAACCCTATTACGTAGTTCCCGCCAACCACATGCAATCCCACCGCATTAATTACCTTTCCTGCATCACCATTATCAAGAATAAGTCGAGTTGCCGAGATATTTAATGCCAGACGAAACAGAGTAGTCATCAATAACAATGACGGGAAGGTAGAAAACGAAAGCGGCTTATCGGTATAAAAAGTTACCAATAAAATAAGCAATGCCACGGAAAAATTCAGCAGGATAAGAAAATCCAGGAACTCCGTCGGTATCGGGGTAAAAAGAATGAATAAAATACAGATCATCCCCAATATCAGGAATAACTCTGTTGAACTCGATGTTAAATTTCTTAACTGGGCAATCATGAATGTAAAACCTTATTCCCTGGAACGCTAACCACCCAGCGATAAATTTTAGCGACGGCATTTTGGTGATCAGCCGCAATCGGCGCGCCCGGTTGCACATCTTTGAAGAGCGCTCTCGCCAGTGGCGGCCTACGCAAAACCAGAATTTTATTTTTCCGTGCCGTCAATATAATAAGCTTTGCAAAAAAGCCCTTGCCTGAAGTAATCACAATGGGTAATGCCATGGTTTTTGGGCGGTACTGTAAAGCAACTGCCACATGGGTAGGATTAGTGATCACAACATCCGCTTCTTTGATTTTTCTCATTCCCGAAACGCGCTTCATGATCTGTAATTGTGTTCTTTTTCTTTTAGCCTTTATTTCCTGATCACCTTCCCTGCGGCGGTGTTCATCTTTTATATCGCGGCGACTCATTCGCATCTGTTTTGCAAAGTCACGCTTGTTATGCCATAGGTCAAAAAGGGCAGAGAGTATAAAAACTGCCAGCAGCCAACAGACAAGCCCAACAGTCGCATCCAACCACAATCCGGCAATCTGCTTTGGACCGCCCCATTGCGATTGACCAATTTGTATCAAATAGTCCTGAAAAAATATAAAGGAGACACCGATAAAAAGCGCCAGCTTGACGAGCACCTTGAATAACTCGACAAGCGCTTTTAGCGAAAATAATTTTTTGATATTTTTTGCAGGATTAATGCGTTGGATATCCGGTTTTAGCGGATGCGTACTAAACACTACACCAGCATGTACTATCGAAGCAATAATTACGGCTGCAATTGCAAACAAATACAAGGGCCCTAAATATCTCAGCAAACTTGAACTACCCTGCTTTGCCTGCTGCAATAATGTAACCCAGTCCCGTCCAAGTAAGGATGCATTTTCAATCCATGCGCTGGTATAGCCTGCGATTGTATCAGCGAGTGTCGGCATCAGTGCCAGAATTCCACCCAACAACGCCAATAACAACGCAAGGGAAACCAATTCCGGACTACGTCCAACCTGACCTTTTTTCCTGGCCTCCTCCAATTTATGGGGCGTTGCCTGTTCTTCCTTATCCATCTCCTCAGCCATGACTTCCCCTTAAAAAATCGTCACCCAATTATTGAAAATTAATTCAAACATACGAGCCAAATGAGGAAGAACATAAGTGGTCAACCAAACAACTAGAATTAAACCAATCGCAATTTTGACTGGCATGGCGACAAAATAAATATTTGCTTGCGGAAGCGACCTTGATGCGAGTGCCAATATGACGTCAACCAACCACAAACTCAAAATCACCGGGCATGCCAGTGCAAATGCCACAGCAAACTGGATAGCGAGGATTTGCCACACACCTTCAATATTTATATGAACTGTCTGCCCGAGGGGAATTAGATGTAGCGTTGATGCAATCCCCAACATCAACTTGTGATGGATATCCAGTGACAAAAAAGCAACGAGAACCATCAATACCATCAGCTCGCCAATGAGGCTGTGCATTTGTTCCGATGCGGGGTCAAATACGGTGGCTGCTGCAAAGCCAATCTGCTGATCGATTACATGTCCCATAACCTGCATAGATCCCTGAGCGGCATGAAATCCAAATGCCAATATCATCCCAACCGCAAACTCCGAAATTAGCGATCCCCAACCAAACGTCAAATGCAAATTATTAACTGTATCGCCGTAACCTGCGGCAAGAATAATCGCGAGAGAAATCCCGAGAACCACCCTCACAAGCACAGGAACTCGCCTTAGCATCATAATCGGCGAGACAACAATAATGGGTAACAACCGAAAAAAAATTAGCGCGGAAATTACAAAAAGCTGGTTTACGCTATCCATGCGACTAAATTCACAAGGCAAACGTAGCGGCTTGCGCAAATACTTCTCTGGTAAAAACCTGCAATGTACTCAGCATCCAATTACCAAAAATCAATAGCACCAATACAGACACAATTAATTTTGGAACAAACGTCAACGTCATCTCCTGAATCTGAGTAACGACTTGAATAATGCTGATGACAAGACCAACTACTAAGTTTGCCAATATAAGCGGTGCAGATATAAGGGCAGCCGTAATCAACATGTGACTGATTAGCCGCAACGCTACGTCGGATTCCACACTGTTCCCCAAGCCTTATTTTTATAGGTAAAATTAAATTCCGAAATAAAAAACTCTTCTGCACTTCACTGAATTTTTCATATCAAAAAAGCGGTAGTACATGTCTTTGTATATTTCAACTTGATTGTCGTAATTTATCGCACAGAATAGTCTCTTTGCAATATGTTTTACACAGCGCTTGATTTTAAATAGAAAGCAATAGGCAGTTGTTTTCAACTACCTATTTTGGATAGAGAAACTCAATGAATCACTGAGTCAGGTTTGGTGGACAGTTCCGCAAGGCGCTGTTCGACAGCAACGCCCATGAGGAGTCCGGATGGCAATTTGGCAGAACTCATTACCCTTTCGTAAAGCACTTTTGCTTCATCGTGTTTACCCTCAGCCTTAAGCAAAAGCAATTCAGCATAATGCACAGAGAAGCCTTCAGGATTTAATTTTCTGGCGCGGCGCATATGCTGCTCAGATAATTTGCGCTGTTGTTGCATAGCAGCAACAACAGCAAAACCACCATGGGTTTCGCCAAAATTCCGGTCAACTTCATAGGAGCGATCAAAAGCATATTTTGCCTCCTCCGCTCGACCATGCAGGATGTGAATCCAGGCCAGCATATGCCAGGTGCCGATATGATCAGGCATCAACTTAACGGCCAACTCCAATTCTTCCTGGGCCTTGTCAAACTGCATATCGCGCATATCTAGCTGCGCCAGCCCAGACCAGGCCCGCCCGCATGTCGGATGCGCCGTTGTTGCTACAACATAGTCGCGTCGCGCGTTGTCATATCGATCAGACTCAGCTTCCAGTGAGGCCCTGGCCAGGAGCGCATCAAGTTGTTGAGGGTTCAGTGAAAGCGCACGATTTGCCGCTTCAGATGCCTCTGCAGTTCGCTGCACTTCATGTAGGAGTAACGCGAATACACCCTGCGTTTCTGCATCCATTTCCGCTACCGCCAATTGTTCAATCAATTCAATAGCTTCTTCAGGCTTGCCTATATGGTGAAGACAGCGTGCAGACAATACATTTACCATCTTCTGCATTTCGGATGAGACTGCTATCTGCCCCAGAATCGAATAGGCCCTTTCATATTCCGCCAAATAAAAAAGCGAAAATGCAAAGTTATATAAAATAGAAGGCGATGGCGCGTTATCGGATGCAGCGACAAATTCGAAATGGCTGCACGCCAGAGCATATTCCTTATCTCTCAGCGCGAGCATCCCCGCATGGCCACGGAAGGATATATTATCAGGGTCCAGATTTAGCCCATCGTAAATTACTTGCTTAAGCAAATCCCACATCTGGCATTCGATACCCAACTCGATCACCGACAATCGCAGAGAAATATTATTGGGATCGAAAGTCAAAAATCCAGAAAAACGCTCAAATTGGGCTAATTTTTCAGGGCTTTTTACAACTGTTGTTAATTCAGGCATATGTTGTTTATTCTTATCCATATCAGGTCTGACTTGTCATATCGCGAATGAGCTTTTGTAACTGAAATGCAGCTTTTTCATTGCTTTGCATGGTGCGGGTAACCTTGGTGGCAAGCAGATTAAATTCGGGATGGCTCATCACCTGCTCACCAAACTCCCAAATTAACACCTCCTTAATTGTCACCTCGGGAGCCACTGTCGCAAAATCAATGTCTTCCTGACTTAACCTCTGCAAGCGCAGACGCAAACGTTGACGCAAAACCTCTTTATCATGGCTTTTGGAATCCTTTTCTGGATTTGCCGCGAGTGGCTTATGTTGCGCATTATTATGGTTGTGATGCACCTGCTCTGCAGACTCACTTGCTAGTGATCTGAAAATTTCAGCAATGCGTGAGGAATCTATTCTAGTCATGAATATTCAATTCAAGTTTTAGCCCCGTAAGCACCCAAATAGACGGAGGCCGGCGCAGAGTCTTCTGGCGATTCCTTCTGGTTAACCATCACCGCACCATCCAACAATTTGTTCAACAGCTCCTGCATATCCTTTTTGAGCGCCGGATTATCGTTATCACCCGACAGCCCCAGTGCCAGTTTCTCGCGCGCCACTGCAATATTGTCTCTACATAGCGCCTCCAAACCTGCGGCGTAGGAGCGCAGGGAATCAGTTTGTGCATACGCCGCTATATGAGCAAAGGCCTGGATAGATCCGTCCACCTGGCCGGCTTTAAGATAAAGAAGGCCCAACTGGAAGCGTGCCATCTCAATATTTGGATCGATGCGCAACGCCTGCTCGATTTCCTCGATTGCCCGGTCATACAAACCAAGCTCTGCATGCTCTGCACCCAAAAGATATAGAGCATTAGCATTGCGTGGCTCCAGTACCAAAACCTCTTTAATGTAATTCAGCGCAGCATGATGCTCATCGCGAGCCATCGCATTTATAGCCAAGTGTAAATATTCTTTTGCGTCTAACACTGTTTATCCCTTTCTTTATTAAGCAAATCAGTAGTGGGCGTACTTTAACCGAAATTCAGCGGGACTGCTGAACATTATGGAAAATAACCCTCTATCAAAATCAACCAAGTGATAGGTATTAAATATTAACAAATACATCGCCAGCCTCATCCCAGGATATTCCAGATACCTGTTTCGCTTGTGATTGGCTCGTGAGAAAGCAATAATGCGCAAAATTTTTGTCTTTATTGCCGAGATGAGAGGGATAATGTGAGATTAAGCCCAGTTGCCAGTAACTATAATAAACGCAATGCTGAGCTGTTTGGATTTGCTCTACAGATTTGCTCTATTAATCCGCGTCGCCAGGAATGGGGTGTCGGGCGCCTGAGCGCGCTGGTTATCCCTGCGGTGTATCACGAGAAAATTCGTTTTTTCTTTAATCATGACGGGATACCTATCGGCTATATCATATGGGCATTTCCTTCTCTAGAAATTCAAAATCTACTATTCCATGAGCCAAATTACATCCTTCACGAAAGCGAGTGGGATGAAGATGGCCCATTATTGATATTGGATTTTGTGGCCCGGCCGGAGCATCTTTTTAGCATTCTGGGTGAATTGCGGCGCAGCACCTTTGCCGCCTTTAAAACTGTCAGCTTTGCGCACCTGGATAGCAAAACCAACACGCGTCGCATGGTTACATGGACAATAAAAAAATAATATACATTGGTAACCCCATCTCATGGAAATTCAAAAATTTTTACCCTCCAGCACTTTTATTCCCTTTCAAGCCAAGCGACTTAAGAAAGCCAGCGTGGTCTACGCCGATCTGGCGCTTTTTCACCAGTACAATTATTTTAACGATTTTACTACTGACGATAATTCCTTTCACCAGGCACTCCTCAACGAATTTGCCTACATAGTACCCACCACCGAAGAAGACCAGGCGCTGGTCGATGAAACAGAAAAGGAGTTTCTCGCAGAGCGCTATGGTGGCGTAGGAATTCTGTCTAACGGCGGCGGTGGCCGCTGCGGTTTAATTGGACCATTCCAGCTAAAAGGAATCGGACCGACACCGGTAGTGGGCGAAGGGGTAAATTATTGGTACGGTCACGGCGGGCTTGCGCTTCAGGATGCGCTAACAGAGTTGATATACGGCGAAGCTGCTTGCTACGCACTGCCATATCCAAGCAGTCGCGTATTAGCTGTTATAGATACCGGAAGCCATATTTTGCGGCGCTCATTTAAAAATCGTGTGAATGACACCGAGGACGAACAGATCAGTGTGCGTGGCGGCTTGCTCTTGCGGGAATCGAGAATTCGGCCAGCCCATTTCGCACGGGCATTTTATTTTAAACCCTCGCCCTATGTTAAAGAAAATTACCTGCACGATTTCAAACGTGTCGAAGAGGCAATCCCCCTGCTTCCGGCGTTGACCGGGGACGTCGATCTCACCCTCAACAAAACCCAACAATATATCCAGTCTATTGAACAGATTGCAGCGCGGGCCGCGCTGCAATTGTCCTACGCCAAGGTACGGCGGCTGATGCACGGCTCGCTAACCTTGTCTAATTTTTTGATCGACGGCGGCTGGATCGATTTTGGTTCAGTAACCGTAGTACCAGCTTACGAACAACTCATTACAGCCAGCCTGCAACCTCCCTTCTGGGAGGAATTTAATCTCTTCCGCAAAACGATTGCAGACCTGTGCTTTTATGTAGGGAAATTTCAACCGAATTCCAGAGCCGTCGCCGGCATGACCAACGACATGTTTCAGCAGTTTGTAGATATTTACCTGAAACAGTTACGACTATTATTTGTTGAATCAGCTGGATTTCCCATTCTGTTTGGGCGGCATTTGCTAAACAGTACGCACTATGATCGATTAGGATCGATTCTGCTTCATATAGCGCATGACGAAAACCCTATAGCTCATGTCTCCGGATGGGTCCTGCATTGTGCACCGCCGGCCCACTCATGGAAAAACAAAAGTTTACGCTCGGTACTACAGAGCTTATTTTTTTCTTATTGGGTAAAGCGTCAACCCAATGCGCCAAAGCTCCCCCTTAAAGAGCACATTATTAACGATCTATGGGATTCCTACTGCAGGATAAGTTCGGCCATAGCCGAAATAGCGCAATCAGAAAATGTTAGTTACCCCTCACTGGTGCAATTTATTGGTTTCAATACGACCCGCCAGTTGTTCGGTTTCAAACAGCTGTATCGCGGCCAATTACTGCAGGTAACCGATAAAATAATTGCGGACAGTTATTCGCCCGAGGCCTTGTATAACAATACCAATAAGTTGTGCTCGGAATATTGGGCGCTTTCAAAATTACTCTACACCACGCCAATAGGTCCCCAGCTGACAATTGCTATAAATGCAGAAAATGTCTGCTTATCCTGGAATTTAACAGCTGGCCAATATCACCTGGAAATTCCGGGAAATATTGCAGATGCAATTTGCCAGATCACCGGTACTAAAAATTTGTGGCTGCTGGTGGATGCGCAATCATTCCCGCTCACACTTAACAATGAAACCAAAAACTATTCAATTAATTTTGGCGCGCCCGGCGATGAATGGCTACACAAATTAAGCAGCATATTTATTAAAGCAGATCTCACCACACCCCTGCTCAGTTTGTTTCCACACAACCAGGACCTTTACGAAGCTTACAAAGCCACTTTTGCCGGGCTGCCGCCGCCTGCCGAACAAGCAGAGTATCTGTTTGCAGTAAATAATTAAAAAGTTCGCAGCCCCACCGCTGAGCGCAGTTAAAGGCAAGTTATATTCCTGCTGCAAAAATAGGTTTAAACGTTATCGGGGATGATAATTAATGGATTCAACACAACACATCGTCTCGAGCACAATTGAGCTGTTTAAAAGATTGCTATTCGGCGATCAATACAGGGCTGAGCGGATGTTTGCATCACGGGCTGGCCCAGTCGTTTTTATATGTGCACTCCGCCAATTGAACCCGGTTAAATTCGTCGATAAAATTGCAGCCTCAGCCAGCACCAACAGCTTTATCATCGACACCGAGTATTTGCAGGGGTTATATGTCGAAATACCGGGAGCATGGATTTTACTTTATAGCCCGCCGGACGCCAAAATCAGTTTGGGCGCGGACACCCTTAATCAATCGCTGGATTCGGCAGCAATTCAAGATTTGGTGAACTTTGGCAAAAGCAATAGTATCGCCAACCTTATGAGCATCGGCTTTGATGTATTCATTGCCATGCTTGAAACCTACCATGAAATTATTGGACAGATATTTTCGCTTAATGAAAACCAGTTAAATCAAATAAAGCTGATCAATACATTTAAGGAGTTTTTCAATAATTATAATAAACTTGCATCTGGTAAGACTATCGATGCATCACGGCATGTCGGGGCCTTTTCGTGGATTTACTATCTTGAAATCCAGGCAATCAAATTGCTTATTGGCAATCTGCCAAAAATAAAAATACATGATGTAGCAACCAATACCGGCAATCTCCCATTATTATTGAGTCAGTTAGCAAGTCGTAACATTTTACCTTTTCATATCAATGAAATTTGCTGTTCCGATTACAATGATGCAATGCCAGCAGGAATTTTCCATCGACTGCAGGAGTCGATAGGGACATTTCAAATTCCCTTACGCATCGAACATTTGGACTTGCGTGCACCGGCACCCACACTATTGGACGCGGATGTCATTATCGCCAATGACATACTGGAGCATTTTTCCGACACTGAAGCAGAACACATTTTTCACAACCTATGGACCCACACTCGCAGCATCTTAATTATCCACGTCCCAATTGAGGAAACACCCAATCGATTTTACGGGCACTTCACCAATTTTACGGATGAAAAACTATATTATTGGACCGACAAATTATCTGATTGCAGGAATTTAACCCGAGAAATACTAGACTCCTTTAAATTTGTCCAACCACACGATATGTCGGGTTTTTTATTTTTGAAAAAGATAAGCACTAAATAACATTTGCACCAGAAAAATACCTTATTCCATAATCGTTCTGTTCCTCGCTGCATAATTTCGCTATATTTGCGCGCCACAATTGATTCGAATGGAAACATGGAAGAATCAATATTCGCCCACCAGCTTATGAAGATAATAAGGAGCCAGTATGAAGTACGTTGCATTTTTTTTGGCAACAGCATTAAGCCTGCCCGCGTCGGCCGGCATCATTCGCCATGATCTTCCAGATTCTGTCTATACAGGATTTGCAAAAGACGCTGCCTTTAGCGGTGTGGGACTAGTTGCTTTTGAAACAGCCGACGATTCCTACACTTGTAGCGGTACGGTCATTAATAAAAACTGGGTGTTAACCGCTGGGCACTGCGTGAAAGATTCAAAAACGATGTCTTTTTATCTTCCGGGAGAGACCAGTTGGCGTTTCTATGAAGCCACCTCCTGGGTTGCCCATGAAAACTTTAATGATGACTTGCTGGGCGGCTGGGATATTGGCTTGATGCATTTCGACACTGATTTTGATGTGGCACCAGCACAACTTTATAGTGGCGGAAATGAGTTACTGAGCCCAATGGCCAGTGTGGGTTTCGGATATAGCGGCAACGGTTACACGGGCACTGAATTTATAGATTACCAACGTCGCGCCGGCACCAATATTATCGATGACCTATGGTCCAATGAAGGCAATGGCCAACAAATTATCTGGGCCGACTTTGACCACCCCGATGACCCGTCCTACAACTTGTTTAATTATCTCGACTATTCATTTGATGATCTGGCTAGCCTGTTTGAAATAATGGCAGCGCCAGGAGATTCAGGCGGCGCTGTTTTTATTGAAGAAGGCGGACAGGTTTATTTGGCCGGCATCCACTCGTTCGGCGGCGATTTTAACGGTGACGGCATCTGGGGTTACGGCGATGCTTACGGCTCTACCCGCGTCAGCAGCTTTACCGATTGGATTCAAAACAAAATAAGCCCGGCTTCTGTTCCCGAATCAAATACGCTTGCACTGTTGATGCTCGGCTTGCTGGGAATCCTGGTTGCCCGTAAGCGCGTGTAAGTCACGTCATATAATAAAAATAAAGCCGGATAAAAATCCGGCTTTACACAATTAGCACTCCCTTCAACTCAGAAGGCTGTCACTCCTTCGTATCAAAAGTAAGCACCTAATCGCCCCTTAGCACCGCCCGCTCAAATTCAGTGAGAACCTTCAGGCACCTCACTTGCTGATTGTATTTGTGGTAACGCGACAACCAAAGCAAACACCAGGCAATAATACTTTTCACCGTACTATATTTTTTCAGCCGTTCAACATACCTCAATTGGACCTGCTCTATTGCACATCCAGACTTTAATACTCTATGAAACAGTTCAATATTCCTTCTCAACACATACCAATTGATTTTTTCTTTCGCTTCATCCAGTGAGGATACCACCAGGTCTGCATGCAACCCCCAGCATAAGGCTTCATAACCTTTGGGGGGTGATTACCTTCTATTGCCATCACAGCAAACAAATCCAGCAAAGGCAAATCGCCATCCTTATTCCTGATTTTATTCGGTGGATGGCATGGATATCGGGCCATAAATAATGAATAAGGTAGGAGGTCGATATTTATCCTGCACACCCACCTGAACGTTAAGTGTCATTTTCCCTTGAGCCCGTTTTGCTTTCATAGAATCAAACAAAGGGCCTCCAGCTTGGATCTTCGACTTTCCTTGTTGATTGAACGGTTTATAGCTGCACGAATGAGTACATGGGCTCCCATAGCTGATGTTTCACTGAAAAACTCATAAAATCACTTCCACTATCAACGATACGAATAACTTCCGCATCACCAAGATCTGATGCTTGTGATTCACTTACACCTGTTATCCAGCGTAGGCTTTCTTTATTTGACAACCCAATATTGTCCACGAACAAAAAGTGCCAAATTGGGTTTATTGCCATGCTGATGATGAGTCTCGCTTGCTGGCGCTTTGATTGAGCTGCGCAGCACCAGGGCGCCAACTATCGCAAGATAAATAATCTCGCTATCTACCTCTTAAATTCAAAACAGCAGTGAAGGCGCAGCAACTTTTTTTGCCACGTTTTTGTCAAGATTTTTTTGTGCAAACTAGCTCGTTTAATTAAATTTTCCATTTCCCTATCCCCAACCCTTAATTTTTTTTTTCAAAATCGTATTAAGAAATATACGGCGAGCAATGTGCCAGGACAAATTCATATAGGGGAATCAGGAAAATGGTTGCAGTAGTAAGCGGGAACGGTTTGGGGCTGGTCAATGCATCGAACACAACGCTGGGAGCGGCGGGTCAAGTTGGTCAGGGCCTTTTAGGTCAAGCCGGCGGTAGATCCTTTGTTAACGCTTCTACCGGTAACCTGGTATTGCAATTTGGTGATGAGCGGCTTTCGGGGACTGGGCTGGATCTGGCAGCATTGCGTACCTACAACGCCATGGGTGGCGTGACCGATGG
>JAGKXA010000150.1 GCA_021151615.1 Cellvibrionaceae bacterium | reverse complement strand
ATGTGTTGTTTATCGATGAGATACATCGTTTGAGCCCGGTGGTGGAGGAAATCCTCTACCCGGCAATGGAGGATTTTCAATTGGATATTATGATCGGCGAAGGCCCCGCAGCCCGCTCGATCAAGCTGGATTTACCGCAATTTACCCTGGTTGGTGCAACAACTCGCGCGGGTTTGCTGACATCACCGCTGCGTGACCGTTTTGGTATCGTTCAGCGTCTTGAGTTTTATAATGTCGCCGATCTCACCCATATAGTCGCGCGTTCTGCGGCTTTGCTGGGGGTAAAAATGGATTATGAAGGCGCCGGTGAGGTTGCAAAACGTTCGCGCGGCACACCGCGCATAGCCAATCGTTTGTTGCGTCGCGTGCGCGATTATGCCGAGATGAAAGGTGATGGTACTGTTACTGCATCGATGGCCGATAGCGCACTGAATATGCTAAATGTCGATGAGCGTGGCTTTGATCATATGGATCGTCGTTTGTTAATGGCTATGTTGCATAATTTCGACGGCGGTCCGGTGGGTGTTGAAAGTTTGGCGGCGGCAATTAGTGAAGATCGCGGAACTATTGAAGATGTCATCGAGCCCTATTTGATTCAGCAGGGTTTTATGGCACGCACACCGCGAGGTCGAATTTTAACCAATAATGCTTTTTTATATTTTGGTGTATCCGTGCCCAAGCGACTGCAAGATTCAACAGAATGAACCAATGAGTAAGGAATTATTGGCGTTATGCAGCCTTTTAGCATCCCGGTAAGAGTGTATATAGAAGATACAGATGCCGGCGGTATCGTGTACTACGTGAATTATCTGAAGTACATGGAGCGCAGTCGTACAGAATTTTTGCGCGGTTTCGGCTATGATAAGCCCGCAATTTTAGACGGCGGTCTGTTATTGGTCGTGCATTCCGCACAAATCAATTATCGCCGTCCCGCGCGTTTGGATAATTTGCTCAGTGTCACTGCGCAAATCCATAAGCTTGCGCGAACCTATATCGAATTTCAGCAGCAGGTGCTGCGTGGCGAAGAATTAGTGTGTGAGGGGTTAATTCGTATCGCCTGTGTCGATGCAGAAACTATGAGGCCCAGTGCGCTTCCCGCCAGTATGCACCAGCAATTGAATCAATCATTACGTTTTAATACTGAGAGTTAATCACGCTTATGCCTGCTACGGATAACAGTCTGTCAATTGCACACCTTATTCTTAATGCCAGTTTTCTGGTGCAAGTTGTAATGCTGATCCTGGTGTTGGCTTCGGTCATCTCCTGGGCCATGATTTTTCAGCGCGAGCGCTATCAGCGCAAAGCATCAGGTGCATTTAACTATTTCGAAAAGCAATTTTGGTCGGGGATTGACCTGAATCAGTTGTATCGCCAGAGTAATGGTCGCAATGAAATGGTCGAGGGCATTGAAAGTATTTTCCGTGCTGGCTTCAAAGAGTTTACGCGTTTGCGTCAAACCGCAGGTGCTGATTCTGATGCGATAATGGAAGGATCCCAACGTGCAATGCGTGTAGCGCTTGCGCGTGAACAGGAAAAGTTGGAAGAAAACTTACCTTTCCTTGCTAGTGTCGCATCCGTAAGTCCCTACATTGGGTTATTTGGAACTGTGTGGGGCATCATGGTGTCATTCCTCAATATCGCCAATGCTGGCCAGCCAAGTCTTGCCACTGTTGCGCCAGGTATCGCAGAAGCCTTGATTGCAACGGCAATGGGTTTGTTTGCTGCTATCCCGGCAGTATTGGCATATAACAAGTTTTCTGCGCGTGCGGAAAGTTTGCTGGCTAATTATCAAACGTTTGCCGAAGAGTTTTCAGCGATTCTGCATCGTCAGGTTCACAGCAAGTAACGCTGTTTTACAGTCATTGAAAAAACAGGTTAATAGCTATGTCTGGATTTGGACCACCCATCAAAAAGAAGCTCAAAGCCGAAATTAACGTTGTTCCGCTAATCGACGTAATGTTGGTATTGCTGATCGTATTTATGATCGCTGCGCCTATGATGACGCAAGGCATCAAAGTTGAACTGCCACAAGCAGCCTCAGAGCCGGTCGAAAGTAAAGAGGACGAACCCATAACTGTTTCGGTAAAAGCGGATGGAACTTACTACATAGATCTGGCAGGGGATGCGGAAGCGCCTCGCCCATTGGCAGAAATCAAATCCATTGTCAGTAAAGTGCTCAAAGAAAAGCCTAACACCCCGGTATTTGTCCAGGGTGACAAAAAAGTGGATTACGGTGTTGTGGTGACCTTAATGGGCGAACTCAAACAAGCAGGGGCACCCTCAGTTGGCTTGATTACGGAGCCAGCGCGCTAACGCTTATGAAGTTTGAAAAATCCTTATCGCTTCCCTTAATTCTTAGCATCTTTTTACACCTATTGTTGCTGGTGCTGTTTTTGGGAAATTGGGACTTCTTTAAAAAAGAAGAAGAGCCCTACAAACCGCATTACGTAACGGCGACTCTGGTTGATTTGAAACCTAAAGCAAAAGCGCAGCCGCAACAAAATAAAGAGCAGGTGTTGGATTCCAAGGCCTATGAAGATTTAAAAAACAACAAGAAGCAGGAAGAGCAGCGCCGCGTAGAGGCTGAAGCATTGGTTCAAAAGCAGAAAGAGCAACAGGCAAAAGAGGCTGCTGCAGCGGAAGCAGAGAAACAGAAAAAAATCAAAGAAGAGCAGGCAAAAGTAGCCAAAGCAAAAGCGGAAAAAGAAGCCGCTGAGAAAAAGCGCAAAGCGGAAGAAGAAAAACGTAAAGCAGAAGCGGCCAAGAAAACCCAGCGAGAAAGGGAAGCTCAGGAGGAGCAGCGCCGAATTCAAGCTGCTTTGCAAAAGGAAGAAAAGCATCTCAGTGAAAGTAACGATGATGCAAATGTGAAGAGTTACAACGAACTTTTGGCCGAGCGTGTAGCCCAAAACTGGAGTAGGCCACCTTCTGCCCGGGCCGGTATGGTTGCTGTTTTTAATATAGATATGCTGCCTAATGGACAGGTGGTAGATGTTACCTTGGCGAAGAGTAGTGGCAATTTTGCATTTGATAACGCGGCAGAACAAGCGATTCGCAAAGTAGAGCGTTTTGTTGAGATCAAGGATGTGCCCATAGACGTTTTTGAAAAAAACTTCCGTCATTTTCAGTTTTCATTTAATCCAGAGGATTTGCGTCAGTGAGATATTTACTTAGTGCACTTTTGTTGATATTGGCTGTTTCTGCCAATTCGCAAAATATCGTGTTCGTTACCAAGGGTGTCGATAACCCGACCAAGATTGCCGTGGTTCCATTTGCTTGGGCCGGTGGGCGTTTGCCTGAGGATCTGGCGAAAATTGTTGGTAACGATCTGGAGTTTTCCGGGCAGTTCGAAGCAACTGACCCCGAACGTATGTTGTCGTTTCCTCGCTCTGAGGCAGAGGTTCACTACCGTGACTGGAAGGCTCTGGGATCAGAATATTTGCTACTTGGCTCTATTACCCAGCAGGCTGGCCGCTACTATGCGAGCTATGAGTTGTTTGATGTAGTGCAACAAAAACGCGTATTTGCCAAATTAACAGTTGATGGTACAGAGGCGCAATTGCGTGATATGGCACATCATATTAGTGATAAAGTTTATGAAACCATCACGGGTATTCGCGGCATCTTCTCTACCAAGTTAATTTACGTTGAAGCTTTCAAGAAACCGCAGAAATATCGTTTGATGTTATCTGATATTGATGGCTTCCGCCCGCGCATGTTGCTCGAGTCTCGCTATCCTTTGCTTTCACCCGTTTGGTCTCCGAATGGCCAGCGAGTGGCTTATGTATCATTCGAGGCGGATAACAAACCTGCAATTTATATTCAGGACATTGCTACGGGGCGTCGCCAACAAATGACAAATTTCCGTGGGTTAAATGGTGCACCAGCCTGGTCTCCCGATGGTCAAAAATTGGCCATGGCGCTTTCAAAAGATGGAAATCCTGAAATTTATATCATGAATGTTTTAACGCGGCAGTTAACTCGTGTGACTAATCACTTTGCGATTGATCATGAGCCAACCTGGTCGGCAGATGGCTCTTCGTTGTTCTTTACGTCAGATCGCGGTGGTAAGCCACAAATTTATCAGGTGAATGTTGCGACCATGCAGCAAGAGCGCGTAACTTTTGATGGCGATTATAACGCGCGCCCGCGTGTATCTCCGGACGGAAAAAGCTTGGTTGTGTTGAATAAGCGTCCCGGAACTACTCACCATATCGCGGCACAGGATATAAAATCTGGTAATTTACGCATTTTGTCCGAGACAAATCTGGATGAATCGCCTACTATAGCGCCCAATGGCGCTATGCTTATGTATGCGACTCGTTCTGGTGGTAAAGGAGTATTGGCGGCGGTGTCCCTCGATGCGCGTGTCAAAATCCTCCAGCCTCCAAAACAAGGTGATGTGCGGGAACCCGCATGGTCGCCATTTTTTAACTAAATCCCCGTTCAAACTAGATCTAAACTTCATTGGAGTTACACACACATGATCACCAAAGCAATCAAGCAAGGTCTTACTTTGGCTGTTGTTATGTCTTTCCTGGTTGGCTGTTCAAGCAGCGACAACAAAGGCACTGAAGGTACTACCTCTGGTAGCGCTTCAACTGGCGCAGCTTCTTCAGAAGCTACCTTGTCAAACGTTGTTTACTTCGACTTCGACCAATACGCTTTGACTGCTGAGAGCCGTGCTGTTCTGTTGGCTCATGCTGACAAGCTGAAAGGTGCTTCAGTAGCTGTGCGTCTGGAAGGTCACGCTGACGAGCGCGGTTCACGCGAGTACAACATGGCTCTGGGCGAGAAGCGTGCAAACGCAGTTCGCGATTTCCTGGTAACTCAAGGCGTTAACGGTTCTTCTTTGGAAGTTGTTAGCTTCGGTGAAGAGCAACCAGCTGCTACCGGTAGCGATGAGGCTTCTTGGGCTCAAAACCGTCGCGTAGAAGTTAAGTACTAAGAGTCTAAACCCGTATGCTGAAAAATCTGATTGCTGTCGCTTTAATTGCTTCAGCGCCAGTGTTACAGGCACAAGTACGGGTTGTTGAGTCTTCACCTCAGGGCTTCGGCTCTGGGGTGGCTCAGCCTGATTTGCCTGCCTCTGCTGAATCTGATGTTTATTCCCAAATACGCGCATTGCAAGAGGAAGTTGCAATTTTGCGTGGTCTGTTAGAAGAGCAACAATATCAATTAAAACAGCTGAAACAGTTGCAGCTGGATAATTATATGGACATCGATCGCCGCCTATCTGGAGGCTCTGCATCGACAGCTCCCGCCCGTGTTGAAACAACTAAACCATCCCCATCTGCTGAAACGCATGTTATTGCTGACTCTGCCAGTGAGGCGGATGTCTATAAAGCTGCTTACGACTTATTAAATCAGAAAGATTTTGATGGTGCAGTTGCTGCGTTTAAGGATCATTTAGCTCGTTTCCCTAGCGGTAACTTTGCCAGTAATAGCCATTATTGGTTGGGTAAAGTTGCGATGCTTAAAAAAGATTACCCTCAAGCGAAAACCTGGTTTACCGAGCTGATTGCAAATTTCCCTAGTGCAGCCAAAGTGCCTGATGCTCAATTGGATTTGGGAAAAGTGTATTTCTTGATGGGTGAGAAAGCCAAGGCTAAATCGTTATTAACGGAATTGGCTTCTGGTAATACAGATGCATCTCGTTTGGCGCAGAAGTTTTTGACGGATAATTTTTAATAGCCGCTAAAAAAGAAGGGGCTTTATTGTAAGCCCCGTAGCGAATCCGTTGATGGATAAATGCTCTTTCCGTTTAGCACATGCTTCCTGCTGGAACCTGGTGGTTTCCCTCAAACGCTCCTGTTCGTTCATTACTCCTGCAACATCCCTATTTGGGTTCCGCTTCCTGCTGTGACTTCCACAATATCTTATCCTTGATTTTCGGCTTCTTGCCGGCTTTCCATCCCTGCATTTTCCCTAATTTACATTTGTCGTCCCTGATTCCATTTTCATAGCATCCAAGCGATATCACGATCCTTTCGATAATCCTTGTTCCTCCTTGCTGCTGATTCCGTCAACTCAATTTCGTCCTTGATGTGATCATTATCTGGATATTGGGAGCTGGTTGATAGTCGCTAATATCGCTTTAGTTTGTAGGAAATTGACTATATTCAGTGGCCGTTAGGCTTAACCGAGTATAATTCCCTAGGGGGAATAAGGGTTTTGGCCATTAAACTACACTACAATCTTTTTGATGATTTTTCGGCGGGGTTAGCAGAATGCAGTTTTTGGGAAGAGTTTTCTCCTCGTTACTTATAATGATTACCTGCTACATAAGCAGTACATCAATGGCGGTTGAGGGGCCTGCATATAAGTTGGACTATTCGGTGACTTTACTACCCGAGAAGGCTGGAGCACTAGTTAAAATCCAGATTGATAAAGGCCAACTCTTACATAAGTTCAGCTTTAGTAACGAGCGAAATATTTATTCAGATATTCGTGCAAACGGTAAGCTGACTATCAGGAATCAGAAAATTGAATGGGAGCTACCACTAGGTGAAGCAACACTTTCCTATTTTGTAGCCTTAACCAATGAGCGCTCACCGGGGAAGTTTGATTCAAGAATTACAAATGATTGGGCGTTATTTCGTGGTGATGATTTAATTCCCGCGGTACACACCTATGAGGTTCCGAATGCTTATTCAGTGGCGACGTTAACATTTGTTCTACCGAAAGCATGGAGAAGTATAGAAACCGGTTGGGAGCGTAAAACGGGTAATACATTTACCGTTGATAACCCCGAGCGCCGTTTTGATCGTCCAACAGGCTGGATGATTGCGGGAAAAGTCGGCACACGCAGAGCTACTGTTAAGAAAACAAAAATAGCAATTAGCGCTCCTGCTGGCGAGCATATGCGTCGCATGGATGCGCTCACATTTTTTAATTTTGTATGGCCGGAATTACATAAAGCCTTTGAAAAAACACCGCAAAAATTATTGGTGGTAGGTGCTGGAGATCCAATGTGGCGCGGTGGGCTTTCAGCATCAAACTCGCTATTTCTACACTCTGATCGCCCTCTGGTTAGTGAAAATGGCACTAGCCCTCTACTGCACGAATTAACCCATATGGTCACGCGTATTAGTGGCAAGATAACAGACACAACAAATGATGATTGGATAGCGGAAGGGTTGGCTGAGTTTTATTCTTTCGAGCTGCTTTATCGCGCTGATGGAATGACAAAATCGCGTCGGGCCAAAATTATTCGCAATCTGTCCAAATGGGGCGGTGATGTAAAACATTTGCGCAAAAGCAAATCGACTGGGCCTGTTACGGCGCGCGCAGTTGTGTTATTAAATGACCTGGATCAGGAAATTCGTAAGCGGAGTAAAAATAAATACAGTATTGATGATGTGGTACGTGAACTAATGGTGAAGCGCAAAGTGTCGTTGGATGATTTGACTCGCGCGAGCGAAAAATTTGCGGGCACGAAATTGGAAACCCTGAGTTCGGTGTTGTTGAAATAATGCTAAAGCCCGATCAAGAAAATAAATCGGGCTTTTTCCAAAATCCTATAAGCTCCTTGCGATAATAATTCCACCCCAAAGTAGATTCCTATCTCCTGCACCCTCTCTTATCTCCGAGCTATGGCCACGTAATACATAACTAATTCTATAGCCTTGCTTAAAGGCGAACGTATAGCCTGCCCATGCTTCAATCAGTACTGGGTTAAGTTGGTTATGCTCATAGGTGACCGCGCTATTACGAAATTGTCCTTGCAGAAAAGCGTTATAGACTCTCGCTTTTAATGCAACTCCAGCCCAAAAATAGTGCTCGTTTACCGGTTTGGAATTGCTGGAGTGGGAAGATTTTTCACCATAACTCGCCAGCTCTGGATTAAATGATGACCAGGGGCTGTGAATTCTGCCTTTGCGAAAACTTAAGCTCCAGCTAGCCTCAGTTAAATAGCCGAGAGATGCCTGAACGGTGCTTTTCACTTCCAGATTGTCTGAAAAACCTTCGATGTATTTCTGGCGTGCAACGACATAGCGACCTGTCAGCTCGCCGCCATCGCTGATTTGGTTATCCCATCCTTGCGGTCTTTCGCTATTGGTGGCCTCATGGACGACATTTTGTAATTCACCAACTATGGCTAGCCCAAGTGCGCCCAGGGTAAGTGTGCTTTTCCAGGCGACGTTATCCACCAAATCAATTTGCTCTCGCGAACTGGAAAGATAAATCAAACTAGCGTAAGGGCGATCATTAGGGTTTGCCTGACTGATACTTATATCTTCAGGTGTAAAACCAAATACTCCAATTTCCCTGCTAAATGCTTCTTGTAAACTTAAAGAACTGCGTTCATTTCCCAGCCATTTATCCAACACCAATAAGGGGTTGTTTAAGGAAATTGATGCTTCGCGGGCGTTGTTACCCGTTTGGGTAAAGTTAATGCCATAGGTGTAATCCTGGTCGCGGCCACCAGGTACAAGAACATCATTATCAAAGGCAAAGGCCCAGCTCTTGGTTGCTCTGGTTATTTGATTATCCAGATGGAGCTCAGGTCGTTTTTCTTCTTCAACCAATGCTGCAATTTGGGTCCATTCAGGTTCTTGTTTCGCCAGATATGGGCTTTCGGCAATAACTGATAAAGGGTTGATAAGTAAAAACCCAAGCGTAACTATCTGTTTTTGCCCGAAAAGTCTGGATCTGTGTTTTAACGGGTTCACGGTGGTAACTCCTTCTGTATTTTGGTTACCTAAATGCCTTAAGTTTGCACTCCTAATAATTTAAGTGACCAGTCGTCTTCTTTTTGAGGCAAAAATCAAGCTAACAAAAAGATCCAGTTACAGAACTTTTTACTCTGTAAAAATAAGTGACCAGTCATCTTCTTTTTATCGGAAAAAAATACCCAAAGGGCATTTTTCGGGTGCGGTGATTAATTCAAGCTTCTGGCTTGCTGAACAATTCAGGAAGAACGGTC
Source organism: Cellvibrionaceae bacterium (assembly GCA_021151615.1). GTDB lineage: Bacteria > Pseudomonadota > Gammaproteobacteria > Pseudomonadales > Cellvibrionaceae > Cellvibrio. Next base: position 11,252 of record JAGKXA010000150.1, on the reverse strand, counting down.
AAAAACGCATTCAAAGGCTCGCGACACTTGGAGGCTTTCATTCGCATCAGTGTCCCCTCCCAGGCATTAAATAGGAATTCAGCCAAAATCGGGGAGGGCAAATGGCTTTTCAAGCCGTCTTTGAGTCGTGCTTCTTCCAATACATCCTCAATAGCCTGGGTGCTATTGCGCAGCATCTGACGAACTTTAATGCGAATTGCTTCGCTGGACTCCGACATTTCCTGGCACATATTCCCGATGAAGCAACCACCATTGAGGTTCTCTTCACAACCGCCGATGTTTTCCACGAAGAAGCGGGTGAGACGTTCTTGCGGGCAAATACTGCGGTTGTTGAGCAAGTGACGGTTCTGCTCCATGCGCTCCTCGGTGACTTTCTCCAGTGCTTCAATGGCAAAGTCTTCTTTGCTTTTGAAGTAGGTGTAGAAAGACCCCTTGGGCACATTGGCAGCATTGACTATGTCCTGAATGCTGGTGCCGTTATAGCCACGTGTGGCCATTACTTTCAGGCCGGCATCAAGGAGATGATCTTTTTTCAGTTCACGTTTGCTCATGATGTAAATATATGACCAGTCGTCTGTATTTTCAAGGCGTTGCTTAGGTTAAGTTGTTATAGGAGTCGGTAATTTTGTTATCAGATAGTGAAAATACTGCATTTGCCTGTTCATTATTGTTGTCAAGGAGATCTTCGTTAGCAGATCCTGTTTGATAGCGACCTTCCGGTAATTAGTGTAGTTCTTTCAGATGCTTGATCAATCTCGCTTTAAGCGCCGGCGGTAGATTGCGGATGGTCAATACATCCTGTTCGGCATCATATTCAATTTCTCGTCCCAGGCAATCCGAGGCGAAGCTCATGCTCAGGTTGTCGTTGCGCCCGCTAATACGCACATAACTGCGTATTTGCCCCGCGTGGGGTATGAACTCAGGTTTGATCTCAGGCTTGCTGGATTCTACATAGCGCACAAAGCGTTCAGGTTCGTAACTTTTTACTTCTTCGGCGAGGTTTTGCGATAGATCGGCGATGGTAACGGCCTTGCCAGCTTTATTTTGTTCCAGGCAATAATTTACCACCTTGGTGCGAGTCAGCTTTGCAGCAGTGTCGTCCAGGGTTTGGCTGAAATCGTCAACTACCTTCAGAAACTCGGCTGTTTCCTGTTTGATGTCTTGCTTATCAGTAAAGGCGATAAAGTGGGTAAATGCTTCAGCGATATCTTTGTCAGTGCGTGAGCGGATTAGCGTGAGGTAGGTGCTGGAGTTGGCATCTACCCAATCCTGCAGTTGGATCTTGGCAGCCAGATTAAAACCACTGGTATCCAGATGGAGCGATTCATCGATTGCCAGCTCGCCATCCAGATAAATACCGCTCAGGTGTTCGAGTAAATAGACATGCAGGGTATCGCCAACTTCCAGTTTTTCTTCCACAAAGAACACATAGGCATCCAGCAATGATTCTGCGTTTTCCAATGCCTGCTGGAATTGCTGCATGGCTTTGTGGGTAAAACTCAGGAAGCTCAAGCGTTCCTCTCGCGAATCCTTTAGCCAGGCGGGCAGTGGAAACTCGCCCAGTTCATCGGAAAAACGTCCATAGCTTTTACCGCCCTTGCGAATAAATTGCGCTTTCAGCTCGTAGGCCAGCTCTTCCAATTTGCCGTTGGTGGCAAAGAGTTCACTACGCAGTTGCAGTTCAAAAGCGCTGCCGGGGGAGTGGCGATAAATTCGATGAGCGACGAGAGCAGTAATGGCCATAGCGGAATTATGTCTATTTCAGGATTAATGAGGGCAACTGGAAAAAGCCGGCTATTATAGGCGCCAAAGCAATTTTGCACAGACTTGATTTGGAGCCCCTATGACTATCCAACGTTTAAATCCCTCGCCGCGCTGGTCAGACGCTACTGTATTTAATGGGATTGCCCATTTTGTTGAAGTGCCTAATAACACCCAAACGCCCATGGCGGAGCAGATCGCGCAGATTTTGGCGCAGGCTGAAACTACCCTGGCAGCTATTGGCAGCAACAAATCACAGCTGCTCTCCGCCATTATCGATTCTTGCCTATACTTCTCCTGTTATATCGCCCGGACAGGAGCTACCCATGGCAACACCCATTGATCAATATTTAAATATTCTCGCCAAAAAAGATGGCTCTGATTTGTACCTGAGTACGGGCGCGCCACCCTGTGCAAAATTTCAGGGGGTATTAAAGCCGCTCACCAACGAACCCTTTAAACCGGGTGAAATTGAAAGTATTGCCAATGCCATCATGGATGATGAGCAGCGCGCAGCCTTTGCGCACGAGCTGGAAATGAATCTGGCTATCTCTATTCACGGTGTAGGGCGTTTTCGTATCAATATTTTCAAGCAGCGCAATGAGGTTGCTATTGTTGCGCGCAACATCAAAACCGATATTCCGCAATTTGATGCCCTGGGCCTTCCGGAAGTGTTGAAAGATGTGATTATGACCAAGCGCGGCCTGGTGTTATTTGTTGGTGGTACCGGTTCGGGTAAATCCACATCGCTGGCGGCGTTAATTGATCATCGCAATTCGTCCAGTGGTGGTCACATTATTACCATTGAAGACCCGGTGGAATTTGTACACAAGCACAAGCGCAGCGTGATTAATCAGCGCGAAGTGGGCGTGGATACGCGCAGTTATAAAGCTGCGCTGAAAAATACCCTGCGCCAGGCTCCGGATGTCATCCTGATTGGTGAAATTCGCGATCGCGAAACCATGGAACATGCGTTGGAATTTGCTGAAACCGGACATTTGGCGATCTCAACCTTGCACGCCAATAATTCCAATCAGGCATTGGAACGGATTATCAATTTATTTCCGGAAGAGCGCCGTCCGCAATTGTTGATGGGGCTCTCGCAAAATTTACGCGCATTTGTTTCACAGCGACTGTTGCCCACAGTAGATGGCAAGCGCTGCGCCGCCGTAGAAGTATTGCTGGGAACCAAAACGATTCAGGAATTGATTTTAAAAAGTCGTCTCACCGAAATTAAAGAGATTATGGAAAAATCTGAAAATCTTGGCATGCAAACTTTTGATGGTGCAATTTTTAAATTGTATATGGCCGGCAAAGTCAGTTTTGATGATGCTATTGCCAATGCCGACTCGCCCAATAATTTGCGCTTGAGGATCAAGTTGGCGACTGACGGTGTGGTTGTTCCCAAGGCAGAGCCTGTTGCCGCGGAACCCAAAGCGCCGCCAACCAGTTTTGGTGAATTGAGTTTGCAAAAAATTGATGACGATGAAGAGCCTTGATCCTGAAAAATTCCCTAAAACACAGTAACAACCATAGCGGTAAAACCTGATTTATGAGTGTAAAAACCATCGAGCAATTATTAAAACCTCACTCTATTGCCGTGATTGGTGCGTCCAACCAACCCAATCGCCCGGGTAATGCAGTGATGCGCAATTTATTGCAGGGGCAATACGATGGTCCGATTATGCCGGTGACACCGCATTACAAATCGGTCAATGGTGTGCTGGCCTATCGTTCGATTGACGAATTACCCATGGTTCCTGACCTCGCTATTATTTGCACACGTGCTACGCGTGTGCCTGCGATCATTTTGCAATTGGGGCGTAAAGGCACACGCAATGCCATTGTGATTGCATCCGGGTTAGATAATTTGTATACCGCGCAGGGCACCAATCTGCAGGAGCAAATGCTTGCTATTGCAAAAGAATGGGGTGTGCGCATTCTGGGGCCTGATTCGCTCGGTATTATTGTGCCCTCGTTGGGATTAAATGCGAGTTATGCTCACACCAATGCGTTACCGGGAAAGATTGCAGTGGTATCACAATCCAGCGCGGTGTGTGTCACCTTGCTGGATTGGTCCAAGCGTCGGCGCATTGGTTTTTCCTATTTCATTTCACTCGGCGAAGGTGTGGATGTCGACTTTGATGAAATGATTGATTTTCTCGGGCGAGATCCAAATACCTCGGCAATTTTGTTGTATATCGATGCTATTTTCGATGGCCGTGCATTTATGTCTTCTGCGCGGGCTGCTTCTTTCAATAAACCCATACTGGTAATTAAAGCGGGAACCTGGTCGGAGTCGGCATTGGTGACTTCTCGCTTGCAACCGGAACAAATCGGTGAGGATGCTGTTTACGATGCGGCGTTTCGTCGCGCTGGCATGTTGCGCGTAGGTGATTTGCGCGAGTTGCTGGCAGCGGTGGAAACCCTTGCCAATGGCAAACCGATTTACAGCGAGCAGTTGGTGATTTTGGCCAATGGCAATGGCCCCTGTGCTATGGCGGTGGATGCTTTACTAGAACGTGGTGGGCGCTTGGCAAAACTGGATGATGCCGTGGTGCAACAGTTGCAAAAAATTATTCACACTGGTGGCCGCCCCAGCAACCCAATTAATGTGTTGGGCGACGCATCGCCCGACACCTATCGCAAGGTGTTGGATGTGCTATTGCAAAGTAATAGCATCGATAATGTATTAATTATGCAGGCTCCTTCGGCGCTCACACCGGGTGAAATTTTTGCGGAAGCGGTTATTGATGTTTACCACAGTCACCGCGGCAAAAAGCCGAATCTATTTGCCAACTGGATGGGTGAGGATGCTGCACAGGAAGCGCGCTTGCGTTTTGCTGCGGCAGGCATTGCATCCTTCCGCACCCCGGAAGGTGCTGTGGGGGCGTTTATGCACATGGTGCAGTATCGCCGCAACCAGAAGTTATTATCGGAAACGCCGGAATCCATCAGCGATAAAGTCCCTTATCAGCCTGCTTATGCGCAACAACTCATTGAGTTGGCGCTCAGTGAGGATCGCGCGCAATTAAGTTCTGGTGAAGCCTTGGAATTATTATCTGCTTACGGTATTGCCTGTGCGGGCGCAGAAAAAAATAGCACGAACTTTAGTAGCACACCCCATAAGTTGCGCGTACAAGTGCAAACAGATCCGGTATTTGGACCTGTGATTTTGTTAGGCGAAGCGGCAAGTCATTGGACTATGCGCAAAAGTGCCGTAGTGGCCTTGCCGCCATTAAATATGGCGCTTGCACGTTATATGGTGATTCAGGCATTGGCGGAAGGAAAAATTCGTGAACGCGAAAGTTATGCGGCGTTTGATTTGCCTGCGCTTTGTTTGCTGTTGACGCAAGTTAGCCAGATTGTGATTGATCATCCTCGACTCGATTCTTTGGTGCTTAACCCGGTATTGGTAGCTGGCGCCCAGGTACAGGTGGTGGAAGCCAGTGTAAAACTGCGTTTGGATAATCGTCTTGCTGCCTTGGCAATTCGCCCCTATCCCAAAGAATTGGAAGAGACTTGTGTATTGCGTGACGGGCAGGAAATTATTGTGCGTCCAATTAAACCGGAAGACGAACTGAGCTTGCAAGAGTTTGATAATTCACAAACCAAAGAAGATAGGTACAAACGTTATTTTGCCGATTTACCACAATTCTCTCATGAACAGATGGCGCGTCTGGCACAAATTGATTACGCGCGTGATATGGCCTTTGTTGCGGTCGTGCGAGACAATGTTCCGATGGAAAGTGTTCCGGTGGAAAAAATTCTTGGTGTGGTGCGAGTGCAGACTGATCCAGATAATCTACAAGCTGAGTTTGCTATGGCGGTACGCAGTGAATTAAAAGGAATCGGATTGGGTGCGCGCTTGCTGGAAAAAATGATTGCATATTGTCGCATTCAAAGTACCAAAGAATTGATTGGCGTTACCATGTTGGAAAATGCAGGCATGGTAAATCTCGCGCGTAAGCTAGGTTTTCATGTGCGTTTTAATCGGGATGAAGGTCTGGTTGATATGAAGCTGGATTTACAGAGCGCATAACTTGATTGGTGTGATTCACTGATATAACAACGATGAGAAGATTATGTGGTTAAAATCTGATTCACTCATTAAATATATTGTCGGTTGCTGGTTGTTGTTTATTGCTCTCGGCGTCAATGCACAACCTTTAACTGTTGGTGTTATTGGGCGGTCCAGTAATGATGGTACTGATATTGCTGGTTATTATGAAGATGTACTGTGGCTGGCTCTGGAAAAAACTCGCGTAAGCCACGGAGACTTTATAATCCAACAGCGCCCGTTTGAGGCGAGTATTGATCGCGTAAAAGCCATGCTGCAAAGTGCATCGGGGGTGGATGTTATTTGGGCGTCGGCAACGCCGGAGCGACTAAAAAAGATGCGTTATGTAGAGGTGAATTTATTACATGACTTGAATAATTATCGCGCATTGTTGATAAGAAAGTCGGACGTGGCTAAATTTCAAGGCATACAAACTTTGGACCAGTTGCGGTTACTGAATGCCGGCAACGGTAATAACTGGACTGATACCAGCGTGATGCGAGCAAATGGATTTAAAGTAATAACTGCGGTAGATTTTGGTCTGCTTGTAAAAATGCTAACAGTGAAGCGATTTGATTTTATTACCCGTGGTGTTCATGAAATTGGCATGGACTTACAGATGTTTTCTGCTGAAGATTTAACGGTTGTTCCTAATCTGGTGTTGAAATACTCAGTACCTATTAACTACGGATTCTTCGTTCGGAAGTCTGATGAAGCATTGGCTCAGCGATTGGAGGCAGGGTTAGCTATTGCAAAGAAAGATGGTTCTTTGGATGTGTTAATGGAAAAAACGGAGTTGTTTAATGTCGGACGCAATCTGCTTGCCAAAAAACCGCTGGTTATCGAAATTGATAACAGTGCACTTCTACACTAGTCTCTCGGTTATTTTACGGAAACTATTGGATGTCCTGACAATAGTGTGCATTGGAATTTTTGCACACTATTGCTGAGTATAAAGTGTTAATAATTCACACGGTACGCACTCACGGTGTTGCTGAAAAAGTTTGGAACTACCAGTAGTTTTTGTTTTTTACTGTATGCAAAGTCGGCGGTAAAAATTCCCGCCGTGCTGGAATCCAGCAACAGTGTTTTGACCCCATCGCTATTTACCCAATAGATTTGCCCCTCCCACACAGATACCAAATAGTTATTGCATTTTACCTCCGCAATGCCGTCAATGAGGCCAAAAGGCATTTGAGTAATTAATGTTGCTTCGTGTGCGGTGTTGTAGCGAACTAATTGTGAGCCTGTTCCTACGAGTAAATCATCGTTGTCCATTGCCAGGCCGTTAGCACTGGGTGCGTTGTCGATATAAACTTCGGGAACCCCGTTCCGAATTCTATAAATTTTTCCCGCACCCGTGTCTGAAACAAAAATATCACCATGCTTATTGGCCACCACATCATTCAAAAAAGCGGAACCAGGTATGGGAATTAGATTAACAACTGCACCGTTTTTCAGGTCGATAACTGCTACCTCATCGATATCGGATACGTAAAGAAATTTGCCTGAAATCGCCATGCCTTTGGGAGCGTTTAATCCACTCGCCCAGGCACTATCCAGCAGCTTTCCATTTTTGCTGATCTTGGCTATATCGCCATTGCCGTCTTTGCTGTAGTAATCGCCTTTGAGGACCGACACCAAAAAAAAGTCTTGCCCTCCCTGATGAACGTCCAATACAGATTCCGGGATATCCAGTCCCGTCACTTGCCATGCAAGGCTTAGTGAAGGATCAGATGTTTTGGTAGCCATCACTTCGGTGGCACCTATTAGCAAGCTACAGAACAGAGCAGTTTTCAGAATGAATTGCATATAAACCTCTCATTTAATTGACGGAATTTGTGCTGGTATCCCGTGAGCGTTACCGCCGCCGCAGGGATATTGCTACAGCGCTGAAGTTGGGTCTTGCCGGTTCGAATTTCTTGTTACTGCGAAATCATTGTGCAGCGATTGCGCGTCGTTACAAAATTGGTGAGTGTTAATGAGGGATGTTTAAGCTACTGAAAAAAAAGAGATTTTTTTTGGTATGTAAAAGGTATGGGGAATGTAGGCTAAATCGAAGCTGATGGTGAGGGATTGCGAATCTCTGGGTTACTCTACGGGCGTTAAAGTTTTGCCAGGGCCTTGATATGTGCAACCGCACAGCGGCCCAAGCCTAATAAGTCGTATCCACCTTCCAGCATAGATACTATACCTTTGCATTGATCTTCTGCGGGATAAAGCCTGCTGCCATCCATCAACTGGCGCATTTTTTGGGTGATCCAGGTGTAATCCTGTTCAACCAAACTGATTGATGACATATCGTCATCAATATAGGCATCAAAGCCGGCGGAAATAAAAATACATTGCGGTTTGAATATTTCCAGTGCCGGAAGCCACTGGCTGCTAATCGCATCGCGAAAGCCCTGGCTGCGGCAAGTGGCGGGAAGGGGAGTATTGATGATATTTGCGGGCACATCATCAATTTCAGTATTAGGGTAAAACGGGTATTGAAAGCTGGAACAGAAAAGCACACGCGGTTCGTTTAAAAAAATATCCTGGGTACCGTTGCCGTGGTGCACATCAAAATCCACGATGGCAACACGCTCCAACCCATAGGTTTCCAATGCGTGTTTTGCGGCTATGGCGATATTGTTAAAAATGCAGAACCCCATGGCGCGCGCGCGTTCCGCGTGATGGCCGGGTGGGCGCACATTGCAAAACACGGAATCGGTTTCGCCACGCATCACCATATCCACACCCAAAATACCTGCGCCGGCGGCATGGCGTGCGGCGGTTAATGTGTGTGGTGAGAGATAAACGTCTTCGGCAAAAAAATGAATACCGGATTGCGGCGCTGCGTGCGTAACTTTCTGGATATGTTCAATGCTATGCACGCGCAATAATTGTTCATCGGTAACCGCCGGTGCTTCGCGCTGGCAGAGGAGGGCATCAATACCGCTGGCTAATAATTGGTTGGCAATCGCATCAATGCGCCCGGGGCATTCCGGGTGGCCATCGGGCATCTGGTGTTCATGGCAACTGGAGTGGCTAATTAAGGTGGTCAGCATAATCGTGATTAATCCTGCGCAATAGTGGCCACTATAAACGCTTGAGGGATGCCTTGTGAATATTTCACAGGGCTGTGGGGATTAATTAACGGGTAATGATTTTACCGCCGCCTATACTGCCCACCGTCGACTGATGATGTCGGCGCATCACTAACCTAAAAGGAAATTTTTATGAAAAAGTCACCGCTGTGGCTCGCAGTTTTGTCTGCACTGGCCGTTCAATCTGCTCTTACTGCAACCTCTGTTTCTGCTGCTGTAGCAACCCCGGAAAAAACCACCAGTATTGCAACGCGTGATTTGTTGGTGCAATCGGATTTGGTATTTTCTGGCAAGGTTGTGAGTGTGGAATACAAAGACTCTGCCGATGGTCTCCCCCATACCTTTGTAACCTACAACGTGGATCAAGTGATCTCTGGTCGTCCTGATGGCTCGCAAGTTACGCTGCGTTTCCTGGGGGGGCGCCAGCAACGAGGCGAGGTGATCCGCTATCTGGAAGTATCTGAAACGCCGGAGTTCCAACTGGGCGATACCGATATTTTATTTGCCAGCAAAAACAACAGCAGTATCTGCCCGCTAGCGAAATGTACATCCGGTCGTTTCCGCAACCTGGATGGTGTGCTGGCGAGCGATGATGGCCGTGCGATTATCGAAAAGACGGATAGCAGTTACGCGATTTCTGCTGCTGTGATTGCTACTGAAACGGAAGGTAAGGGTGAGGTTGGGCACGGCGCCAATGCCTTGGCCAGTGTTGCGCGTGAACCTGTGTCTCCTGCTGTACCTGCAATAGCAGTAAAGGCGGAACAATTTATTGCCGATTTGCGTGAGCAAGCGAAGGAAGTTGCCAGTGCTCGCGCCGATACACCGGTATTTATTTCTGCATCGATTAAAGACGAGTTTAAATCAGCGGCCATGGCTCCCGAAGCTGCTCCCGCTGAGGGCGCGCCAAATTTGCTGCGTCGTGCAACTACACCCAGCGATTTTGATCGTTGGGAAGAAGATGCAATTCGCAAAAATAGTGGCAACCCGGTTCTTTAATTACTCACCTTTTTAAATGTCTAATGACAAGGAAACTATCATGAAAAAATTACTCTTAACTTCACTCGGCCTGGTAATGACCCTGAGCGCAATGAGCGCGAGTGCTGTTGGCTGGCGCACTTGTGATGGCAATAAAATTAAATGGGGTAGTAACTCCGTGACTATGCGCGCGAGCAATGTGAGTTTTCCATCGGGCTCGGCATTTGGTAATTCGTTGCAAACTTCGATTAATCGCGTAAATGACAACCCGAGCAATTTTAATTTTTCGCTGGCGTTTGGTGATACTTCTGTGGGTCGCGACAATGGCCAGAATGAAACCTGGTTTACCAGCGATCCGGATGTGCATAACGGTGCACCTGCACGTGCATTAACCTGGTATCACTGCTATTGGGCGTTCGGTTGGCACTATGGTATTGATGAAGTCGACGTAGTGTTTAACACCGCTGAGTCTTACACCACATCAATGAGTAAAACAAATCTGTGGGCTTTTGGTGGTATGTTCCGTCCATTTGAAACTACCGCTGTACATGAGTTTTCACATGCAATGGGTTTGTTGCATGAAAATCGCTGGTACAGCATCATGGGGCAAGATTGGACCCACATTCATGCCAATGGTGATACCGCACGCTCCTATTTGGGTGAAGATGGTGCTGAGGGTTCTGTCATTCTTTATGGCGCACAAGCCGGTGCGATGGAAGATTTGTCACTGACCAATTTTAAATATCTGGGTAAGGATGGTGAGTACTCCACGCATCAACCTACGCAAATGTTTAATTCCGGTGGCTCGGTATTGAGCTGGTTCAACGATGCCGGTGAGCGCCGTTATCGTGTCAATAAAGGCCAATCAGTACAGCTCGAATTAACCGGCGAGAACAATGGCAAAACCAGTCAAACGGTAAAAATTGCTTACTATGTTTCTACCAATAATTTGATTAGCACCGCAGATCGTTTGATTGGTACAGGTACTGTTACCTTGAGTCGCAATCAACCGGCTACCTTCAAAAGCAATCTGGTAATTCCTGCGGATCTGACGTCAGGCACCAATTACTGGGTGGGAGCAATTGTGGATTACGATAATGCGCTGACTGAAACTGTCTCTACCAACAATGCATCTTATCTGCCGATTCGTGTAAATTAAGTTTTAGTGGATTGATTCCCTGAAAGCCCGCCATGCGGGCTTTTTTTTTGCATTCCATCTGTCACGCACGGGTAAAGAATTGATAAACATTCTTCAGACTATTTTTGCTCTGGTTAGTATTGGTTGAGGCAATTTGATCGTTGCTGGGAGGTCAACAAAACCCCAATAAAAAAATAAGCAGTGAGAGTCAACTATGTATAAATATATC
>JAGKXA010000149.1 GCA_021151615.1 Cellvibrionaceae bacterium | reverse complement strand
CGGATCGATCGACAGACGATCCGGCAGTGGTGGGAGTTGAGTAGTATCGTTCATCCCACCATTATATCAGCTCGCTCAGCTGGTTTTGAAGATCAGCTGCGCCACCCGTTGCAACTTCGGCGCCACCATCGGCACCGTCAGCATGGTGCTGCCGATCGCCATCAGCAGCAGCGCGGTGAAGGTCTCGCTGGTGATGATCTGCTTGTCGAGCAGGATGTTGGCGAAAATGATCATGATCAGGGCCTTGGTCTGCAGCAGCCAGCCGATGATGGAGGCCTCGCCCGCTTCCCACTTGAGGATCTTGCCTGCCACGTGGATGCCGGCCAGCTTGCCAGCGATCGATGCCACCAGCAGCACGCCGGCCACCAGGAACACCGCCGAACCGCCCATCGCCCAGTTGGTGCGCAGGCCGGTGCTGAGGAAGAACACTGGCATCACCGCCATCAGGATATTCGCACGCAGGAAGTCCATTTTCTCCTGGTTGAACCACTCGGCATCCATCACCGCGCCGGCCAGGAAGGCGCCGACCATGAAGTGCAGGCCCGCCCAGTCCGCCGCCAGTGCGCACACCGCCAGCCAGATGAAGGACACATACCAGCGGTCGCGCTCTTCAATGCGCACCATCATCATGCGGAACAGCTTGGTCACGATGGCAAACACCACCAGGAAGCCGGCTTGACGGCCGACGCGGTCCCAATCCAGCAGGATTACTGCCAGCACGCCCCAGATCGCGATATCGTCCAGGCTGGCGTAGCGCAGAATGCGCTGGCCAATCGGCTGGCGCAGGATTTCCAGTTTTTCCATCAGCAGGATCAAAATCGGTAAGGCGGTAACCGCACAGGCCATGCCGACACCCAGGATAAATTGCCAGGTCATCCCTTTTGGCCCCATCCAGCCCCCGCTGAATGACATAAGCGCTACAGCTGCCACGCAGCCAAATAAAAGGGGGGTGCCCAATGCCAGACCCGCAGTGATGCCACTTTCGCGCTTGTATTGCCAAGCTTTTTTCAGATCCAACTCAATACCGGCGATCCAGACGAAAATCATCACTGCCCACCAGGCGATACCATTAAGTGACTTAATGACATCCGGGGTAAATACAAAGGTGTAGTACTCGGGGAAGGCCTTACCCAACACCCCCGGTCCGAGCACAATTCCCATAATGATTTGCACAACTACAAGCGGTGCCCAGTAATCGGTACGCCCCAAGCGCCAAATAAGGTAGGGAATGGTAAAAATGATCACCATAGCGATCAGGAAAACTTCAGTTGTTGTCATATGCATGATGCTAACTCATTCATTTTTATAGCTATTGTTTATGTTTTATGGATATCGCCCAGTACTCGCCGTCCATTAGGAATGGCGAAGGAAGTGAGGCTACAGTGCTTTTGTACGCCAATCGACATCAACTCTATAGGTAATAGCTATGAACGCATTAGGTAAAAGCTAAATGAAGAGTGAGTAAAAAGTGATGCAATTTGGAGCAAGCTGCTGGCACACTAGCGACCTTGCGGTATTTGCGAGGGATCAGAAAGAAAAATGCGAAATAAAATGACTCATTATTGTGCAATTCAGAAAAAATGTGTTCTTTTTTGGTGCTTTGTGCATTTAAAATAATTTCTCTTATTGCTCGAGAGCCTTATTTTTTGCGGCTTATTGCTATTTTCCTTGGATGGCATATATTTTGCCCCCTTTCTGACACCCAAAGTTGATCGATTCACCGAAATGAGTCGCTCACAACTTACACCGGGAACAATTTCCGGTTAGTTTTTCGCCAGAAAAGCTTACCAGCCGACTGTAATAACAACATTTTCATCATCGTAGCCTTCGGGCTATTACAACTTGGAGGCATTCAATGTCTAAGACTTTAGACCTGATCAAAGAACACGAAGCTCGTTGGATCGACTTGCGCTTCACCGATACCAAAGGTAAAGAGCAGCATGTAACTTTCCCATCAAGCGTTGTTAACGACAGCTTCTTCACCGACGGCAAAATGTTCGACGGTTCTTCTATCGCTGGCTGGAAAGGCATTAACGACTCAGACATGATCCTGATGCCAGATGATTCAACTGCGGTTCTGGATCCTTTTTACGACGAAGCTACCATTATTGTTCGCTGTAACATCGTTGAGCCGGCAACCATGCAAGGTTACGACCGCGACCCACGCTCTATCGGCCTGCGCGCTGAAGAGTACCTGAAGTCTACTGGCCTGGGCGACATAGCTCTGTTCGGTCCAGAGCCAGAATTCTTCATCTTCGACAGCGTTCACTTCAACTCAGGTATGGGCGGCGCTTTCTACAAGATCAAATCTGAAGAAGCTGCATGGCAATCAGGTGATGACGTTGAAGGCAAACACGGTCACGCGCCACGCGTAAAAGGTGGTTACTTCCCGGTTGCGCCAATCGACTCCCTGCATGACATCCGCGGTGCTATGTGTAACGCGATGGAAGCTATGGGCCTGGAAATTGAAATTCACCACCACGAAGTGGCTAACGCTGGTCAATGTGAAATCGGCGTAGGTGCTAACACGCTGGTTAAGAAAGCGGACGAAGTACAGATCCTGAAGTACTGCGTACACAACGTTGCTCACCAATACGGTAAAACCGCAACCTTTATGCCGAAGCCTTTGATCGGTGATAACGGTTCAGGTATGCACGTTCACCAGTCTTTCTCCAAGAACGGCAAAAACCAATTCGCAGGCGATGCTTACGCTGGCCTAAGTGAAACTGCTCTGTACTACATCGGCGGTATCATCAAGCACGCTAAAGCACTGAACGCTTTCTGTAACGCTTCTACCAACTCTTACAAGCGTTTGGTTCCAGGCTTTGAAGCACCAGTAATGCTGGCTTACTCTGCACGTAACCGCTCTGCTTCTATCCGTATTCCTTACACCGTTGGTGAGAAAGCCAAGCGTATCGAAACCCGTTTCCCGGATCCAACTGCTAACCCATACCTGTGCTTCGCAGCATTGCTGATGGCGGGTATCGATGGTGTTCAGAACAAGATCCATCCGGGCGAGCCAGCAACCAAAGACTTGTACGATCTGGAGCCAGAAGAAGAAGCGCTGATTCCACAAGTGTGTGCATCTTTGGAAGAAGCTCTGAATCACTTGGAAGCAGACCACGATTTCCTGTTGGCTGGTGGTGTATTCAGCAAAGACTTTATCGAAGCATACATTGAGCTAAAGAAGGCTGATATCCAACGCGTTAACATGACTCCACACCCAGTAGAATTCGAACTCTATTACAGTGTTTAAGAGCACATGTGATGAGTCAGGTTTTGCTGGTTAGCTGGCAAAATCATGAATTTCTCCAGAAAAAGCCCGCGCTGGAAACTGCGCGGGCTTTTTCTTTGGTGGTAGGAAGGCTACTCTTGGGTAATGAGTTGGAGGGGAAAATATCATGCGTGCGTTTGTGCTGTTGTTACTGTTGCTCACCTCCTGGGTGTTGGCTGATGTCTACAAGACGGTCGATAAGGATGGTCGCGTTATTTACACTGACAAGCCCAAAAGCGACAACGCGCAAAAAGTCGAGTTGCGTGAAATAAACACGGTTCCCGGTGCTCAACCATTGCCCGAATCTACTCCCGTTGAATCATTCCAGTCGCAACCTGCCGCGATGAGTTACCAGATAGAAATTATCAGCCCGCGCAACGAACTGGTCATTCCTGTTGGTCAGCGCGATCTTGCTGTTGCAATCAAGGTTGTACCTGACCTTCAGCCGGATCATCTGTTGGTGTACTTTATGGATGGTGAGTTGCTGGAAGAAACCTCAGTGACCAATATCATCATCAAGGATGCGCCGCGCGGCACCCATAATCTAGTAGTAGAAGCTATCGACACCAATGGTCAATCATTGGGCACATCCGCCCCGGTCAGCGTGAGCCTTATGCGCCCAATTGTTAAAAAACCTGCCCCACCAAAGCCCACTCCAAAATAGGTGCACCAATATGGTGCTATGATTTTTCTGAAAATCCCCATAATGGACAGCTTTATTGGCTAAATCTGCTGAATAGGGCTGTTTTCTTACTTGGTTTGGTTTTTGCAGTAAGCCAAGTGCCCATTGTCGAGGCGTTCAGGAGAGCATAACCCGGTGAGTCCGCGCGATATCTATAAACCCATATTGGATAGCCTGAGTACCGCCATTGTCCTGGTGGATACTGATTTACTGCTGTGCCATATGAATCCGGCCGCTGAAGCTCTGCTCGCTATGAGTTGTGAAAGCAACAC
The DNA here is from genome assembly GCA_021151615.1 of Cellvibrionaceae bacterium. GTDB lineage: Bacteria > Pseudomonadota > Gammaproteobacteria > Pseudomonadales > Cellvibrionaceae > Cellvibrio. The sequence continues at coordinate 7,024 of JAGKXA010000149.1, read as the reverse complement.
TGGTGAGCCTATCACCTACTTCTTTTATGAATCTGATGAAACTGATCGCCAGCTTAAACTGGCGGCGGTTCAAGCCAATCACTACACCAAGCGCCATGCTGAATGGCGGTTATTAAGTGGCGGCAACCTGACGGTAGATTACACGGTTACTCCCTTTGGCGATCATGAAGGGCTGATTATCGAAATACAGCCGATTGATCGCCTGCTGCGTATCAGTCGTGAAGAAATGCTCACCACCTCCCATGAAACTACCCGCAATCTGGTGCGCGGTATGGCCCATGAAATCAAGAATCCATTGGGTGGGATTCGCGGCGCCGCCCAATTGCTGGCGCGGGAGTTACCCAACTCCGGGTTAAGTGAATACACCAATATCATTATTGATGAAGCGGATCGTCTGCGTAACTTGGTCGATCGCATGCTGGGGCCAAATCAACTGCCCAAATGGCAGTCGCTGAATATCCACGAAGCCATTGAGCGAGTAGCCAATATCATCAAAGCCGAGAGCAATGATGTTATCCGCATTGTGCGCGACTACGACCCCAGTATTCCCAACATGCAGGGCGATAAGGAGATGCTGATTCAGGCTCTGCTTAACATAGTGCGCAACGCCATGCAGGCATTGCTGGAAGCACATGTGGTTAATGGGGTAATCCAATTGCGCACCCGTATCCAACGCCAATACACCATTGGTCGCAAGCATCATTCGCTGGTCTGCCGTCTCGACATTATCGATAACGGCCCCGGTATTCCGCCGGAAATAATTGAAAACATTTTCTATCCGATGATCACTGGCCGTGCTGAAGGTACCGGCTTGGGTTTGACCATCTCGCAGCACCTGATTCATCAACACCATGGCCTCATCGAGTGCCAAAGCGAGCCGGGCAAAACCCGTTTCTCGCTCTACTTACCAATGGAAGCGCAACATGCAGAAGTCCAATAAAGTCTGGATCATCGATGATGATCGCTCGATTCGCTGGGTGCTGGAAAAGGCCTTGCAACAAGCCAACATAGAAACCCGCGTGTTTGACTCGGGCGATAGTGCCATGAGCCAGCTCAACCGGGATACGCCTGATGCCATCATCAGCGATATCCGTATGCCGGGCACCGATGGTCTGACGTTGCTGGGCAATCTGCACAATACCCATCCGCAGATTCCAATCATCATCATGACCGCCCATTCGGATCTGGATAGCGCGGTTGCCGCTTACCAAGGCGGGGCCTTTGAATACCTGCCCAAGCCTTTCGATGTGGATGATGCCGTCGCCGTAACCCAGCGCGCGCTGGCTCATGCGCAAGAGCAAAAAAGCGAACACGCGCCGGAAAACAGCGTTGAAACCAATACGGAAATCATCGGTGAAGCACCGGCGATGCAAGAGGTGTTTCGCGCGATTGGCCGCTTGTCGCAATCCAACATCACTGTATTGATTAACGGCCAATCCGGTACCGGTAAAGAATTGGTGGCCCGTGCGCTTCACCGTCACAGCCCACGCCGTAACGAACCATTTATTGCATTGAACATGGCTGCGATTCCTAAAGACTTGATGGAGTCCGAGCTCTTTGGTCATGAGAAGGGCGCTTTTACTGGTGCCGCAGCGCAGCGCCAAGGCCGCTTTGAGCAGGCCAATGGCGGTTCACTGTTCCTTGATGAAATCGGCGATATGCCAGCGGAAACCCAAACCCGTTTACTGCGCGTATTGGCCGATGGCGAGTTCTATCGCGTAGGCGGCCACACACCTGTCAAAGTGGATGTACGTATCATCGCCGCTACCCACCAAAACCTGGAAACCCTGGTGGCAGATAATCGTTTCCGCGAAGACTTGTTCCATCGCCTTAACGTAATTCGCATCCATATCCCCAAACTGGCCAATCGCCGTGAAGATATTCCCAAGTTGGCGCGCTTCTTCCTGCATAAAGCGGCAACCGAATTGAATGTCGATCCCAAAGTGCTATTACCTGAAACCGAAGAATACTTCTGCTCGCTGCAATGGCCAGGTAACGTGCGCCAGCTGGAGAACACCTGCCGCTGGATTACTGTGATGGCTTCTGGCCGGGAAGTCCATGTAGAGGACCTGCCACCTGAACTATTGGAAAACAAAGAAACCAGTACCCCGGCAGACGACTGGGAAAAGGCTTTGCGCCATTGGGCAGATCAGGCCCTCACCCGTGGCCAGCACCAGTTGCTCAGTGAGGCCGTCCCCACCTTTGAGCGTGCATTGATCGAGACCGCCCTCAAGTACACGGCCGGACGCAAGCGCGATGCTGCAAACCTGCTCGGTTGGGGGCGCAATACCCTCACCCGCAAGCTCAAAGAGCTGGGAATGGCGGGTGGCAATGACGCTGATAACGATACCGACGACTAATTAGTTTATCTTCCCATATCTCCAGCGAGCCTGGCAGCAGGCTCGCCCCTCCCGCCTATGGCGCATAAAACTTCTTTACCTTTCCTTCAGGCAGCTTTGAAATCCTGTGTCTATACTCAGCTGACCGGGCAACAAACCTGACTTGGCAACCACTACTACAGCCTTATAACCCTAAGTTTGGAATCCCGTAAACACGGCGAAGGGCCGGCAGTTACTCAACAATTCAAGAAAATACCACGACTGCCGCCAACACGATTGATGCTAATAAAAACTGAATCCGAATAATTTCGGGGGAAAACATGGTACAAAAATCCTTACTTACCAAGTTGATGATGGTGCTAACCATTGTGATGGTTGCTATTGCAGTATTGGTGGCGTTTACCAACTACAAAATTGCTTCCAGAGACTTGGAAAAAAAATTAGAGGTAGAGACAGCGGCGATGATCGAGCTGACCAACAGCTCTGTTTTAGAGGCGGTATTTGCTTACGACTTTCAACAGATTGAGGCGATTGCCAAGTCGCTGGTGAATACATCCCTGGTGACTTCCGTCAGTATTGTCGATCATCGCGGGCAATCGCTGGCGAAGGCAGCAGATGATGATCGCAGTGAAAACCAGATTACCCGTGCAGCCGTGCCTATTGTGCATAACGGCAACACCATCGGCAGTTACGACATCAGTTTCTCCACTAAAGAATTACAAGAAACCCTGATCCACCAGGTGTGGACGAGTGTCTGGACGGTATTGGCACTGTTGGTTGCCAGCCTGGTGACAGTATATGTTTTGATTCGGAGTCTAGTATTGGCACCGGTGGATGAGGTAACTCGCTCACTCGCCTCCATTGCCGGTGGTGGCGGAGATCTTACTCGTCGCCTGCCAACTGAAAGTCAAAATGAAATCGCTGCACTTGCGCATAATTTTAATCTGGTGATGGAGCACATCGCCGATATTATTCGCAATGTGGTGCAAGTGAATGACAAGGTGCGCACCAACGTCAACAAAATGAGTAGCGCCACCGAGAGCACAGTCAACTCTACCTCTCAACAATTGCGTGAAATTGAATTGGTGGCCACAGCAGTAGAAGAATTGTCTGCATCCGCCACAGAAATTGCCCGCCATGCTGGGGATACCGCCGAGCGTACCAACGCCACTAGTATTCTCGCCGAGGAAGGTAACACTATCGTTAATTTGTCGTTGGAAAACGTCAACCGCTTAACCGGTCAGATTGAATCTACAGCGCAAAAAATTCAGGTGTTAAAAAATAATTCGGTCAATATTGGCTCGGTAATGGAGGTCATCAGAACTATTGCCGAACAAACCAACCTACTCGCACTTAATGCTGCCATTGAAGCTGCTCGCGCTGGTGAGCAAGGTCGAGGATTCGCTGTAGTTGCCGATGAGGTGCGCTCACTGGCGCAAAAAACCCGTTCATCCACCGAAGAAATTGAATCGATCATTGTGCAATTGCAACGCGCTGCTGACGAAGCGCACCAAGCGATGAATACCAGTACCGCGTCAGCGCGTGAAACTATCGATACCGCCTCCAAAGTTGGTGGTGCATTGGATAAAATCCGCGCAAACATCGGCATCATTAACGACATGAACCACCAAATTGCCACCGCTTCTCATCAACAAAGTTCTGTGGCGAACGAGGTGAGCAAAAACATCACTGCAATTCACGGCTTGTCGGAAAATGTGGTGGAAAATGCGCAGGTTGTTAATCACAGTGGCAGCCAGTTAATTAATGAAACCAGCGAACTGAAAAAACAAATTGATAGCTTTAAAGTGTAATTAGTGCTATTGCAATTCAATAGCAAAAGCGGCGCCACGGCGCCGTTTTTTATTGCGCAGAAAAAGTCCACTATTTCTGTTTAAATGGCAACAACTGCTGTGCTTCTGAAATATATTGTTTAATTTGCACTGTTTCGTGCTGTAAAAAATTAGCAATCGCCGGACGAAATTCTTCAGCTCGTAAATAATGATTGGAATAGGTCATCACCGGTTCAAATCCGCGTGCGATCTTATGCTCACCTTGGGCGCCACCGTCAAAGCGCTGCAGGTGATTAGCGATGGCATAGTCAATACCCTGGTAGTAACAGGTTTCAAAATGGAGGAATTGGTATTCCTCAAAGCAGCCCCAGTAACGACCATAAAGGGTTTTTTGGTCGCGAAAGAAAAGTGCGGCAGCGATAACTATTTCTTGCTCTGCGCGTTGTACAACAGCGCAAACCAACACTAAAAATTCACTAAAGGTTTCTGCTAAACGCAGAAAAAATTCCTGTGACAAATAACCGCTGTGGCCGCTGCGTTTTAAATAGGTGTTGCGATAGAGTGCATAAAATAGATCCATATCGGTAGCCGTTATTTGCGCCGCTTCTGTCACCTTGAAACTAATTCCTTGCGCGCTGACTTGCTGGCGTTCTTTGGTGATGTTTTTGCGTTTGCGCGATGCCATACGTGCAAGAAAATCATCAAAACTTGTGTAGCCATGATTAACCCAATGGAACTGGCAACCGATCCGCTGTGTGGCGCCAGCGCGTGCCCATAACTGACTCAGTTCGGCGGAGGGAAAAAGGCAGTGCCAACCTGAATAATTGTGTGTTACGCAAAGCTGGCCCAGTGCCCGACTCAGTGTATTGATTAAATCGGCGGTAATCTCGCAGCGGGTTAATAGGCGAGGGCCTGAGCAAGGCGTAAAAGGAATAGCATTGATCCACTTGGGGTAATAACTAAAACCGTAGCGCCCGTAAGCATCAGCCCAGGCCCAATCGAAGACATACTCGCCGTAGGAATGGCTTTTTACATAACCTGGTAGCGCTGCGATAAGCTGTTCCTGTTGATATACCAGCGCGTGGGCCACCTGCCAGCCGGATGCAGAGGTGGTGCAACCACAGTCTTCCAGTGCTGCCAGGAATTCGTAGCGACAAAAGGGATAATTGTCACCACACAATGGGTTCCAGTCTTTTGCTTCGAGCTGGTGAATGGAGTCAATAAAGCGAATCTGCACAATCATTTTCCCGTTTGCATCACATTTGCGTAAAGTTACGCAACTGCGCACCGCTGCGCTAGTCATTGCAATTGTGACTGCAGTAAAATCAGCGCACTTTGATCAAATTTGGTTGCTCAATGCCCTCTGAACACCAGCCCGGCGAAACTACCCAGCGTCATGCCAGCGTCAGTTTATCCTCCCTGTTGTTGAGCTTTGCTGAAAACTTCAGTAATGAGCGTGTGCGTGTGCGCGATATTACTGAGTCCCTAGGGCAACGTTCCTTTGGTTTTATTCTGCTGATCTTCGCTCTGCCTAATTCACTTCCGATCATTGGGATTCCCGGTGTGTCTACCATCACCGGGTTGCCGATGTTATTTGTGGCGGTACAGATGGCGCTTGGGCAGCAAAAAGTGTATTTGCCTCGCTGGATAGCAGATAGTTCGCTCCCAACCGCCAGTTTTCAAGCATTAATCCGTAAAGTCAGTCCTTGGTTGCAGCGAATTGAAAAGTTGATGAAGCCTCGCATCACCTTTTTAACCCAGAGTAATGCCGAGCGATGGCTAGGTGCATTTTGCGTGCTATTGGCGTTCCTGCTGGTACTGCCAATTCCTTTGGGGAATTTGTTACCTGCTTTAGGGATTTTATTTGTTGCGCTAGGCCTTATAGAGAGTGACGGCGTGTGCGTACTGGTGGGTATCGGAATTGGTATCGCTGCCTGGTTCTTTCTAAGTGGACTGGTGTGGATTGCCGTGCAAACGGTAGTGGCGATGCTGGATAAACTGGTTTAATCCGCTTTTTACAATCAATACCAATTTTATTAATTGAAAATTGAGCACTGCAGCTTACGAAGGGTGTTAAAAGATTCCGCAAAAGTTGAAGTGCCCCAGCTTGTATTCGAGAACTAACGCACTCATCAAGGTCCAACTTAGTCAGATAATGCGCGCACTCATTCTTCCACGATCCTGTGTTCAGGGTCTATTCATTCAACAAAACTAGTATCCCGCCGGAAGACCTTACTGGAGATAAAATCATGACCAATACTTTCAAAAAAATCAGCTTGTTAATTGCTACCGCTGGATTGACCGTCAGTGCGAGCACAATGGCTGCCCCTGGCATTAGCTATAACTACGCTGCATTGCAATTTGTTGATCAGGATGTAGATGATTACGATTGCAACCAGGACGGATTACGTTTAAGTGGTAGCCTGGAATTAAACGATGACTTTTTTGCGCTTGGCTCACTCAGTGATGTTAGTGGTGGCCGTTGTGGTTCAGAGACAATCAGCGCAGGGATTGGTTATCACACATTATTTGGAGCGGATTCCAGCGTATACGGTGCACTGAGTTTCGAAAATGTTTCAGTAGATCACGGTGAAAGCGATTCAGGCCTCGTTGTTGCCGGGGGGCTTCGTGGCTTTATCAATAATAATGTTGAAGCCAAAGTAGAGCTTTCTCATCACACGGCGCACGATGGTAATACCGTATTGGGCGGTGGCTTGGCTTATTGGTTCTCGTCACAATTTTCCGTAACCGGTGACGTAGGTATTGGTTCCGAAGCCTCTGAGATTGCGTTGGGCGCGCGTATGAATTTCTAAATCCGCGCTATAAAAAAGCCAGCAATTGCTGGCTTTTTGTTTTCTTGGGTTTTGCTTTTTACTGACTGGCAGCTTCCAGTTC
>JAGKXA010000387.1 GCA_021151615.1 Cellvibrionaceae bacterium | reverse complement strand
CTATTACACTGAAAAACGCTACCTGCTGCCTGGACAATATTGGCCGGTGTCTGAAATGGATGAGCATGGGTATGAAATTATCATGGCGCTACTGGATGCGAGAGATATGCCCGCTGAAATGAGCAGCCTTGAGCAGCGCTTACTCTATGACGATTACGGTATTTTTATTCAGGATAATATTGAGTTAAATGAGCGCTGGAGTGCGACACTGGGTACCCGTTTTGCCAGTATTCAGGGCGACTTTTCCGATCTTACTGAAGATGAATTAACGCCGCTGCAAACCTACAATCGGTTTTCATCGCAGGCGGGGTTAGTGTTCAAACCTGTTGAAGAATATTCCTTGTTTATCAATTACAGCGAATCTTTACGTGCGAATTACCACATTGACGATATTGGTTCCAGCCCGGTCGATCCTGAACTGTCGGATCAATTTGAGGTAGGTGTCAAATCGCGTTTATGGGATGGTAAGTTAATGTCGAGTCTGGCGTTCTTTGATATTAATAAGCGCAATATTGTCGATTTAAAAATCGTTGAGGGTTACAAAATTTCGCCCGAAGCCCACGAACAAAATTCGCGCGGCATTGATTTTGACTTTACCTGGCAAGCTACTCCTGAATTGAATGTCATGGGGGCGCTCTCGTTGATCAATGCGAAAATGGTGTCAGGTGATTTACAAGGCAAGGTGCCCGATTTGGTTGCCGAGCAAACAGCAAGTTTGTTTGCCAATTATAAACTGCAACACAATCTGGAATTGAGTGCAGGGGTTAGTTATGTGGGTGAGCGTACGAATTATTCGGTGGGGGCAGCCTTTGAAGGCGTAGATGAATTAGGCGATCAGGTAAATGTACTTAATCCTTACGCCCTGATTGACCTTGGTGTGACTTACTATTTTGATTTGGGTGGGACGACGAATAAATTCCAGCTGTTGGTCAATAATGCGATGGATGAAAATTATTACACCACCATTCTGGGAGGAACCCGGTTCAATCCGGGTAATGGTCGCACGCTTTATGGTCGAGTTGAGTTTGAACTCTAAATGAAAGCAACACACTTTTTAGCGTCGCTATTTGAAACACATCAATCAGAATTGATGCGTTTGATAGCCGTCAGGTTTCGCAAAACCCATCAGGATGCAGAAGATATTATTCAGGATGCGTTCCACAATATCCTGCATGTCGAAAATATAGAGAGCATTGAAAACCCCAAGGCCTATTTGTATCAGGCAGCCGCGAATCTGGCGCTTAACCGTATTCGCAAACAGCAAAGCCATCACCGTTACGTGGCAGCAGCTGATGAAGAAGAAACTTACGATTTGTGCCCCGAGCGTTTTGTATCGGCCCGGCGCGATTTGGATCGTTTGGAAAAGGCACTGGCAAATCTACCAGAAAAATATCGCCGCACATTTTTACTCAGCCGTATGCAGGGAAAATCCTATCGCGAAATTAGCGAGCATCTGGGCATACCGGAAAGCACTGTGGAAAAGCACATTATCAAAACGCTCAAGCACCTGCGCGATACGCTGGCGGAGGAGAAGCGATCATGAAACCTGATAATTCACCAGTGACTAATGGCAAATATTTTATGCCTGCCCTGGAAGATGAAGCTATCCAGTGGCTTGCGCGCCTGAATACCCCTGATTTGGATAAGGCTCAAGAGCAGGCGTTTTTTGCCTGGCTAGCAACCTCGCCTGCACATCAGGCCGCTTATGTTAAGGCGGAACAATTGTGGCAGCGCGGTGCTGTGCTGGCGCGCGTACGTGAACCTGTTACCCGCTCCTGGCGTGGTCCGCTATGGTCAGCTGCCGTGGCCGCCTGCTTGTTATTGGTCGGAGTAGTATTTTTGTTCCCACAGTTTGATTCACCGGAAGAGTTGGTTTTTCAAACGGCGATCGGTGAACAGAAAAAAGTTCCTCTGGAGGATGGCTCTCAGCTGGAACTGAATACCAACAGCAAAATAAAAATTACTTACACCCGCCACGCGCGCATTGCTTATCTGGAGCAAGGCGAAGTGTTTTTTACTG
>JAGKXA010000148.1 GCA_021151615.1 Cellvibrionaceae bacterium | reverse complement strand
GTATTAAGGGCTAATGGTTAACTGAATGCTGTCTTTCAGTTCCGAGCCGTCACTGCCAATAATGGTTTTGTTGTTTTTATCAAAGAGTCTGGTGTTCAGTGTAATGACGGTACTGGAAGTCAATGTCAGAGAATCTTTTACTTCAATTTCTACTTCACCATTTGCATCAACTTTGGCGGTCAGTTTGCTTCCGTCAATGCCTGTGGGTAGGTTGGTGAAAGTCCATTCGCTATTAGTGCCTTTATAAACCTCGGGGGCCAAATTGGTAGTGCTTGGATAAGTCACTTTAATCCGCGGGTTAATTTTACTTCCTACAGATATCGAGAGCGATTCGGTTGCGTTGGTGTTGGCGCTACCGATAATTTCAATTTTTTGCATGTCTGGCTTGGTGACTTTTACCACCAGCGTTTTGGTAATGCCATCGCAGTCCGCCGTGAGGGTGACATCCGTTCCGTCAGCGCTTCCACTGACAGCAGTGATTTCACCGGTGGTTGAATTAACCGTGAGGGCACTGGTGTTGCTGCTGGTGAGTGATGCATTTTTGGTAATGTCGGCAGTCGAATTATCACGATAGGTACCGGTGACTGTAATTGCTTTCTTTTGGCCCTGGCGTAGTTCAAACGACTCGCTGGGCGTGAGATCTACACTGGCAAGGTTGGCCGCGATGGTGAATTGAAATTCAGGAGAGCTAATTTCCTTTTTATCGTTGTCCACTCCAGTGGCGGTGACATTAATGACGCCATTTTTTTTGGTGCTAAGTGTGGAGCTGTTAACATCAGGAAAGCTGGCGATATTAACTGGCGTGCTGCCAGTGATTTTCCAGGTTAATGGAAATTCGTAGGACTTGCCGTCATCAAAGGTAGAGGTTGCTTTAAAGGAAGTGTTTTTACAAACGTCGACACTGGCATTGGCGCTTTCGTGACTAACAGCAACGCTTTTTAAATTGGCGTCGGTGAGTGTTACCATGGTTTCATCGGTAATGCCGGCGTAGGAGACCAGCAGTTTTACTTCGCCGGTATCACCTTTGGTATTTTTTCCCTCAAACAAACCATTTTTGATACTTCCCAGCTTTTTGTCTGATAGCTCCCAACTGGCTTTGCTGGTCAGGTCGGCCACAACTTTCCCCTCTGCATTCAAACCATTCACTTTGAATTGATGAGTGCCTTGCACACAGGCCGCAGCCATCTACTCGTAAATCGTCATCGTTATAGGAGCGCACGCAATCGAGCGACCAATAAAATGGTTTGTTTTCCAAAATGGGATCTTGCAGCGAGAAGCCGTAACTAAAACCGGAAAACGTATCGCTGTGAGAATTGCCCAGGCGCGGCAAGTGATATTCAAGTTCGGTGGAGGCATAACCCAGCAGCACGCTGATTTTCAAATCGCCTTCTTCATATTCGGGGTTGGTCAGTGTGATGTAAGCGGCGGTTTGTTCGGTTACTTCCAGGGTCATGCCGTGCTTGTCATCATTACTCATAGGCACACCAACAACACCTTGCAGGCCTATGCCATCCAGCAAGCCATCATCAAACTCCAGGCCGCCTTTGAATTGAAACACGGAGGGTGCAAAGCGCTCGCCACCGGCTTTTACCTGAGTATAGACCGCTTGGCCGGAAACGTGAAAGTCCAGCGGAACGTCTGCATTTGCGCCGGTGCTTGCAAGAGCGCCTAACAGCAGTGCGCCCAGTGGAGTAACCATTTGTTTACACATAAGTATTCCTTGCTGTGTTATCAATGAGGTGTGTAGGTACTACTAAATTATTTTCGAACATTTATTCGAGATTGTTTACTCAAGATCGTTGCTGCGAATCACCGTGCGCAATTCGTGGATATACGCACTGCCACGCCCGGAATACTTGCCCAGCTCTGCCACCATCGCATGGCCGGTAAAGGCGGCTGGCTGATCGCGCAACTGTGCACGCAACTGGCGCCAGGGGCGATAGGCGTTGTGGGTGTTAATGTTGTTGAAGTATGCCGTAAGCGATTCTTCCACATTGTTAAACTTTTTAACTTCGTGTTTGGCACTTGCCGAGCGCTTGCTAGGCACTATGCCGCAGCCGGGTTTATAACACCAGTGACCAAATAAATTGTGTGCCTCTTCCGCAAAACGGGAGGTGCCCCAGCCGGATTCCACCGCCGCTTGCGCCAGTACCATCGCGGAGGGAATGCTATCCACACGCAGCAATAAAATATCAACCGCTTTGGCATCATCCGGATAGGTCTCGTAAGTCACGTGAAATTTTTCGCGCAGTTTTTCCAGGTTGCGCTTGTTCACGCCGCTAATGGTTTGCGCGCTTTCCCATTCGGCTTTGATTTTTAATAAACGTTCGCGCGATTGCAGTAACTTGGTATTTTTTTCCTCGACCAGCGGGCGCAGCATGGCCAGGAATTGCTCCTTGCGCTCGGGTGTTTGGTCTATCGCAGCAAAATCGGGGAGCAGGGTGCTGCTGGAGAGTTCATCTTCATCCATAAATACAGATTGAATGGGAGTGCTCATCATCCAGAGCGCCAGCACCAACGTAGCCAGTGGAAAGGCGATAAGTGATAAGCCGAGAAACCATTGTGAAGCTTGTTTGTTCATTGCTTGAAAATACCCGGGTGTTACTAGTGATTGAAGAAATTAAATATCCAGTTGTTTGCGCAGCTCTTCCATGCGTTTGAGATTCTCTTCGCGGCTGAGCGGCGTCTCTATCGTTTGCGGCAATGCCGGTGCATTGGGTGCCGGCAGTTGCTCGCCGTTCATGACGCGCTCGCATATTTTTAAATAGTGCCGCTCGTAAATCGGGAAGGCGATTTTTTCCGCATTGCTCGCCAAAAAATACCAGTCGCTGGCACAGCCCGCGTGATACACCGCCGGGTGGCTCCAGTGATAGGCCGCTTTGGGGCTGGATGCGCGACAGGCCTCTACATAAGCCGCGTGCGCATCGACCAAACCGAATTTCTCCGGCTCGCCCTGGCAGGCGCGAATCATACGGTGCAGTGTGGGCAAATACTCTGACTCTTCTATCACTTTGCGTGCGCCGCGCAGAATAGTTTCCGGCGCAAACTGCGCAAGCGAATTTAACCAGAGGCGACGCGCCTGGTTGAGCAATTCATTATCTTTAAACGCGCTGTAATACTGGTTGTGGTAATTAATGCGGAACAGGGCAAACACCTGATTGATTGCATCGATATGTGCATCGGTCGGGGTCGCGTTTTGCTCGTGTTGCGCGCGCGCTGAATCAGTTGGCCCAGCTGCGGTCGTTGAGCTGTTCTGCGAGGCTGCTATCTCTTGTGCGACCTGATGGATGAGGGATTTGCTGTCCTGCATGGTTAACCTGCTGCGAGTTGACGGTGGTTAATGCGTGTTGTTTGGCCCAGTGATACTTCACGTGCTGCAAAAATTTGGTGTTCCAACTGGCGTAGACCTGGTTGCTGTCGCGCCAGAAAAGCACAAACTCCGCAACCTGTTGCTGCGCGAATTTCAAATCGATATTGGCCAGCTTTAACACGTCATAGACATCTTTGCCCGGCTGCCAGTTCTCGGGAATGCGCTTGGGCTCGGTATCGTGCTCCAGCGCCGAGTTGTAGCGCAGCCATTGGCGTTTTACGTGCTGGATAAACTTGCTGTTCCAGGTGCGCCCCACTTCGCCGCGCTCCTGCCAGTAGACGACAAACTCCGGAATCGAATCCTCCACAAAGGCGAGGCTGATCCCTGCGTGCTTCACCAATACCTCCAGCGCATCGCGTGTGGGGCGCCATTGGCTGTGCATGGCAGTTTCCTGGTCGCGCTTTAAAAATTCGGCATCGCGCTCGCGCACTTGTCGCTCTTTATCTTCGCGCTGCTGACGCGCGTTCAGGGTTTCGTAGTTGCGCCACTTATGCAGCACATCTTTTAGGAATTTCGCACCCCAGCTGTGGCTGGTTTCGCCGCGCTCGCGCCAGTAGGTTACGAACTCGGGCAACTGCTGCCACACAAATTCCGGTGGGATCGCGTACTGGGCGATTTGCTTGAGCAATTCCTGGTCCGGTTGCCAATGGGGCGGAATCAGGTTGGCGCCCGGTGTGATCTGGGGCGCGATAGCAACCGTCGGGCTATTGCCCTGAATCTGGGGCGATGGCTGGGCCGGTGCGCTATCGAAAGATAAGGTAAGGCGACGGCATTCTACAAAGGGTGCAGACACCAGTTGGATCACGCCTTTGTCATGCAGGCTGCGGCTGATGCGCTGGATGTCATAGTCAGTCCAGAAAGGCAGCATCCGCTCGGCCCAATCGCTATCCACATCCAGCCACTGGCGGCCATTGGCCTGCGTCATCGGCAGGAAACACGCCAACTCCGCCAGAACCCCCAGCATGCACGCCTCCTCCAGGCCGATAGTAGCGGCAAGGGAGGGTGAAATCAGTAGTGGGCGCTCGGGAATCAGGGGTGACGTCATGGCAATAACAGGGTAAAAACCCAAAAAATACAAGGTCGGGAATTGTAGGCTGATAGACTAAATGGCGCCAGTGCAAAAGGACGATACTGGCTATCAACCGCGTTGGCTGCTTGCATTTCTTGGAAGCGTCAGGTGAAAAGTGGCGCCAGCACTTTGGTCGCTCCCCAGCAGTATTTCTCCGCCCAATTTCTGCGTTACCAGATTGTAAACAATCGATAATCCCAAGCCTGAACCGCCGGTGCGGCGTGCGGTGGTAAAAAAGGGTTCAAAGATTTTGTGACGAATTTCATTTGCAATGCCACAGCCGTTGTCGCGGTAGAAGATGGTGATTTGTTCAGGCGACTCTGACAATTCGATAGAGATTTTTTTCTCCGTGGTGTTGGCGTAAGCGTGATGGATGGAGTTGGTAATCAGGTTGGTGATGATTTGAGCAATAGCCCCCGGGTGACTGTTGATCTGAATGGCGCCGCCGGGTTCGAGCCGGCAGTTGATCTGATTTTTTTTCAGCAGGGGCTGCAAACTTTTCAGGGTTAAATCGATACAGGCACGCAGTTCAAATTGCTCTTCTTCATGCGCCGTGTGAATAGCACCGGAAAGCTTAAAGTTTTGCACCAGCGTTGCGGCGCGATTGAGGTTGTTATTAATTAAACCCAGGCCATCGTCAATGCTCCCCAGGAATTGGGCAAACTCCTCTTCGTTTAATTGTTCATCGCGATAGCGTTGTTGTACGCGCTTTAATTCATTGGCGCAGTGGCTGGCAGACGTCACGGCAATGCCGAGCGGTGTATTGATTTCGTGGGCGAGGCCGGAGACCAGGCGGCCGAGTGAAGCAAGTTTTTCACTTTCAATTAGTTTTGCCTGGGTGTGATTTAAATTGCGCAGCGCTGTTTGTAAGGTCTCGGTGCGCTCATTAATTTTTTGCTCCAGTTGTTCATTTATTTCCTTGAGTTGTTGTTCATAGTCATTGCGCTGTGCAGCGCTAATGGCGCGGCCATAGGTGTCAGCCAGGGCGCTGGCAAAGGCGATTTCCTCATTGCTCCACTCGCGCTTGGGTCCCTGGTGCTCGCAACAAATAATGCCGAGCATATTGCCCCTGTGACGAATGGGCGCATCCAGCATGGAGGTAATGCCAAAGGGAATTAAATAGGCCTCACGAAATTCAGCGGTACCGGAATGTTGTTGGGCATCGTTGGCAACGATCGCGCGCTCGTTATCCAGGCTGTTGAAATAATTTGGGAAGTTGGTGCGCGCCAACTCCAGTGTGCCATCCAGTGTGCAGTTATTGCCATCAATTAACATGCGGCAGCGAATAGCCTGCTTGTCATCATTAAAAATCCAAATACCCACGCGATTGATATGCAGGCCGTGCAGCGCAGCGGTGAGAATTAATAGTCCTGCGGCCTGTAGATCGCCTTCATCGACCATACTGGATTTGGAAACATCGTGCAGGATATCGTACAGCGTTCGTTGCATAGTGCTTATTCTTCTTGCGCGAATAATTAATGTGTTGGGTGATCGGGAAAGTTGGTGCGGATTTCACGGAAGCTATCAAACAGCGAGAGCGCCGCCTCCACCATGTTTGGGTCAAATTGTTTGCCACTGCGTTCGGTGATGTATTGGATAATATCGTTTTCCTGCCAGGGCTTTTTGTAGGCGCGCTCGGAACCCAGTGCATCTATTACGTCGATAATCGCCACTATGCGCCCTTCCAGCGGAATGGCATTACCTGACAGTCCCAGCGGATAGCCGCTGCCATCCCAATATTCATGGTGACTGAGGGCGATTCGTGCGCCCATCTTGGCAATGGTGCGTGTGGAATCTTTCAATAAATCGTAACCGATTTGCGCGTGGGATTTCATCGTTTCCCATTCGCTGTCGGTAAGTTTTCCGGGTTTATGCAAAATACTTTCGGGAATGCCAATTTTACCTATGTCATGCAAGGGGGAGGCGTATTTTAAAATTTCCGCATATTCGCTGCTTTGACCCAGCTTCAATGCCATGAGTTCGCACATCATGGACACGCGCCGCACATGGGCGCCGGTTTCTTTGGAGCGCTGCTCAATAGCATCGCCCAGTACCAGCAACAATTCTTTTTGGGTTTCCTGAATATGTTCGCGGCTATGCAGGTTTTGGAAAATCAGGGTGATATTTGCGGCAAATAATTTCAGTATTTCGTCGTGTGCCGGATCGTGACCTTCATGGAAACGTGTGTAAAGCACACTCCGGGTTTTTTCATTGGTGTGGTAGTAACCAATAAATACATTCTCACTCACAAACGGTTGCTGGCGTTCCAGGGTATCCAGCACTGCGTTTTTAATATCAGCGGGCAGTATGTCGGTGTCCCACTGGTTGTTGAGTTTCACTTCATCGCCAGTGGCGGCGAGCAACATTAATTCGGCATCGCCAAATAAATCTACATGCTGGCTTACCAAATACATCTCCGCTGTTTTTATATTGAGCAATTGCAAGGTGTGATTGAGCACTGCATTGCCGAATTGATAGAGGGTTTGGCTGCGCAACACCGAATCCGAAGCGGCGATAACTTTTTGCATGCCGCGCTTGCTGGATTCAATGGTACAAATATCGCGATAGGAGCGAATGGCAGAATAGACACAAGTTTTTAATTTGGTATCGGTGAGTTCGGTTTTACTTTTGTAATCGTTGATATCGTAAGTGCGGATGATAGTTTCTTCCGGTGCTGAGCCCGGCTGGCCGGTGCGTAGCACAATGCGGGTGGAATGATTGTTCAAATCGTTGCGAATTCTATGGATCAACTCCAGCCCGGCATTATCGGTTTCCATAATCACATCGACAAACACCAAGGCGATATCCGGGTGCGCCTGGAATAAACTCAATCCCTCTTCGGCGCTGTGTGCATTTAAAAACACCAGGGGTTGCTCATCAATTCTGGTGTTCTTCAATACCATTTGCGTGACGGCGTGAATTTGTTCTTCGTCATCAATGATTGCTACTTTCCAGGGGCGCGCCTGAGCTTGATGTAGGGCATGGGGCTGTAGTGACGGAGCGTTGCTTGATTGACTGGCAGCTTTCAAAAATTTCATAGTGATCATCCTGGCATACTGCCGTTAAGTATAGGCATGGCAACCGGATTGGAATTTGGTTGGTTAGAACGTTTTTGAAACCCACACTCCACTCAAGGAATCATTGGCAATAAACAACAGTGTTTGTTACAGATTGATACAGACCCATGCGCCCTGTTACAGCCATTGTGCGAACTGGCGGTTAGGCTGCGAACCCTCTCCAGCCCCTTCACTAAAAGGAAACTGCCATGCACCTACCCAAGCGTCGCGCACTCTTACCGTTACTCCTGCTTGTTCCCGTTACCTCCAGTGTTGCTGTTGACGCAGAGACTGATCCAGCAATTGAGGAGACGCTCGTACAAGGCCGCAAAAGTGATTACTCAGTCATTACCGAAAATGCGCAAAAAATTATCGATGTACCTGGCTCCCTGGGCGATCCTCTAATGGCGGTGTTTAGCCTGCCCGGTGTGATCAGTGAAGGCGATGGCGGTGGTGCACCCGCCGTGCGCGGTTCATCGCCCAGCGACAACCGCTATCTGGTCGATGGCGCGCCTGCGGGATATGTATTCCACGCATTTTCCACCTCCATTTTTAATGAAAATATTATCCAGGATTTTCAACTCTTCTCCGCCGGCTTTGGCCCGCAGTACAGCAATGCGATTGGCGGTGTGTTTGATATCAAGTTGCGCGATCCTCGCCAGCAGGATTTCGCCACCAAATTGGATTTATCCTTACTGCGCGCCGGCATTTTTACTGAGGGTCAGGTGAGTGAAAACTCTGCGCTCTATTTTTCCGGGCGCGGCAGCTTGATCCAGTATTTCTTTGATGAGGACGAGGCGGAAAAGGAAGATGGTATCCGTGTGCAGGACGCACCGGAAGATACGGATTACCAGTTTAAATACCAATATCGCCTGGGGGACAATCACAAGCTTACCTTGAGTGCCAATGGCGCCAGCGACCTGGCGGCAGCGGAATTTACTGAGCTCTCCACTGAAGTGTTGGAAGAGCCGGATTTTGCCGGCAATGCAAAAATTGAAAACACTTTCCATAACCAGAATGTGCGCTGGCAATTTGCAGGCGACGCTGGTACAACGCTGGATGCGCAAATCGGCCACTATGAAAATAATCAGGATACTTTTTGGGGCGGCGATAAATATTTTTTTGATATGACGACGGCCGATAATTACGCGCTCATCAATTTTTCATTGATTGCAGGCACGAATCACAATGTGACACTCGGCGGTGAGTATCACTCAACGGATTACCGTTATGATGCGCGTTTTATAAACTATGTTTGTACGGAGTTTGATCCGGATTGTGAGCTGCGCCGCGGCGAACTGGTAGATGCAGAAGATGAAATTCGTATCAAGGAGTCGTCTGTTTATTTGAATGATCACTGGCAAATTGCTGAACGATTTGCACTGGATTTGGGTGTGCAAAGCCATTACAACGATTACACCGAAGAAACCTTCACTCATCCGCGCCTGGCAATGAGTTGGGAATTTATCGATCACTGGACACTGACCTCATCGGCAGGTTCCTACAATCGCCTGCCAGATATTGATAAAACTTTTCCGGAGATCGGCAACACCGAACTGGACTCACCCACATCGGAACATTTTACCCTGGGCATCAAGCAAGAATTAGCGGAAGGCTGGAGTTGGTCAGTGACAAGCTATTACAAAACCATGGATGAGTTACCGCTCGCTAGCGATGTGAATGATTCCAGTAAACCGCTCTATACCAATAATGTAGAAGGCGAGGCCTATGGAGTGGATTTGTTTATCAGCAAAGAGCGCACCGATCGCTGGTATGGCTGGTTGGCGGTTAGTGCCTCGCAGAGTTCACGCACCAATAAACTCACGGCAATAGAGCGGGATTATTATTTGGATACGCCACTGGTGTTGAATTGGGTGATGAATTATCAGTTAAACGATTTATGGACGTTTGGCGGGCGTTTTACCGCACAATCCGGACGTGCAATCACTCCTATTGTTGGTATTCAAAAAAATCCCTGGTTTGAAAACCGCATATTGCCGGTGTATGGCGAACCTTATTCTGATCGCCTGCCGGTGTATACGCGCCTGGATTTGCGCTTTCAGCGCGAAATGACGCTCTGGGGTTATCCCGGCACTTACAATATTGATATTCTTAACGCCCTCAACCGGCGCAATGTTACCGACCGCAACCTGGATTATAAACGCACCACATCCCCGCAAGATTTCAAGCTGGAAGATGAAGTGGGGATGGGCATAATTCCGGCGGTGGGTATGTCGCTGACTTTTTAGTAACAGGTTAGTTTTTATGTGGAACAAGCGCTTGCGCACAGCTACGGCTCTGAGTAGTTTTTTAATTTCACTGATGGCGGTGTCTGTGTGCGCCGGCGATTTATCCAGTGAGGTGCGTAAAGGCACCTCGGGACCTGACAATCGCAATGGTGGTTATTTTGAAATTGGTCTGGGGGCGGTTAGCTATACCAATCCCCTGGTGGGTATGCCGGAAGGCAATGAAAAAGGTGAGGTGCACACCGAAGCGTTTCTCGATATCAGTGCGCGCTACCAATATCAGTGTTTGTTTGCAGAATTATTCTCACAAAGCCTGGAGCAATTTACGCTCGGCTGCAATTTTTATAACGGCGATAACTGGTCATTGGATTGGGTTGGCCTAGCCCAGCACGATGAGATGAGTGAGGACGAGACTAATGATTATCGCGGGTTAAAAAAGCGCCGCGGCGATTTTATGTCTGGTCCGCGAGCCACTGCTTATTTCGGTAATTATATTGTGCAGTTGCACGCACTTGCCGATGTGAGCAATACCCATTACGGGCAACTCTATTCGTTAAAGCTGGCGCGCCATTGGCAGTATCGCAATTGGACTATTCACGGGATTGTCGGCGCTACTTATCGCTCGCAACAAATTACCGATTATTATTTTTCCATTGATGCCGATGAAGCTTCGGCGAAATACCCCGAGAGCCATGTGCCTGCGGGTATGGCTTATGTCGTGGAGCTAGGAGCAACCTACCCACTGAGTGAAAAATGGGTGTTTCGCAGTTTTTTCCGGCGTATTGATTTAACCTCGGATGCCATGAAAAGTCCGCTGATAATGGATGATCATGGTGAAGCTATAGCAACCTCAATCAGTTACGTGTTTTAGCAGCAATGATAATGCTCAAGCTTATGCAAGGATTCTGGATTGCACTGCTGCTGACCACAGCTGCAGTTGCTATTGCAGGGGAACCTCCTCCGGTTTCCGGTACACCTGTTGCACGTGATACCAGTAGTTTGCTGCTGACGCCGGCGCGCTGTGTGGCCTTGCACCAGGGGCAGGTGTGTTATCAGCATGTACAAATATCCTGGAGTAGTTTTGCGCAGGGAAATTACTGCGTGTATCTGGAATCACAATCCCAACCCTTGCACTGTTGGCAAGAGCAAACCCAAGGGGCTTTCAATTTTGAGTTTGCCAGCGATACTGCGTGGGTGTTGCAATTAAAAAACGGACAGCAGCAAGTGGTTGCCGAAGCAACCATGGAAGTGGCCTGGGTATACAAGGCCAACACCCGCCGCAAAACCCATTGGCGATTATTTTAATGACCAGCAACCATCAATCCGCAGACCTTATCCACAATTCACCAGCAGCGTCTATTCTATTGGTTGAAGATGATGCTTCGCTTGCAGAGTGGATTAAACAGTATTTACAGGGGCATGAATACCACTTACGCCATTTAGCGCGTGGTGATCTGGTAGTGGCAGACGTACAACAGCACAAACCGGATTTAATTATTCTGGATGTGATGCTGCCGGGAAAAAATGGTTTTGATATTTGTCGTGAGCTGCGTACCTTTTTTCACGGCCCGATTTTAATGCTCACTGCGCTCAGTGAGGAAACCGATGAAGTATTGGGGCTTGAGTTGGGCGCCAATGACTACCTCAATAAACCTATTCGGCCACGGGTGTTGCTCGCACGCATTAAAGCGTTGTTGCGCCGCGAATCACTGGAGTCAAGCCCTGAGTTACCCGATGGCCAATTGCAATTTGGCCAATTAAAAATCCTGCGTGATGCCAAAGCGGTTTTTTATCGCGAGCAAGCAGTACCACTTACTGCCAATGAATTTGATGTGCTCTGGCTATTGGCGAGTCAGGCGGGGCAGGTGCTTAGTCGGGATCAATTAGTTAGCCAATTGCGCGGGTTTGAGTACGATGGCTTTGATCGCTCGATTGATATTCGCATTTCGCGTCTGCGCAAGAAATTACTCGATAATACCGAGCAGCCCTATCGCATAAAAACTGTGTGGGCACGCGGTTATTTGTTTTCGCCGGAGGCTTGGGATTAATTCGTGAAGCGATTAACTTTCTCGCTGCTTATCGTCGTTGTCTCGGCCGTAATTGGCCTGGGCTGGGGGATAGATCAATGGTACAGCCAGCAACAACCCTCAATGGAGGATTCGGCGCTCAATGCTTACAAAAATGTTGGTCGCGACCTGGCGATTTTAATTGATCAGCAGGGGGTGCAGGTTGAATGGGATGATTGGTTTGCTTTCTCCAATTTACACCCGCAGGTGCTTCCCTATGCCGAATTTCCCCTACCAGAAAATCTGAAAGCAAACTTTGAGAAAGGTGACGCATTATTGCTCGAGTCAGGCGATCAATTGAGTTTGAATTATTATCTCGCCAGTCAAGATCAGGTGCTGTCGCTAATGCTGCCTGATGAGCTGCGTCAGGAATCCAACAGCTGGATTAATTGGCTGCTGACGTTTTTATTTTATGCGGGCGTAATTTTAATGGTGTTGGTGTGGTTGTATCCGCTGTTGCGTCGCCTTGCGCTGTTGCGCCGTACCGCGCAGGAATTTGGTGCAGGCAATTTGCAAGCGCGCATTGCAGTGGATAAAAACTCCTACATCCATTCCATTGAAATGGAATTCAATCGTATGGCACAACGCATCGAGCAATTAATTGCGGACAATAAATTATTATCGCGCGGGCTTTCACACGATTTGCGTAC
>JAGKXA010000386.1 GCA_021151615.1 Cellvibrionaceae bacterium | reverse complement strand
TGCCAGGCTTTGTGGGTGAAATGGGTATCGGTGGAGACCGAGTAAATCTCTACGCCCAGTTTTTGGAACTCCGCATAGTTGTCAGCCAGGTCGCCCAGTTCGGTCGGGCAAACAAAAGTGAAGTCGGCCGGGTAGAAGAAAACAACGGACCATTTGCCTTTTAGGTTGGCATCGCTCACGGGCACGAATTGACCCTGATGGTAAGCCTGGGCGTTGAAAGGTTTGATTTCGGAATTGATAGTAGCCATGTGTGGACTCCAGTGGTTTGAGGGTTGGGATCTGTGTTTCGTTGGGCACAGATTAGGGAGTCGGGCGCCATGGGGCTAATTGAATGTGGCCATACAGGCTATTTGAAAAATTTATTGATACCCTTAATTTGATTTTAAATGGCTATTTATGGGCAACAAAAAAGCCGCAGCCTCCATCCTGGAAACTGCGGCTTTCGATAAGAGTGTTTAGTGAGCTAACCCGGGAACAGAATCCCGCTTAAACGTTTCTACCGTGACGATCGATAATCAGGCCACCAGCCAGGTGCTTGTCAACAATCATCCCACCGGCAACATGTCGATCGATGATCAAACCACCACTTAACAGCTTGATACCGCCGCGCTCAAGCACTGGGGATTTTTCAAGAATCACACCACCACTCAACAGCTTGATACCACCGCGTTCAAGCACTGGAGATTTCTCCAGAATTACACCGCCGGCATCTTGCGTGTCAGAAGTGTTTTCAAGAACCACGCCACCGGCCAATTGGTTTTGCACAATAATTCCTTTTTCCAAAATCACACTGCCGTTGTCAGCCTGGCTTTCCAGAATCACTGAACCATTAGGTGATTGATCAAAGGGTGGAGTCGCTTGTTTTTCGATAACCAAACCACCAGCAGCAGCAAATTGGGTAGCCAACAACAACGCGGTAAACAGAGCAGATTTAGATTTCAACATGATTGCATCCTCGCAAAAAAATTTCAGTTTACTTGCCGTTATGGCAAGCCAGTTTGAGTTTCCTTTCGGAAGTTAATGAACAGGCTTTCCTTACCATTCGCGACTCCATGTCGTTTGTTCATGTGGCCATATTAGAGAATATATTTGTCAGCAATATGCCGGGGGCAAAGAGATTTGTGGCAATTGTGTCAGCGGGCTATTGCAGTGTCTGAACTGCCCGGAGGACGCAACCTTAAGCACAGCTTAAGTTTTATTTTTTATGCTGCTGATGATCGTTAACCTGAACCCTGCCGCAAGCGACGGCTCAAACTAGCAACCGGGAAAATGACCGGGCTGAACAAGTGCCTGGTCTATAATTCTGGCGATAGAAAAATCCGTGCGTTACGCACTTATAAATCGCCTATCAATACGAGGGTCGGGAATGCACATACTGCTGGTAGAGGATGATAGCCTGCTGGCCGACGGCATTGTCAGCGCACTCAAACGCGCGGGCTTTGCGGTAAGCTGGCTGGATAACGGCAAAGCGGCGAGTACATTTCTGGTCGCTGAACCGCCTGATATTTTGCTGTTGGATTTGGGCCTGCCAGATATGGACGGACTGGAATTATTGCGCCTGGTGCGCCAGAAAAAATTATCCACCCAGGTATTAATTCTTACCGCGCGTGACAGCACTAATGCCAAAGTTGCCGGTCTGGATGCCGGCGCCGATGACTACCTCACCAAACCTTTTGCACTGGATGAATTACTCGCGCGCTTACGCGTATTGGAGCGGCGCCTGGGCAATGCATCCACAGCGATGATTCAGGTCGGCCCGTTAACACTGGATACCGCCCATCACCTTGCGTTGCTCAATGATGAAGCCATGAATTTATCGCGCCGCGAATATATGTTGCTCAAGGCGCTGGTCGAGCACGTGGGCATTATTCAAACCAAAGAGGGATTAGAGGCAAAACTGTATAGCTGGGGCGATGAGGTGGCGAGCAATGCCATTGAAGTGCACGTGCACAACCTGCGCAAAAAATTGCCCGCCGATTTTATTCGCACTGTACGCGGTGTGGGCTATATGGTTGCGCGCCAATGA
>JAGKXA010000385.1 GCA_021151615.1 Cellvibrionaceae bacterium | reverse complement strand
CTTATTACCAGTATTCTTACCATTGGTATTGCACCAGTAATACTGGCCGAAACCAATGATCCAAAACTGGAAACCATTGTTGTTACGGCCAACGCGCAGGATACCGAGAAAGACAATACCCAGCGCATCAGCATAGATACGATTCGCGCACACGATAAAGAAACGGTGGGCGGTGCATTGAACCTCAGCAGCGGCGTTAGCTTAAGCAAAGTCGGTGCGCGCAATGAAGAGATGGTGTATGTGCGCGGTTTTGATTTGCGCCAGGTGCCGGTATTTCTGGATGGCATTCCTGTATATGTCCCCTACGACGGCTATGTGGATTTGGGGCGCTTTAATACGTTCGGTATTGCACAAATTGATGTTGCCAAAGGTTTCAGTTCATTAATTTATGGGCCAAACACTCTTGGTGGAGCAATTAATCTGGTAAGCCGCAAACCCGGTGAACTATTGGAAGGTGAAGTGGGTGCAGGCACCAGTTGGGATAATGATGGCGAAAATAATTCGCGCCGTGTGTATACCAATCTGGGCAGCAACCAGGGCAGCTGGTATGTGCAAGCCGGGCTTTCTTATCTGGATGTAGATTCATTTACGCTGTCCGAGGATTTTCCCGCGCGTCGTTTTGAAGATGGCGCTGAGCGCGAAAACAGTTACAGCGAGGACCGCAAATACAGTTTGAAACTCGCACTAACCCCCAACGAAACCGATGAATACAGTGTGAGTTATTCATCGCAACAAGGTGAAAAAGGCAACCCGCCTTATGCAGGTGCCATCGCCAATATCAGCGCACGCTATTGGCAGTGGCCAGTGTGGGATAAAGACAGCATTTATTTTTTATCCAACACCCAGTGGGATAGCGTGACCTTGAAAGTGCGTGCTTATCACGACACTTACGAGAATTCGTTATTTACTTATGACGATGCAACCTACACCACACAAAACAAAGCTTCATCATTTAAAAGCTGGTACGACGATTTTACCAAAGGCGCCAGCGCGCAGCTTGATTTTCAGATGAGCGACAATAATTTATTGAAGGCCGCGTATCACTGGAAAGAAGATATTCACCGCGAACACAATGCCGGCCAACCCATTCGCCTCACCAGCGACCGCACACAATCCATCGCGCTGGAAGACACGCACAACATCACTGAAAAATTATCGCTGGTTGCCGGCCTGTCCCGCGATTGGCGCGCTAGCATTGATGCGCAGGATTACAACACACGCACCGGAGTAATTTCCGATTTCCCCAAAGGCGATAACAGCGCAAATAACGCAACACTGGGATTATTTTATCGTGTTACTGACGCCGGCCGCGTGCATCTGACCGCAGCGCGTAAACATCGCTTCGCTACCATTAAAGATCGTTATTCCTATCGCATGGGCAGCGCTATTCCCAATCCGGATTTGCACAGCGAAGAAGCCGATCATTATGAAATTGGTTACGAACATAAATTCAGCAATCAATTGCGCTGGGACGTCAGTGTATTTCGCTCTGACATCACCGACATGATCCAGGCCATCAGCATTCCTGCCAACGCTTGCAGTACACCACCCTGCTCGCAGATGCAAAACATTGGTGAAGTACGCGCAACCGGCGCCGATACCGGTTTGCATTTTTCATTGGGCGATTTAACGCTCGGCGCGGTTTACTCCTATCTTGACCGCGATAATATTTCATCGCCGACAGTCTATTTAATTGATACGCCCGATCATAAATTTGCCGCAGACTTGCGCTGGAATATTACTCGCGCCTGGAATATCACTGCCGCCACTGAAGCTTCATCATCACGCTACACCACCAGCAACGGTGTGCAGCAAACCAATGGCTTTGGAGTAACCAACCTGAAAACCGGTTATCGCTTTTTGGATGAACAATTATTAGTTGAGGCCGGCGCGCGCAATATTTTTGATCGACTCTACGAATACAGCGAAGGTTTCCCGGAAGCGGGCCGCAGCTGGTTTTTGCAAGTTAATTACAGCCTCTAGGAGTTGGCGATGAATCACATTAATTTAATTCGTCGCCGGTTACTGCAA
>JAGKXA010000147.1 GCA_021151615.1 Cellvibrionaceae bacterium | reverse complement strand
GGCTTCGGATGCTGCAGCAAAAATCGCAACTTCATTAGCACCAACGGCAATAGCGCGTTCATAACCTTGCAGGTTGGGTGTCAGTGCTGCGTAAGTCACTCCGGGCTTGCGCGCAATGCCGGAAAATACCTCGCCGCTGTCAGCCATTTGCGGCACCCATTTGGGATTTACAAAGCTGCCCGCTTCAATGTAATTCAATCCGGCATCGACCAGATTTTCAATCAGTTGGATTTTGGCGCTGGTGGCTATAGCTTGCTTTTCATTTTGCAAACCATCGCGCGGGCCAACTTCTACAATGCGAACCTGTTTAGGAATACTCATAGGAAAATGTATGGCTAATCGAATTGAGTGGGAGTTTACCAGATAGGTATGGGCGCTTGAAGGCAGCCCGGCTGGCTTGAGACAAGAGTTATTCAATCAGGCCGACAGGCTGGCATTTGGCAGTGATTGCTCCGCATCACACAGTACTTGATGCAGTTGTTCCAACTGGATCGGTTTGGTGGCAAATGCATTCATTCCACAGGCGAACGCGCGCTCGGTTTCAGCCTGCTGCACCCCGGCAGTTAAGGCAATAATCCAGGGTTGGGAGCCGGCATTTTGTTGTGCACGAATTATTTCAGTGGCGGTGTAGCCATCCATAATACGCATTTGAATATCCATTAAAATAATTTCCACCGGAATTTTTTTGCAGGTATCTACCGCTTCTCTTCCGTCGGCAACGGCCGTGACATTGGTGTAGCCAAGCTTGGCGAGCATTTTAATCACTACCATCTGATTCACACTGTTATCTTCCACTACCAGAATGCGTGTTTTTTTAGCCGCAACAGGTACATTTTTGGGGAGTGCATCCGGGTGATGACTACCGAGTTTTAGTGCACGCAGAAGTGCGCGAATCAAATCGTTATTGCGCGTGGGTTTTTGCAAGCTGATAAAAGTGCTGATGCGCCCACTGGAGCGCTCGGTAGCACTGCTAAGAATAATGGTAGGGATTGGATCTGTCGGGCGCAGTTCATTCAAGCGTTTGGCTAACTCACTGCCATGCATTCCCGGCATGCATTGATCGAGAATCGCTACATCAAAATGATGCCCGAGGCCGGCGTTCTCTAATGCGTTTTCCGGTGAGGCATAAGCGGTTGCACGCATGCCCCATTGCATCAGGGTGGCAGCGAGAATTTTACGGTTAGTGGCATTGTCATCCACAATCAGTGCGTGCAAATTTTTGAAGTGATGGGTATCCAGGGTTTGCTGCTCGTGAGCTTTATCTTCATAAATAACCTGAGTAGTAAAGAAAAAGCTGGTACCTTTATGGGGCTTGCTACTAAACCAGATATCTCCCCCCATTTGCTGAACGATTTTTTTGGAAATCGCCAAGCCTAACCCTGTGCCACCGTATTTGCGGGTAATGGAATTGTCTGCCTGAGTGAATACCTGGAACAAATTGCCCTGGTGTTCGTCGGGAATGCCTATGCCGGTATCGTGCACGGCAAAAAGAATTTTACAACTGCTTTCATCGCTATTTTTATATTGTAATTCAATGCGCACAATGACTTCGCCGCGCTCGGTAAATTTGATCGCATTGCCAATCAGGTTAATTAACACCTGGCGAATACGCGATGAATCTCCCTCCAGGTGCAATGGCACTTCCGGTTCTATGTAATAGTTTAATTCCAGGTTTTTGTCGGTGGCACTTTTGGCAAATATTTCGAGCGTATCTTCAATCAACTCACGCAAATGAAAGGAATGAATATCCAGAATGATTTGCCCGGCTTCAATTTTGGAATAATCGAGAATGTCATTGATGATAACCAGCAAACCCTCGCCACAACTTTGAATGGTGCGTACTAATTGTTGTTGTTCTTCATTCAGCGGTGTTTCACCCAGTAGCGAGGCACAGCCGATGACGCCGTTCATGGGGGTACGGATTTCATGGCTCATCACTGCGAGAAAGGAACTCTTGGCAATGGCCGCTTGTTCTGCTGCGGTTTTGGCATAAGCCAGCGCATTTTCTGTGTGCACTTGTTCGGTAATGTCGCGCGAGAGCCCAACCATGCCCAGTAATTTTTGGCGATCATCAAAAATCGGCACTTTAATGGAATCGATATATTTTTCCTGGCCGGCACTATTGTGAATATGCTCGCGCTGGCGGCGCATTTTGCCGGAGCGCAGCATGGCCTGTTCCTCATTAAAAATATGTGCGCCTTCTGCCGCCGAGAACTTGGGCGAGTCCTTATCTGTTTTTCCGAGCCATTGTTCGGTGGAGGTAAAACCATGGAAATCTTTCCAGGCTTTGTTACCGCCTAAAAAGCGCGACTGGGGATCCTTGTAGTAAAACAAATCCGGCAATTGGTCTTGCAGGAATAAAAAATAATTAGCCGATTTAATGGCCGCTTCCTGCTTGCGGTAACTGATATCGATCGAAAAAATAGCGCCTGACCATTTGCCAGGCTCGTTATTGCTATCTCCATGATTGCAAGTTGCTTGCAACAGGTAGCGGCGTTTTTCGCCGCTTGGGGACTTGTAAGTAAATTCAAAATTGATTAGCTGGTCTTCGCTTGTATTAATGACGTGACTATCGCTGCCTTCGGTAAAACGTTGCTGCAGTAAGGATTTTTCCGGCTCCGGGAATACATCAAAAAAGACACTGGCGCTGGCCATAACACTGGCGGGGGAGATATTAAAAAAATGGCTGATGGCTGGGCTGCAATACTCAAACGTGCCGCCCGTGGCTGTGGTTTTATAAACAAATAATACAAACGGGAAATTATTATTGTGCTCCATCATAAGGAGTCCCCTGTATTAGCTGCATGTGTGTGGGTTGGCGCTTAAATTTTCAATGCGACCAAAATGAATGCAGTGATTAACTCCAATTACATTAGCCTAGCCGATTGCACAGGCTTTGTCACAATTCATCCGGGTTTTGCCGTAAGTCCCCAGGTTTTGCAACCGGGGTTTACACCGTGATATTTATTAACCCTCACCCCAGCGCGGCATTAAATCCTGTGCAACGCCCAGCTGATCCAAAATGCGGGCAACAATAAAATCAATTAGCTCTTCTACGGTTTGTGGTTGCATATAAAAACCGGGGCTGGCCGGCAGCACCACCACACCCATTTGGGTGAGTTTGAGCATATTTTCCAAATGGATTTCCGAGTAGGGCGTTTCGCGCGGCACCACAATTAATTTGCGGCGCTCTTTCAAGGCAACATCGGCCGCGCGCTCAATTAAATTATTGCTGGCACCGTGTGCAATGGCAGAGAGTGTCCCGCCGCTTGCTGGGCAAATCACCATCGAGCTGGGCGAACTGGAACCGGAAGCGACGGCAGCAAACCAATCGTCTTTTGCCAGCACTTGCAATTGGTCTTCATCCGCATCAAAGAGCGCGCTGAAAAATGCTTGTTGCTCATCAATATCGCGCGGTAAGTCCAAATCTGTCTCGGTGCGAATAACCACCTCCGCCGCACTGGAGATCATCAAATACACTTTGCAATCTGCCGCCAATAAACACTGCAACAAACGCAAACCATATTGCGCCCCGGATGCACCGGTAATGGCAAGGGTGATGGTACCTGGTTTCTGTTGGGCCATGTGCTGTACCTCAGGTTTTGTGACAGTGTAAGGTGCGCAGCATCGCGCGCTGCGCTGCTATTACCATAGGTTTATGATATTGGGTTTGGCGATGACAAGCCACATAATTGCCAAAACACTCACAGGATTTGAGATGTTATCCCCTAGCTGATAGACGGTCTAATTGTGCTTAAGCATATAGATGCAGGTTATCTTCGATGAGTTACTTGTGATATCCACTCCAAAGATTGATGATCTCCTTCTTGTTTTAACCATTCTATGACTTTATTTACCAAGTCTATTTGAGAGGTGTAGATTATTTTGAATATATCTTCCTCTCTTTTTTCAACGAAAAGACGAATAGTCTCAATTTGATTTCTCTCTGGCATAAATAGCATAATCAACCTCCGAGAATGGACTCAGGAATACTAATTTCAAGTTAATAATCATCCTGCCTGCTGTACCAGTCAATAGCTTTTTTTCATCGTCGAAGATATGTGCAGAAACTTCCTGTATTTTATTTTTTTATTAATCTTTAATGATTAATGTTTATCAAATTTGATTGTTTTGCGGTGAAGTTTACGGTGGTAATTTAATTACAACGCATGCTTGGTCAATTGATCCACCAACTTCTGATGCACACCACCAAACCCACCATTACTCATAATCACAATATGCGTGTTGGGTTCGCTGATGGAGATGGCGCAGTGGATGAGTTCATCCAGGTCTCTTACCAATTTTGCGGGTATCGGGCTTTTGTTGACGATGTCGTCCATGGCCCAGTCGACGTTGGCGGGTTGGTACCAGAGTACGTCGTCGGCGTCGGTGACGCTTTTGTTGAGTGAGCTTTTGTGGACACCCATGCGCATGGTGTTGGAGCGGGGTTCGATGATGGCGATAATTTTTTCATCGCCCACTTTTGCGCGCAAACCGGCGAGTGTGGTTTTAATCGCGGTGGGGTGGTGGGCGAAATCATCGTAGACTTTGATGCTGTGTACGTCTGCCAGCATTTCCATGCGGCGTTTTACACCGGCAAATTGTTCCAGCGCTTTGGCAGCATGTTCCGGTGTTACGCCCACATGGCGCGCGGCGATAATTGCCGCTAAACCATTATTTACATTATGGATGCCGGTTTGTGCCCAGTGAATTTGCGCAACTTCTTCACCATTGTGAATGACTGCAAATGAAGAACCATCGGTAGCTAACAGCTTTGCTTGCCATTCTGGTGTTGGCTCCTGCCATTTGGATATAGGCTCTTGCTGTTCAGCAACATTTTCCTGTTCAGGTTTTTCTTCGCTAATCACCGCAAATTGTTGCTGCGGCGTCCAGCAACCCTGTTGGATGACTTCAGCGAGGGCTTTGTCGTTGGTCGGTAAAATTAATAAACCGTTGTTGGGAACTGTGCGCACCAAGTGATGGAATTGTTTTTGAATCGCTGCGAGGTCGGGGAAAATATCGGCGTGATCAAATTCGAGGTTGTTTAAAATCACTGTGCGCGCATTGTAGTGAACAAATTTGGAGCGCTTATCAAAAAAGGCGCTGTCATATTCATCGGCTTCCACCACAAAAAATGGTGTATTGCCAATGCGTGCAGAGGTGGGGAAATTTTTGGTGACTCCACCAATTAAATAGCCAGGCTCCATGCCTGCGTATTCCAGAATCCAGGCC
Source organism: Cellvibrionaceae bacterium (assembly GCA_021151615.1). Lineage (GTDB taxonomy): Bacteria > Pseudomonadota > Gammaproteobacteria > Pseudomonadales > Cellvibrionaceae > Cellvibrio. The sequence goes on along the minus strand of JAGKXA010000147.1, from coordinate 6,070 downwards.
AGCATTGATGAGGTGGTGGTTTTACCGTGAGTACCAGCCACCGCCAATACCCATTTGCCTTGCAGTACATGGTCGCGCAGCCACTGCGGGCCAGACGTGTAGGGAATACCCTGATTGAGCACATACTCCACACTGGGGTTGCCGCGGCTCATCGCATTGCCGATCACCACTAAATCGGGCGGCGTGGGCATCTTGGGTGGTTGCAAATACATCGGATCAAAGCCCTGAATTAACTCAATGCCAGCTTGTTCGAGTTGGGTGCTCATGGGTGGGTAGACGTTGGCATCGCTGCCGGTTACACGGTGGCCGAGCTGTTTGGCAAGTTGGGCGAGGCTGCCCATAAAAGTGCCACAAATTCCGAGTATATGGATGTGCATACTTAACTCATTATTGAATAGGGTTTTGTGTGATAGGTATAAAGGGATTAACCTATACTTTTCAGTGGATTGCAACCTGATTGAATCTGGCAGGAGTATCAACCCGTGCGATATGGGGCAATTGTTGTTAGTGCGGTACTGGCGTTGAACTTGTTGGCGGCCGAGGTGTTAGCCCAGTCTTCCGCCGATACCAATACGCGAGTGGTCAAAGTGGCAGCGGCCAAGCCTGAATTTGCTATTGCCCAGGATTATTTTGTACAACTGCTGCGCAAGGCCCTGGAAGCTGGTGCCAGCGGGCGGCCTGTGCCAGTAATTCATGAAACCCAACTGATGGAACAGGATTTGGGCGTCCATGAAATGATTCGCGGCAAAAAAGTGGATGTGTACTGGATGGGCACTGACTCAGAGCGCGAACGCAAATTGCGCCCAATACGTATTCCATTGGATCGCGGTTTGATCGGCCATCGCCGTTTTATTATCCAGAAGCGCATGCAGGGTGCATTTGATGGTGTGACCGATTTAAAAGTATTGAGCGGCTATTCCGCTTGCCAGGGTGTGGAGTGGCCAGATACCAAAGTATTGCGCATGGCGGGTTTAAAAGTGCGTGAAATTACCAGCTTCGAGCGCATTTTCCAGGAAGTGGCCAACTTGCGCTGCGAATATTTTCCGCGCGGATATTTTGAAGGCTACTCGGAGGTTGAGCAGCGCAAAGCTGCCTATCCGGATTTAATGTTTTACGAAAACCTGATTCTGGAATATCCCTTCGCACTCTATTTTTTTGTTAACCCCAAAGATGAAGAGCTTGCTCGCTGGATTGAAATGGGCCTGGAAAAAATGATTGATAATGGCTCGTTTGTTAAGCATATGGAGCAGCATCCCTTAACCAAAGTCGTTTTTCCATTAAATAAAGTTAAAAACCTGCGTTGGATCCATATTGAAAACCCGAATATGCCAGCGGGAATGGATTATAAAAATCCCCGTTACTGGTTTCAGCCAGACGACTTTAAATAGCAAGTCGCTGAACAATTAACTTGTGCTCAACCGCCAAGATAGCGAGCGCGCTTGGCGGCTTTCATTTGGGTGAGGTCGCCCATAAACAAGCCGTCCACACAATTGCCGAATTCGGAATCCACACTAAAGGCTAGCAACTCATAGCCGCCATCCTCATAGAGCGCTGCATATTGTTTAAATAGCACCGGAATTTTGTGGTTGGCAGCGGTAAATTCCGTTTGCAGGATTTCAAAACCCTGGTCGCGATCCAGTTTGCTGAATTTATGTTGCAATTCAATCAACTCATCTTCATCGATTTCATGCGGGTGCTTTCCCTCAGCCAGGCTTTCGCTGTCTTTGTAATAGCGCTCGTAATAAAACACCAATAAATCGCGCAGGTTTTTCGGGTAGTGTGCACTCATGCTCACCGGGCCAAACACATAGCGAATTTCCGGGTTGTGTTTGATGTAAGCGCCCAAGCCTTGCCACAAATAATCCAGGCTGGCTTTGCCCCAGTAATCCGGGTGCACAAAGCTGCGACCCAATTCCAGCCCCTGTTCGAGGTAAGGTTTGATTGTGGTTTGAAAATCAAATAAATCCGCTGTGTAAAGCCCGCCAATACCTTTTTTGTTCAGGATTTTTTGTGCTTCACCTAAACGATAGGCGCCGGCGATACAGAGTTTTGCTTCATCCCACAACACCAGGTGGCGGTAGTAGTGATCGTATTTATCCAGATCGCGACGGCTGCCAGTACCTTCACCGACCAGGCGAAAGGTTTGCTCGCGCAAGCGACCAACTTCGCGCAACACAGTTGGGTGATGATTGTAATCGCACAAATAAATGCCGTGGTTATCGCGTGTTTTGCCGATTAATTCTGCAGTTTTAAATTCCTTGATTAAGGCAGCGCGATCTTCCGGATGGGCGATGGTTTTTTCGGTGATAAAAATTGCCGGGCGCTGGCCTTTGACACTGCGATTTTTGCCGATTTTATACAGGTGTTTTTTCAAGCGTTTGATTAACGCCTTGTCCGCCAGCTTGTCGGTTTCCAGCGCGTAGTGGGGGATAACTTCACCGATGCGAAATTTAATTTCTGCCGAATGTTTATTAAACATTTCGTGGGCGAGCAGGGCGGTGGCTAAGGGTTTGAATATCATCGATGCGCTGTAAAACAGCAGCGAATTTTTGGCAGAGACAAAAATCGGCAAAATCGGCGCTTTGGTTTTGCGCGCAAAATGTAAAAAGCCTGCCTGCCACTTTCCATCGCGAATGCCCTTGGGGCTTGCGCGCGAGACTTCACCGGCTGGGAAAATAATAATCGCTTCGTCGTTGTTGAGTGCTTGCAGGATATTTTTATAACTTTGCCGGTAGTTGTGAATTGCAGATGCGCCGCGGGTCATATTGTCTAACGGCAACAATAATTCGTGCAGCGGTTCAAAGGCCATGAGCATATCGTTAGCGATAATTTTTACATCCTTGCGCACTTCACTCACCAGGCGCACCAATGCCAAACCGTCGAGTGAACCAATCGGATGGTTGGCGATAATGATTACTCGCCCCTGTGCGGGAATATTATTGCGTTCGCGCTGGGATACGCTGTAACTGAAATTGAAATACTCAAAAATCCGGTCGATAAAATCGATGCCCTGATTCCCTTCATGCTCGCGCAGGAATGCATTGATTTCTTTTTCATGGGTAAGTTTGCGCAGAATGCTCAGGGTAGAGTTGCGCACTATGGGGGCCTGCTGATTAAAGCCGGGGAATTTGTCGACGAGGGATTGTTCGATATTGAGCATGGCAGTCATAACCTTGCAGGATGTTTTCCCTGAGGTTATGACTGTGGTGTGACGCTTGTGTGATAAATCGATTGCAGTTGTGTGACATTCAGTACTGAGAGTGAGTGCTACGCTGCCGGAGTAGTCGTCCCGGTTAACTGCTCTTCCTGTTTGGACAGTAATGCTGCATAAGGCGCTTTGAGGGCGATAAATTTACCGCTGTCGCTGACGATATCCAGATGCTCTTGTAAGTCCGCATCAATCAACCGCTGGCTAATTAAAATTTCGCCTTTGTCCGGCTTCAAATAATTATTATGTTGCACCACAAAATCTTTCAGCAGCGATTTATTGGAGCTGACCGGTGCTGACAATTCATGCACGGCGGCGGCAAGGTGCAAGCGCGGGCTGGGGTTTTTAGCGGCCAGGTTACTCAACAACTGTGCGGCGCAGACTGCACGGAAGCTGCATTCGTAAAAGGCTTCGCCGGTAAAGTCGATGATCAGGGTTTCACCCGATAACATTTGGCGTTCCCCGGAATACAAATTCAAGACGCCCTGCAATTGTTTTTCAAAACGGCGCAGCACTGTTGCAAAACTTTCGCTGTTCAATTGCTGGTAGAGCTTGCTCATATTGACGATTTGCAAACTCAAACGAACGGAAACTTGCCTGGGCGCTTCCGGTTCTGGCTCGGGAATGTCTTCGATGGTGGGCATTTTTTCCACGACTGCTGTCACTATCTCGCTGGTGCTGGGCAATTTATCTTTGAGCTGTGCCCACCACTGGCGCTGGACGGTCCACCAGATCGCCAATAGCGATACAAAAACGGCGCCCATCCACATCATAAAAAAGCGATAGTCGCGCTCGCTATGCAAGGGAACATCCAGGGAAACCTCCAGGTAACCGGCTACGTTGTTATGCAAGGCAATAGCGGCAGAAAAGGTGTAGCGTTTGCCTTTGATTTCCTGATTGGGCTTGAAACCGCTCTGTACCAACAATTGGTTTTCCACCGAGTGAATAGTAGAACCAATCACATGGGGGTATTGGCTGACCTCCAACAGAATAGCCTGCAGGCTGACCAGATCTTGCTGCAAGGTGGCGTTCACGGCCTGGCGCGCGGCGCTATTGGCAAGTACTTGGCCGTAGTGGTTAATTTGTTCGCGTTGGTTGAGTTCGCTGTTATAGCTGTAAGCCCAGCCGCCAAAAATGCCCAGGGCGATTAACAACAAACTGCAAAGGGTAAGTTGTGGGTAACTGCGATAGGTGTTGATAATGGTCATTTCTAATTAAGTCCGTGCGCAACTGCATGCGTTCCTGTTGTAACCCCGGTTCCTGCCTGGGTCGTGAAAGACGAAGGTCTGCGTCATGTCGTCTGGAATTGCATTCTAGCCTAAGTTGTCGCTGGCTGCTAAGCGCTAGTTCGCGTCACAAGCGGCTGTGGGCTTGCGCTAAATTCCGCTAGAATGCGCGCTTTCGCCCCCGAGGGGCCAAGCCCTACGCCAGTACATGATTCTCTGGCTCACTAAAGCAGCTAAAAATAGCTCATCAAGAGAGGCTCTGTGAACGAAATTTTACTGATTAACGCCTCGGGCGAGGACAAGCCCGGTGTCACCCGCGCCATTACCCGCGTACTGGCCAGCGTTAACGCCCGCGTGCTGGATATAGGCCAGGCGGTGATTCACGATACCCTGGCGCTGGGGATTTTGGTGGAGCTGCGTATTGCCGCTGCAGCGCGCGCGCAGTTGCTGGAACAGATCCAGCAGGCGACCCAGCCCTTGGGTATTCAGGTGCGTTTCCAAACGATCAGCGCTGACAGCTATGACCACTGGGCTGAGCAGCAAGGCAAAACTCGCCATATAGTGACCCTGCTTACGCGGCAGGTAGATGCTGCCATGATCGCCGAGCTGACCGCGGTGACCTCCAAACACGGGTTGAATATTGATTCGATCAATCGCCTTTCGGGGCGTGTGTCACTGGCGGAATTAAGCGCTGGGGATTCTGCCCAATCCAGCGCATGCGTTGAGTTTTCTGTACGTGGCACCCCGGCTGATTTAAGCGCATTGCGCGCTGATTTTATGGAGCTGTCAGCGCAGCTTAATATTGATGTCGCCTTCCAGCGCGATACGGTTTACCGCCGCAACCGCCGCCTGGTGTGTTTCGATATGGATTCCACCCTTATTGATGCGGAAGTGATTGATGAATTGGCAAAAGCCGCCGGTGTGGGTGAGCAGGTTGCCGAAATTACCGAAGCCGCCATGCGCGGCGAGCTGGATTTCAAACAAAGTTTTGCGCGCAGAATGGCGCTGTTAAAAGGGTTGGATGAATCGGTATTGGCAGGTATTGCGGCGCAGCTGCGTTTAAATGAAGGTGCAGAAAAATTAATTTCTACACTGAAAAAGCTTGGCTATAAAACCGCCATTCTATCGGGCGGTTTTAATTATTTTGGTCGCTATCTGCAAAACAAGTTGGGCATCGATTATGTCTATGCCAATGAGCTGGATATTGTGGATGGCAAAGTGACCGGTGAGGTGAAAGGCGTTGTGGTCGACGGCAAACGCAAGGCGGAATTGTTGGAGATGCTTGCAAAGCAGGAAGGTATTGCACTGGAACAAGTTATCGCTGTGGGCGATGGCGCCAATGATTTGCCGATGTTGAGTGTTGCCGGTCTCGGCGTCGCTTTCCGCGCGAAGCCGTTAGTAAAAGCGTCTGCCGAACACAATATTTCCAACCTTGGGCTGGATGCGATTTTGTATCTGCTGGGCTTGCGCGAGCGCGATAAACTTTAATCGCATAAGCGATAAGCCCTGACATAAAAAAACCGGAGTCACCTCCGGTTTTTTTATGAAAAAAGCCACCGTTTGTGGCGGCGGCTTTTCCCAAAAGTTCTAAAATCGAGGCAGACAACGCGTGTCTTTTGGATAACGCGCATCGGGT
>JAGKXA010000146.1 GCA_021151615.1 Cellvibrionaceae bacterium | reverse complement strand
GTCGGGCTCCGATGCCTGGCTGCGTGTCATCATTGATACCCATTTTACCGACGGTTCCGGCCGTGCGGATTATCGTATTGATAATTGGTTTAGACGTTTGTAAGTGAGAACGGGGGCAGCGAATGCCCCCCTTTGTGGACTACGAAATTTTCAGGGGAGAAGATGATGAGCGAACAACTGTTAACGCCCAAAATTGCAGTGGCGATCATTGGATTGCTGATTTTTCTGGTGTGGTATTTGGCGGGGCTGTCGTCGTCCGATGATCTTGCTCTGGAAGAAAAATCATTCGCGAACGAGCAATTGCCGGTTGCCAACAAACTACAAATTCCAGCGTTAGCCGAGACATCGACGGCGGATAAAAAATCAGCCAATCAGCAAAAACAAGCACAGCTGCGCGACGGAATTTATCCCAGCGCGGATAAAACCCGCGTGAGTATTCATGTGCAACACATGCAACGTTTATTGCTGGTACAGCGTTTGGCAGAGACGCTGGAATTTGCGTTTAGTTTGCCCAATGATTCGGTGGATTACTGGACCCAACCTATCACGGTAAATATGGATGATGTACCCCTGCTGCACGCATTATCAGGTGTGATTGGCACGAAACAATTTATCCTGGAAATGGCTTATCAAGCAGCGACTAATACCCACACTATTGCCGCGCTGTTTTTGGTGGCGGAAAAAACGGGTGCGCAATTATCTGCGCCGCCAAAGATAAAACCTGCACTTTCGCAAATACATGAACGCGGCGCTGCACCTGCGGCGAATGCGATGGCGAACGACGAACAGCAAATAAAACGCGATATTTTTTTCACGGCGGATGACCAAACTCGCATGACGATATTGCAGGAAATGTCACCCGTTGGAGAGGATTTGCATTACATCATTACCAGCTTGAAGCGCGATAAAAACGCCCAGGTGCGTGCGCTGGCGGCGCAGCGGTTATCCTTCAGTGATAACTACATGGCCACGCAAAGTTTACTGGACGCGCTTGCGGACGCTGACCCTGGAGTAGTGCAAATGGCAGTGGAGTCATTGGTGTCCTTAGGGGATAGTTCGGTGATTAGCGCGATAGAAACACGGTTAAACGGTAGTGAGAATGGCAGGGCGATAGCGCAGGATGCGGCGCGCCGGATTCAGTCACGCTTTACCCTGGCGGCGGACGCTCCTGAGTAATGGCACCATCGGTCGGGCTGATGTGCCGCACGTGAATATTTCACAGCTGTAGAGATTTAAACTGGTTAAGCTGGCCCCCGTATCAAACGTTGGTTGATTGGCGTCACCTTCGGCATTGGTATCAAGGACACAGATCTAGCGGTTAATCATGGTTGAAGAAATGGAGTTACGCGAATGATCACTCACTCTTTCATTGTCAGCGCGTTGCTCGCTGTTTCTCTCTCTGCTCAGGCCGGTGCTATTGCGATGGATGGGATTTCTGTCGAAGCGAATCCGGTTGATGCAGGGACCACTTCAAGCGCGGTCTTGCACAGGGAGGTGGGGCTTCGTCAAGGAGGAGGTAATGGCAAGGATGTCACGGAAGCTCCTGGTACTGAGGGTCAATGCGCCGCATCACCGAATTGCGCTATTGTTCCTCGCGTCGAAACACTTCAGGATCTGTTGGTTGTCAATCGGAATGCATCGGGATTGGGGCCATTCATTTTGTTGTTATTGCTTGTATTGACGGCCATCGTGGTTTTATCTCGTCGCTCCCCCTCTACTAAATAAACGCTGATTGGTTTTGCACTGCATCACCGACTATCTATCGATTTCTCCGTTGTTATTTCATGAGCTCTTTTGCCCTGTTGTGAATCAGAAGGGCTTTTTTTTGCAATTTTTTCAGCGCTGTTGAAGGTGAATAGTTCACCCTGGCACCGGGGTTAATTCACTGTCACTTAAATTTCCCAGTGTCAGACTGTTTCTATCCAGCTAAGGGCAGGAACCTCGCTGGATTTTCTATTCCATTTCTTTTAAGAAGGATCGCACTATGAAAACTTCACGCAACGCTTTTCATTTCGTTAAACCCCTCACTCACGCGATTTTAATTGCCATGGCGGCAGGCGCAGCAACCAGCTATGCCGATTCAGATCGCAAAACCGAATTGCCCAAAGCAGATGCCGTAGTCCGTATAGATCCAATGTTGGAGCGCCTTGCGGCCCAGCAAACCAGCTTGCCGGTGATAATTATTTTTGGCGAACAACCGCAGCGTAAAATCGCACGCGCACTGAATGAAAAATATGTGCCGCAAATCGATGTATTGGCGGCGCGCGTGCGCGGAATCTACGATAAATATTTGCCCAGGGACAACCAGGACACCGAAGATAAGGAAATCGAACACAGCAAAAAGCTCAGTCAATATGTGACTGACGCGGATAAAAAAGAAATCCGTGCGTTGAATGAAGAACGCGAAAAATTGATGCGCGAACTGCGCCAGCAAATTGCGCGGGAATCTGCGGCGGCAGTCGCAGAAGTGCAAAAAGTGTATGCCGGCCGCATTAGCAGTCTGGGAGCAAAAATTCAGGAGAACTACGCGACCCTGAACGCCATCAGTGCAGAAATTCCAGTCGCGGCCCTGAAAGAAATTGCCAGCCTGAGCGGTGTGGCTGAAATCGTTTATAACAACCCGGGTAAAGCAGAGCTGAGCAATCAAGTGCAATCGCTGGGCGCGGATACCTGGTGGGCATCGGGTTTTGATGGTGGCGTCTGGGATGTGGGTGTGTTGGACGAGGGTGTACTCGAAACCCATGACGCGCTCAAGAGCCATACCTTTTATGAAAACTATGCCACCAATGGCAATCACGGCACCGGCGTGGCCTGTATGTATGCCAGCACCAACGCAACGCACAAAGGTCTCGCGTTTGGGTTAAATGCGATCCTGGTGGATAACGCGGGTGACGATGCCACTACTATGGCTGGCGCTGACTGGATGCTGCGCTTCGCGGGCGATGACCCGGAAGTCATTAACTATTCCTGGGGTAACGGCGATGCCACCGGCAGCGACTGGCATTCACTGTCCCGCTTTGTGGATGGTGTGGTGTTTGATTACTCCACTAACTGGGCCAAATCGGCGGGTAATCAGGGTGCTGGCACCAACACCATGACCATTCCCGCCAATAACTACAACGGTCTTACCGTGACCAATATGTACGACAACAACACCATCACCCGCACAGACGATGTGATCTGGAATACCAGCAGCCGTGGTCCAACAGTTGATGGGCGCAAAAAACCTGACTTGAGTGCGCCTGGCCATGAAACCATGACCTGTAACAACAGTGGTGGTTACTCAAATCTCGGTGGCACCAGTTCGGCAGCGCCGAAAGTGGGCGCGGCATCGCTGTTATTAATGGACGGCGGTAACTGGGACCCGCGTGCGATTAAAGCCGTGTTAATTAACACCGCAGATTCCTGGGAAGATAACAACACAGATACTTCTGCGGATGACGGTGCTAAAACTGGCAAGGAGTGGAATAAAACCTACGGTTGGGGCTATCTGGATTTGTGGCATGCGCATTTCCATCGCAACGATTATTTCTCCAGCAGCGTAAAACCCAAAGGCCAAACCGGTAGTTTCAAACTCTACAAAGGGCAAATGTATAACGGCGATAAAGCCACCCTGGTGTGGGAGCGCGAGGTGGATTACAACAACGCCGCAACGCCTACCAGCTATCGCAGCCTCTCTGACCTGGATTTGAAACTCTACGCAGAAACCACGAATACCCAATTGGATTCTGATACCACGGTGAAAGACAACGTGCATCAAGTTGCAGCCAGTGCAAGTCAGGCGGCAGTGGTAAAAGTTTATGCCTACAGTTCATCGTTCGATGGTGCGACAACGGAGCCTTACACCCTGGCGACGGAAGAAAATTTTGCGCTGGCAACGGGGCCTGTGTTCACCAGCACGATTACCGCCCCGGCAAGTGTGTATCGCGGATTTAATTTCACCTACACAGTGGCAGTAAAAAATACCGGTGATTTGGATGCGCACAATGTGAATGTCAGCATCAACCTGCCTGCGGGTTTTGTGTTGGCTTCTGGTACGGCAACGCAAAATGTTGGCAGCATCGCCGATGGTGGAACCAAAACGGTAAATTGGACGGTGACAGCGCCTAATTACGTCACCACTGCAAGCATTGGTATGACCGCCAAGAGCGTTTCTTACGGTGAAACATTTAGCGCAACGGCGGCTAAATCGATAAGCGTTAAGAATTTGATTTTGACCTTGCCATAAGTTGTTGTTCTTTTAGCGCAATAAAAAAATCCCGCTGCAGTCACTGCAGCGGGATTTTTTTTGAAAGTTTTGCTAACACGTTTCAGTTAAAAAACGGTTAGAAAAACTGCTTTTCGCTAAACAACGTTTAACAAGACAACTGTTAACGAGAACAAAAAAATTCCATTATTTTTTGTACGAGCACTTGTTCGGGTTGCCCGCTGGATCAGATCCGAACGCGGCAACAGTACAGGCAATTGAACCGGGTACAGAAACTTTCTTGGTAATCCACTTGCCTTTGCGACCAAATGCAACCCAACCATCACCAGAAGTGACTGAACAGGTCTCACCCAGGTCTGCACACTTGGAGAAGCCATCCGGATAATCACCCGTGCCAGTCAATACTGGTGCGCCACTAACTGAGCTGGACGATTTACTGGATGAAACAGCAACGGAGCTCGACGATTTGCTTGACGATGTTGTTGCAATTGAACTGGATGATTTGCTCGACGACACCACTGCAACTGAACTGGATGATTTACTGGATGGTGTAACAGAACTCGCCACAGAACTGGTAGTTCCACCGCACACAGCAGACGTTAACGTCGCGCCGTTTTTACCTACACCAGCAACGGTTCCCAACTTGTCTTTTACGCACTGTGGCGTAACGGGCGAGTAGCTGTAGGGAATGCTAATCGGGAAAGGTGCAGTGGTAGTCCAGTTAGTTGCGTCGATGGTGCCACCGCTGGTCCAGGTAATGTTGTAGGTTGCAAAATCTGCTGGCGATTTTACGTTGTTGTTGCGCAAATCCCAGAAGCCGCAGTTGCTGCTGTCATAGCGACAAGTCACCGGGTTGTTGGCATTTTGGAACCAGTTGCTTTCAATTAATGAGTAGCCTGCTTGACGCACGTTAATACCGGAATCGGTAATGCCATCGTAGAAGTTGTTGTACATGTGCGTCCAGCCACCGCGTTGCAACGGTAAACGGGCATTTACGTTTCTGTAGATATTGTGGTGGAAAGTAATTTCGCGACCACCGGCAATATCGCTACTACTGGAACCATCGAGGCCAACTTTTTTACTGTCATGAATATAGTTGTATGACACGGTGATGTTGTGTGAATCTTTTTTAATGTCGATCGCACTTTCAAAGGTCAGGTCGCCGTCGGGTGAGCCATTACATTCATTGTTCACCGCGAATAATTCGTTGTGATCAACGTGCACATTGGTGCCGCTGTCGATACGAATCATATCAGCATCATTGTTGGCACCGGCAAGTGCACCAATTTTCATATTGCGAATAACAACGTTGCTGGATTTATTCACCACCACGCCGAAGTTGGCTGAAGAGCCGTTGGCGCCGATGATGGTAATACCTTTGGTAAATTCTTTAATTTCTACGAAACGATAGGCGTCGTTCCAGCGCGGATTTGGGCAATTGCCCGCGGAATCCTTGGTGTGGTCTTTGATCATCTGGTTGATCAGTGCATCTTCGTTGCCGGTGTAGGTAATAATCAGTGGATAAGCACCGCCAGTGACTTTACTGCCATTCGCATCGAGTTTGGCGTTGGCAATAATCGTGTTGATTTGCTCGTAGGTTGACGCGGTGAACGATTGCGCACCACTGACGTTACCGCCATCGGTAGTGGAGAAACCGCCGGTTGCTGCTGCAAATGCTGAAGGGCCTGCGAGCATGGCAATAACTGCCGCTGTGGTTTTGATGGTAAATACTTTGGTGTTTTTGGCTGATTGTGGTTGTTGCACAGTAAACATAATTTCAATCTCGTCTTAATTATTAAAGTTAGACGGATTGACCGAAACCAAGCTGGGTAGCGAGGGTAATTCCGATAAAGATAACGCTATTATTTTTATAATTGCCCGGAGACATCTCTCCAAACCGGCGATAACTCTTTTCCGGGTGCAAAACTCCTGAGCGAGCTAATTACATTACGTTAGCCCTGTGATGCATGGCAAGAATTTTCTGTTTTATCTGATTGTTGCCGGGTTTTTTGTGATTTTTCCGGAATTGGTCGTTTCCAATCGTTACAGTCCTGTGACCAATTCCGGTGTATTTGATAGGTGTATCTGGAGGATTAAATAGGTGCGCGCGGGGAATTAAATTCGCTTCCCCATCACCTCGCCCATTTTGGTTGGGGTGGTTGTCATGAATTTTTGATCCCACTGCATTTTGTCTTTGGCGAATAAAATGATCGCTGTCGACCCCAGTTTAAAGCGGCCCATTTCATCGCCCTTGGCTAACTGGATATTCTGATAAGGGTAATTGGACGTTGCAATTTCGCGGCTGGCAAAAGGTGCTATTTGGCCATCCCATACCGTTTCAATGCCCGCCACAATCATAGCGCCTACAAGTACAACAGCCATGGGGCCGATGTCGGTATCAAAAATGGCCACGGCGCGCTCGTTGCGTGAAAAGAGGCGCGGGACATTTTCCGCTGTCACGGTATTCACTGAAAACAATTCGCCTGGCACGCTGACCAGGGTGCGCAACTTGCCGCCGTAGGGCATGTGTACGCGGTGGTAATCGCGCGGCGATAAATACACAGTGGCAAAGTTGCCATCGGTAAATTCAGCAGCGAGTGTTTCATCGCCACCCAGCAGTTCCAGAGCGGTGTAGTCCTGGCCTTTCGCTTGAAAAATTTTTCCGTCGATAATCTTGCCCAGTTGGCTGATGGCGCCATCAGCGGGGCACACAATGCTGTCGCTGGCCGAGTCAATCGGACGTGCACCGGGTTTGAGTGCACGGGTAAAAAAATCATTGAAGCAGGCGTAGGCGGTTGGATTTTCTTCTGCCGCCAGGTTCATATCAACCTGGTAACGTTTTACAAACCATTTAATAAAGGTGTTTTTTATAAAGGGTGTTTGGGTGCTGGCCAACCAACCGGCGGCACGGGAGAGCGCATGCTGGGGAACCAGGTGTTGTAAGCCAATAAAAATACGTGGGTTCATTCGACAGAATATTTCCTTTGGGGCGATCGGGTTGTTGGATGCTGGTCGCAAAACAGGCCCGCAGTGTAGCAAACTCTGTGGGTTGCGCGCGAAACTTGCCAAATTTGTACTGTTAATTCCTGCGGGGCTCTGGTCGAATACTTATTGAGCAGTTTGCATTATGCGTCTGATGATGAATTGTTTTACTGGTCGTTTCCTATTAGTGATTTCTTGCGAATAAAAATAACGAGGAGAAAATAATGAAAAGGCAGTTGATAAACATAGTCTGGTTCCGGGTATTTCTGATCAGCTTTTTGTGGAGCCAGTTTGCACTGGCACACGAGGGGCATGAACATGCGCCGGTGTCGATCAAGTCTGCACTTGAGATCGGTTTGAAGATGGCAAAAAAATACGCTGCTTCCTCCCCGCCATTTGCAGTTGGTAAGTTGCCTGCATCCTGGGCCTCACTGACGGAGGCAGACGCCAGCATTTATGAAAATGGGCGTGGATATTACGTGGTAGCGATTAACAATGTGCAGGAAACCAAAACGCTGTACCTGAAAATCCAGTTGGATGGCACTATCGCCGGCGCAAATTTCACGGGTAATTTTGCGGAGTCTTCATCGGCATCTTCGCTATCCGCAAAATCTGGCGGATAAATTTCTATGGGTGTCCTCTTAATCGACGCATTCATTTAATTGATCGAGGGCATTGTTTTTAACAATTTGACAGCGCTGTCTGCTGCGCAGAGACTTTTACCTGCGCAGTTGTCCACTTGTCTACCGGAGGTGTTTTTCTATTCCGGCTAATAGTCGAACAATAACCATAAAAACCTGAAAGTACCTGTGCTCTCTCCTATGATTTTGCAGTTCATAAGCACTCGATGGACGTCTGCATGTCTCTCCGGCAATACCTGTTGCTGTTGTACGTCGCGAATAAGTAGCTCTCTGATTAGCGGCGAAAAGCTGGGTTCAGAGCAGGTGGTCACTTGTAGTTTCCCAAGGCGGGCTGTCCGGGGGTTTTGATTCCGACAGGAATCGTTTCTCTTATCCGGTTAAGTGAAGGAGTGTGAATAATGAATAAGAAATTAATCCAACGAGGCGGTTTGGGTGCGGTATTACTGGCCTTTTCTGCGGTGACCTTTGGTCACGGTTTTGTCGATAGCCCGGGCGCACGCAACTATTTTTGCGGCAAGGTCACCAAGCCTGATGAAGTGGCCAATGGTGTTGCCAAATACCCGGTGTGCGGCGATGCTTTTGCTAGCGACTTTAACGGTGGTTACTCTTATATGAGCGTGCTCAATCACCATCAAGGGCGTAAAGTGTTGGGGCCAGTATCAAAAAATGTGTGCGGTTTTGACAGTGAAACCTGGAAAGGCGGTAAAACGCCCTGGGACAATTCCATTAACTGGCCGGTAAACAATATCAATTCTGGTAGCCTGGTGTTTTCCTGGGATATCAGTAATGGCCCACATTTTGATGACACCTCGGACTTCCGCTATTGGATCACCAAACCGGGCTTTGTTTATCAAGTGGGTAAGGAATTGACCTGGGCAGATTTTGAAGACCAACCCTTCTGCGATTTACCTTATAACGACGACAACCCAGGCGCTTACCCCAATGTTCGTGCAGATAAGGGCAACGCGCATATCCATACCACTTGTACAGTTCCTTCGCGCGCTGGTCGCCATGTGATATACGCTGAGTGGGGGCGCGAACCGCCAACGTATGAGCGCTTCCACGGTTGTATTGATGTACAAATCGGTGGTGGAGGTAATACCAGTTCGGTGCCGGCGAGTTCCCGTTCCAGTGTCGCCCCCAGCTCTTCCAGCCGTTCCAGCGCGCTGCCGAGTTCATCAAGCCGCTCCAGCCTGGCTCCCAGCTCTTCCAGCCGCTCCAGTAGTTCGTCGAGTCGCTCGAGCCTAGCACCTGCCTCCTCCAGTCGTGCTGCCTCATCAACAGGTTCGACTGCCTACTGTAATTGGTATGGCTGGATGGTGCCTATCTGTAAAACGCAAACCACCGGGTGGCATAACGAGAACAGCCAGACTTGTGTAGGTCAGGTGACCTGCGACGCACCGCGTTAAGGGCTTTTATCCCTGGCGGTGCGCCGCCAGGGTTCAGTTTGAAGGAGGTATTAGAGTGAATTTTCAGATAGCTAAAGCGCGCTTACCGCTCTGGGGGGGCGCACTGGTGATGCCTATTTTGGCGTTGGGCTTTTATCTCGATCAGCAGCGCCCCCGGGGCGTAGATACTTTTACCCGGCATCAACTGACCGTTCCGCACGCCAAGGCTCCGGAAAAAGAAATTCCGGTTGCAATTGCCGGGCAAAGCCCGAGAGCTGTGCCGCCACCTGGTTATCAAACGTTGGCAGAGGAAGAACCTGCAGTTTTACTTTCCCCGGAGGAAGCGCGTAAGGCGGTATTTGGTAAAGAGAATGCGGTCTATGAGAAGGCCACTAATTTATTTGAAGCGGAAGCAATTGATGTGGATTGGGCGATGACCTATGAGCAATCGTTGCGCGCAATGTTTGCCAGTCATTCGGGGTTGATGCGCGTTAGTGTCAATTCCATCAGCTGTCACACGAGTATGTGCCGTATCGAAGTCTTTACCCCGCGTGATACCGATGCTGATTATTTCACGGCCATGTTTTACAACGCGTTGGATAATTTCCGTGAAGGCGCACTCAAGGCGGAGGCCTCCATTGCCAGGCGCATGGAGCAGGGAATGACCTCAGTGTACATTGCGCGCAAAGGGCACACCCTGGGTTTTTACTAGTAAGAAGAAACCTGCTGCGTCGAGTAAGTCTACCCGGCTGTGGTATTGTGTCGGCCTCGAACAAAGCGAGGTTTCACAGTGCTGCATTACCAGATTATTCCTGTTACTCATTACCAACAAAATTGTACCCTGCTTTGGTGTGATCAAACCCGCGATGCGGCGGTGGTCGACCCCGGTGGTGATGTCGAGCGAATTCTGGCTGTGGTCGCTTCACTGAATGTGAAACTCACACAAATCCTGCTTACCCATGGTCATCTGGATCACGTGGGTGCTACGGCCGCGCTGGTGAAGCGCCTTGGCCTTCCGGTAATCGGTCCCCATGCGGACGATCTTTTCTGGATCAATCTGCTGCCACAGCAGGCACAGATGATGGGCTTTGTGCCTGTCGAAGGTTTTGTGCCAACGCACCTGTTAAACCACGGCGATAAGGTTAAGGTCGGCAATAGCGAGTTGAAAGTCTTGCATTGCCCCGGCCATACTCCCGGGCACGTCATTTTTTTCGATCCGGAATCCCGCCTCGCTCAAGTGGGCGATGTGCTGTTTAAGGGCTCCATCGGTCGAACGGATTTCCCCCGCGGCAACCATCAAGATCTGCTTAACTCGATTCGCGAGCGGGTATTTCCCTTGGGCGATGATGTGCGTTTTATTCCCGGCCATGGCCCCATGTCAACGCTTGGCCATGAGCGGGCCACAAATCCTTTTGTTGCCGATAAAAACGTTGGTTGACGCGCATGGATGAAATAATCGGGTTAAAAAAATCCGCTCCGCCCGCTGAGTTTGGGTTTGAGTTTTCCATCGCCCGCTCCGCACGGCGACGCACCGTAAGTATTGAGGTGCGCGCCGCCAAAGTGGTTGTCCGTGCACCGCTCAACACGGCGAAATCCTTTTTGCTCGCGTTCTTGCAGCAAAAAGCGTCCTGGGTGAGAGCCAAAATTGCCGAGCAGCAAGTGACTATCGCGACGCGGCCTGAGCCCGCACTTTATGGGCAGGGTAGTGAGCTGGCGTTTATGAACGAGCGCCTGCGTTTGGTGTTAGGCCGCGGTTCCCGGGCCGCGATTGCGCGTGTGGGGCAGGAGCTGCATTTGTTGTTGTCAGCGCGGGTGCGCATGAGCGATCAGGAACAAATTCGCGCTTTGTTAGCGCGTTGGTATCAGCAGCAAGCCCTGCAAATTCTCACGCACAAGACGGCCGAACTGTGCGCGCGCGCCGGGCTCGTCTACACATCGGTAAAAGTGCGGGCAACGCGTTCGAAGTGGGGGCATTGCACGAGCAAAGGTGCAATCCAATATAACTGGCAGATACTGCTGGCCCCGGAAGCTATAGTCGATTATCTTGTCGCCCACGAAGTCAGCCACCTGCGCCACCAGAACCATAGC
>JAGKXA010000384.1 GCA_021151615.1 Cellvibrionaceae bacterium | reverse complement strand
GCGCAAGTCTGTTGCTGCTTGTTGGTATGCGGTCATCTGCTCAGGCTGTTTTGGCGCTTGAGCCTGCACATACTTCGCAAACTCTTGCGGACCCGCCGCCATCTGCACAGTGCCGGCTGCCATCTGTTTGAGTTGGCTCACACCTTCAGGCGTCTTGAGCATTTCAGCGATATTCGCCACAGTAAATGATGGATCACCAAGCGTCGCAATGTCTTGCTCGTACTGCTTAGCAATCTGCAATGCTGCTTGTGTGTTGTTCGAGTTCAGCGCATTGTAAAACGCGCCCGCGCCTTGTGCTGCACGTTGCTTCTGCTGCTCGTTCTGAAATTGCAGCAGCGCCTTTTGCTCAGCCTTGGCTTGCTCTTGCGCTTTCTGAGCTTCGGCTTGTTTCATGTAGCCAACTTGTGCCAAATCGCTCATGCCTTGGCGCAGATTCTGGCCGAAACCTAAATTCTCAAAGTAATTCGTTGCCATTAGAAAAGCCCCGCAAATTGGCTAAGATTGGACAATACTCCGCTTGCAGCCTGATACGGAGCTGCCGCTCCACCTGCTTTCGCTGCGCCTTGCTGCACAAACAGGTTGCTCATGGCATTGGCTGCGTTGCCTGCTGCTGCGTTGCTGCCGCCTGCTGCGTTTAGGCCAACGTTAACCAAGCCAAGCTGCCGGTTGTAGTTAGCATCTTGCAGTGCTTGCTGCCGTGCAAACGCTGATTGCGCAAGCTGTGGCGCGATAGAGCCTAGCAGGTTTGCGCTTGATGTGGTTCGCAAGCCTCCGGTTGCTTCGCGGGTAGCCAACAAGTTGCGGTTAGCTTGGTCGTTGAGCTGCTTGAACTCTTGCCCCTGAAAGTAATCGCTGTAAAACTTCGTAGGGTCAAGCTGCTGATTCGCTGCTGCGGTTAAGCCACCAAGCGCCGATGTACCGGTTTGCAGGTACGGCTTTAAGTTAGCAAGGCTGATATCGCGCGTTTCGCGTTGCAGGTCGATACCTGCTTGCGCGGCTGCTGCCTCTACCTCAGCTGCCTTTTGCGCACCTTTTGCGCCAAACATGGCGCTCCCGATATTTGCGCCGCCTAGAGCTGTTCCAACTACTGGATTTGGCATTATTCAAACTCCTTACAGTATTCTGTGAATTCTTCGCCGTACAAGCGCCGGATTGATGGTCCAACTTCTGCGGCGTAATCATCTCCGTACAGTTTAGCAGCAATCAAAACAAAAATATCGTATAAACCTGCACGGAGCATGTAGCATTTGTGCAAGTCAGCCTTGTTTGGCGCGTTGTTTTCGATTGCTGTAGCGTCGCGCCACCGTAAAAACACGTTGTAGATGTGATATGGCAGCTCTGGCATCATCTGCGCGACGCGATTGGTCGGAATGCCCACCAGTGACGCAACAAATGCGTTGTTAGCGTCACGCGCTGCAACTGCGTCACCGTCTACAACATCATCCCACACCTGCGCAATGCCGAACAGCATGATGCAAAGCTCAACTGCGTCTTGATTGCCTCGAAACACTTCGCCAAGCACCATGCGTAGCGACATCTCATGCTCCGGCTTAATCATAACGCCCTCTGTTTGGCTGTGCGCTCAGTAGCCAAGATGTTGTTGACCACTGTTACCAATGCGTTGACCGTTGTTTTTAGGTCGGATACGTTAGCGATTAGTGTGTTGATGGCGTCCGTTTGCTGCTGTGCGTAGGCTTGGCTATACGCTGCACCTGCCGCACCTAGCGCCGCCGGTGGTGTTGTGGTATTCGCTGTTGCGTCTGCCTGCGCTGCCGCCTGTAATACGACTCCACCTGTTGTCGCGTTGCAGTAGTCAAGCTGTCCGACAACGCGCCCTGTTGCACCGTGCGCTGTAGTGGCGTTGATGTGGTCTGCAAGCGTGTCTTGGATTAGGTCAACGTCAAGCAGCAAGCCCTCAACGCTGACTTGCAAGTCGTAGGTTGCCTGTCCGATGGCAAGCGTTCGATTGGTTAGCTCTCCGCCGTATTCAGACTTTGATAGATAATCAAGCACTAACGCCGCTGACCACTCTTTCGG
>JAGKXA010000383.1 GCA_021151615.1 Cellvibrionaceae bacterium | reverse complement strand
GCTAAATATAATTCAAGCTGCGACTTGTTATTATTACATACCTTGCAAGCCGGAACTTTTGGCAAGTTATCTCTGCGCTCAGTTTTAAAAAACTTTCTTGAAAAAATGTGGTCACCATCTTCAGATGGTGCATCAGCACAGTAAACGCATGGCTTACCTTTGTACTTTTTACTTGCCATTGCTTTTTCTCAATTTTTTGAATGAATACATAGCTCCTGATATCAGCAAATCAGGTCCTTTCAAAGTTTTATCGAAATTCACAAATCATACGTCAAGTGTTAGCTGATGTTAGTTAAAATGTCACTTAGGGTGCCTATTGTATCCCCGTAACACGGCCGACCTCGCACAAGATGGAGTGCACGCATCCCGTACTGACGTGGCCCTTCATAATCGGCAAGTAAAGTATCCCCTACAAACAGGCACCCAGCAGGATCTACTTGCGCAAGCTCTGTGACGGTACGGTAAATCTCAGGATCTGGTTTAATTAAACCTACCTCATAACTCATGCAGCGTATAAATTGATGATTAACCAGCAGGCGCTCTAATACACTGCCATAGGGCGACGCCAGATTTGAACAGATCGCAAAAGGAATCTCATGTGCTGTTAAAGCAGACAAAGTAGGCACCACATCATCGTAGAGGGTTAAAGAGGCAAGCTCCTCCTGGATCTGCAGTTGAGTTTGCTCCAATAGCCAATCCGGTGCGGTGATACCTAAAGCTAAGACAAGATCAGGTAGCGAACCATTGACTGTCATAAGTCTGCGGGCATCATCAGGCTTAGGACGCCTACCGTTATCTCTTGCCCACTTGAGCAGCTGACGGAAGGGGTGGTGCATCACACCATACTCAACCAAGGTACCAAATAGATCAAAAACGACCAGCTTTGCTTGGCCTATTCCGGGAAGCTTATCCATTTGAATAACCTGTAGATTCTAAGCGCCTGGATAGATTACAGGAGGTGAAGGAGCGCAGAAAACCACCTAGATAGTCTGATTTGTTACTAGGGTGGTATGCACCCTATCGACCAACTCACTTTTGTAGACGAGTTTAAAATCTTCCTGATAAGGCACATCATGAAATACAGCTTCCATCAATGCGCCACTCAGGGTATAGGTGCAATACATGGTTGGAATCACATCACCAGTAGAGGCCAGAGTTGAACTAAATCGAGCATCTGAGCCTGGTGATGGATTAAATCGATCACCATCGTATTTTTCCAAATTTATACGGTACAATTCAGAGTCTTCAGGGATATCGATGAACGTTAATTTACAGGGGAGCAATAAGGAACTTTTAGCCCTCCGTCTGAAGGAAGGCTAGTATTATCACTAACCATGAATCACCCCTTGAAGGGAGTCGATAGCGGCTTTCAGAACCAAATCAGGCTGATTCGCAATAAGATCTTGCGGTCTTTTGCCACCCAAAAAACCATTCGCTGCGGCAAACCAATAAGCAATGCCCCAACTGTCCCTTTTACCTAAAAATAACTCCAAGACAGGTTTAAGCCCGGGATATGGCCTGAAACTGTTTTCCTTGTTAAGCGCATAAATGGGATAGAGCTCTTCTGACTGATATTTCACACCAAAAATTTTGTGGCTTGCTTTCCATTTAAAAACGCCAGCCGCTTTATTTTCGGATCTATAACCGGCCAGTTCAGCAATATCTTTCGCAGTTACCCATTCCGTTGCCAGAATAGTATTTTCTTGGGCTTTAGTAACCATCCTCGCCTCAGCCAAACTGAAGCGTGGTGCAGGAATATTTGATCTATAAACATCAACTAACTTTTCAATTCTGGACTTAGCCTCTTCAATACCGGCTTCTTCGGCAATTTGCCGGAAAGATTCGACTGCAACCTTGAGATCGTGAGGAGTATTACCTGAAGGTATGCGAACGTCTACGGTGTGTTGGGTGACGTCACCAAATTCCAAAATCCCTCTGCGCCTGCGATGCCATCCACCTGGATTTTGGTCGTGTGCTTTTATGATTTTTTCAGCTGGCATTGATTTATCTTCACCATCCGTAGGAGCACCTTTTTCTTTA
>JAGKXA010000145.1 GCA_021151615.1 Cellvibrionaceae bacterium | reverse complement strand
AGTTGAAGCAGGTGTTTATCGATACCGCCAACTACTGCAAAGGCCAATAAGGGGCAATAATCATGATCAAACTCCAATTGCGCCCCGCTGTCCTGCTTGTGTCACTGCTGCTGTCCACCCTGATTGGCTGCGGCTCCGGGTCAGGCGCCAAAACCGAACCCAAACCCAATACCAACCCCGGCGGTGGCAACGGTGAAGACTTTAGCTACAAGGGCGAAAAGCCCGCCGCTACCGCCGACATCACCAAATTCCAGAACAGCCTCTGGATCAACATCGCGCGCGACAACCGCTGCGGCGGCTGTCACATCCAGGGCAAGCAAGCGCCGGAGTTTGGGCGCGGCGATGACATTAATCTCGCCTATGCCGCCGTAATCGATAACGGTCTGGTCAGCCTGGGTAATCCGTCCAAATCGCGGCTGGTCACCAAGGTCGCGGCGGGCCACAACTGCTGGCTGGCCGACCCGGTTGCCTGCGGCGATATCATGACCACCTGGATTACCAACTGGGCAGGCAACACCGGCACTACCGCCAACAGCGTGGAACTCACTCCACCGGCCGAAAAAGATATCAGCAGCAGCAAAACCTTTCCGGATAGCCCAAGCGGTTTCTCTACTACCGTTTACCCGCTGCTGACCGAGTACTGTTCGCAATGCCACAGTGAAAGCGCACTGACCCGCCAGCAGCCCTATTTTGCCAGTAGCCGGGTCGAGGCCGCATACGAGGCCGCCAAGGCGCGCATGCGTCTGGATAACCCCGCCGCATCGCGCTTTGTGCTGCGCCTCTCGGGTGACGCCCACAACTGCTGGAGCAATTGCAGCCAGAATGCCGCCGAAATGCAGGCCGCCATCACCGAATTTGCCAACAGCATTACCCCGGTCACGGTCGATCCCGAGCTGGTGGTCAGTAAAGCCGTCGGCTTGGGCGATGCCTTTGTGGTTACCAGCGGCGGCCGCATCGATACCGATATCATCGCCAAATACGAATTCAAAACCGGCAAGGGCAGCATCGCCTACGACACCTCGGGCGTAGACCCGGTCGCCAACCTCAACCTGATTGGCAATGTCGGCTGGAGCAGCGCCTGGGGACTGAAGTTCAAAGACACCGGCAAAGCCCAGGCGGCAACGGCCGACAGCCGCAAGTTCTACGACTTGCTGCGCGCCGCGGGCGAGTATTCGATCGAGGCCTGGGTGATTCCGGATAACGTGGTACAAGGCGATAACGACAACAACCCGGCGCGCATAGTCACCTACTCCGGCAGCGCCACCACGCGCAATTTCACCCTTGGCCAATACGAGTACAACTACAGTGTTATGAACCGCACCTCAATGAGTGACGCCAATGGCCTGGACGAACTGGCGACAGCGGCCAACAAGGAAATCCTGCAGGCAAGCCTGCAGCATGTGGTAGTGACCTTTGACCCGATTCGCGGCCGCCGCATCTACGTCAACGGCGAATTCACCGGCGATATGGACCCGGATGCCGGCGCGGTTCTGAAGGATTGGGACCCGAGTTTTGCACTCGCGATCGGCAATGATGTCTCCAACAATCGCCCCTGGGCCGGCAGCATCCGCTTCCTGGCGATTCACAAGCGCGCCATGAGCGAGGCGGATATCAAAACCAATTTCAACGTGGGCGTGGGCGCGAAATATTTGTTGCTGTTTAACGTTTCGGATCTGGTGGGTACGCCGCTGAGCTTTATCGTGTTTGATGTGCAGCAGTTTGATGATTACGCCTACCTGTTCAGCTCACCGTTCTTCACCAATTTGGGCGAGCAAAAGGTGAGTAACCCGGTAGATTTAAAAGGCCTGCGTATCGGCGTTAACGGCACTGAAGCCCACGTTGGTCAGGTGTTTGCCAACCTGAACACCAAAATCAGCGCCGCGCAAATGGTGGAAGGCCGTCAACTGCTATCGCACCTGGGAACGATAGTTGAAATGAAGCAGGGCCCGGATCAGGATCAGTTTTTCCTCACCTTCGACCAGATTGGCTCCAATACCTATACGCGCACCGAGGTGGTAGTGCCACCCCCGGCAACCCCGGCCGACATTCCCGGCCAGGCGCATATCGGCCTGCGCAACTTTGCCGAAATCAACGCGACCCTCTCGGCGCTAACTGGCGTGAGCAAAACCAACACCGCCGTGCGCACTACCTACACCAAGGTGGAGCAGCAGTTGCCGACTTTGACCAATATCGAAGGCTTCCTTGCCGCGCAGCAGATGGGCATCACCCAGTTAGCCGTGTCCTACTGCAATGCGCTAGTGGATGACACCAGCCTGCGCGCCAGCTATTTCAGCGGCTTCAACTTTGGCGCCAGTGCTGCCAGCGCGTTTAGCAGCAGCGGGCGCAGCCAGATTATCGACCCACTGATGAAAAACCTGCTGGCAGGCGATATAGCTTCTGGCGGCAAGCTGGCGAACCAAGCGAATCCGGCTGAGATTCGCGCCGAGCTGAACCAGTTGATCGACCGCATGACCGCCTGCGGTGGCAGTTGTGCCAGCAATCGCACCGCCATCACCGTCAAAGCCACCTGTGCCGCCGCTATGGGCAGCGCGATAATGCTGTTGCAGTAAGGGGAAATATCATGACCAAAAAGACAACTCTGCATCCCGATGCCCCGCTGCTGCTCAACAACCACCGCCGCCCGGTGACCCGACGCGAGCTGGTCGCACAGGGTTTTCGCGCCGGAACAGCCACAGTACTGGGCGGTTCGATTTTCAGTTTATTCGCCAACCCGCGTGCGGCCGAAGCGGCACTGTCCGCCGATCTGATCGCCATGCGCAGCGCCTGCGGTATAGCCGCGCAGGGAGCGGGCAAGATTCCATTTATCTGTTTCGATCTGGCCGGCGGCGCCAATATCGCCGGGTCGAATGTATTGATCGGCCAGCGCGGCGGCCAGTTGGATTTCCTCAGTGCCGGCGGTTACAGCAAGCTGGGGTTACCAGCGGCCATGAGCCCGGCGGCATCTACCGCTGCCAATCCATTGATCAACACCGAACTCGGTCTCGCCTTCCATTCCACCAGCGCCATGCTGCGCGGCATTCTGGAAAAAGTGACCTTGGGCAATCGCGCCTTAACCAATGGTGCGGTGATTCCGGCGCGCTCGGAAAACGATACCGGCAACAACCCGCACAATCCCATGTACGGCATAAACAAGGCTGGCGCCAACGGCTCGTTGCTGGCGTTAATCGGCTCGCGCGCCAGCGATTCCGGCGGCAATTCCATGGCCCCGGCAATGATGATCAACCCCGAGGTACGCCCCACCAAGGTGGACAACCCCAATGATGTCACCGGCCTGGTGGATGTGGGCGATCTGGTAAGCCTGCTGGATCAGCAGGACACAGTCGCGGTGATGGAATCCATCTACCGCATCAGCGACAAGAAACTGGGCCAGGTGAATACCGGTACCCTGAACGACACAGTGATCAAAGACATGGTGCGCTGCGGCTATGTGAAAAGTGCCGATCTGGCCGATCGCTTCGGCAATCCCTCCGCGATAGATCCAGTCGCCGATACCGATCTGGTGGGCGCCACTGGCGTCTTCAGTCAGGCCGAATTCGATAGCGACGGCGAGTTCCGCAAAACCGCCTCGGTTGCCAAGCTGGTGGTCAACGGCTATGCCGGTGCCGGTACCATCACCATGGGCGGCTACGACTATCACACCGGCGACCGCTCTACCGGCGAATCGCGCGATCTGCGCGCCGGCCGCTGCATAGGCGCCTGCCTCGAATACGCCGCCAAAAAAGGCATGCCAGTGATGATTTATGTATTCAGCGACGGCTCGGTATTCAGCAACGGCATGATCGACGACTCTGCCATGGGCGGCGGCAAAGGCGTCTGGACTGGCGACGACCAGCAGACCGGCGCCGCCTTCTTCCTCGTCTACAACCCGGCGCGGCGCGCGGTATTGGTGGGCGGTTCAGCCACCGACCCGACCGCCATCAGCGATGTGCAGCGCATGCACCAACAACTGGGCCATATGCGCCCCAGCGGCGACGTGGAAACCGGTTCCGGTGTCGGCGCTGCCAACAACGTCAACTCGCTGGTGGAAACTGTGATCCTCAATTACATGGCGCTGCATAATCAGCAAAACCAATTCGGCAATTTCTTTCCCGGCAATAGCTTGGGCAACGCCGCCGCGTTGGATAAAATCACGGCGTTTACGCCAATTTGTAATGGCGTGATTTCGCAGCCGGTGTGATTTTTTCTTCAATAACCGAAATGCCGACTGGAAACAGTCGGCATTAAACCGTCCCCTATCCACTATACCAACCTCTCTGCTATGCTATACATGTCATACACATATAGCACCGAGGTATACCATGCTTGCTATCCGCCTGCCCGAAGACATAGAGGATCGCCTGTCACAGCTTGCGGCCAAAACCGGTCGCACCAAGACCTTCTACGCCAAGGAGGCCATACTGGCGCACCTGGATGAGATGGAAGACAAATACCTGGCCATGAGCCGCATGGAGCATCCAGGCAAACGCTGGACATTGGATGAATTGGAGCAAGAGAGTGACCTGGATAGTTGAGTTTGATGAGGCGGCCCGCAAGGAATTGCGCAAGCTCGACCACCAGTCCCAGCAAGATATTTTGCGCTACTTACGCGAGCGCATTGCCACCGATGAAGATCCCCGCCGTTTTGGCAAACCCCTGGTTCGCGAACTCGCGGGCCTGTGGCGCTACCGCATCCAAAATTACCGCCTGATTTGCAACATTGAAGACGGAAAATTAACGGTACTGGTGCTTCGTGTTGGCCACCGCAAAGATGTTTACGAAGATTAATTTTTGGCCCCGCACACAGACCCAAGCTATGAAAAAAATAATTTTCACGTTAGTGATCATTGGCCTGTCACTTCCCCTAAATGCCAGCATCCCCTGGCAAGGCAATTTTGAAACAGGGGATCAATCGCAGTGGAGTACCGCCATCAATCCCGCAGGATTATCCGTCATCACCGAATGTGCGTTTGATGGAAAATATGCAGGCAAGGTACATTTAACAGGCGATGAATCGTTTATTTGGAAGGGCAATAAATTTTTAAATCGCAGCGAGTTCCATCACCGCGGTGCAGCGGGAAATACCTACGAGGGTAAAGATACTTTTTTGCGTTCAGCTTTTATTTGCCCAAAAAAATGACCGAACACAAACACGAATTGGGTTATTGGGAATCAGATAAAAGCTGGCAACAAATGTTGCGATTTAACATTACCGGTAGCGAATTAAGTTTTCAGGAAAGTGCAGGCAAAGAGGTGTTGTGGAAATTACCGCACGGTGCAGCCCCCGGGCAATGGCATCGCGTAGCCATGCATATCCATTGGTCTACAGATCCAAGAATCGGCTCTGCCGAAGTTTGGGTAAATGGCGAACACATGGGGAAAAACTTCTTTAAAAATCTGCCAACAAAAGATGCCTTGATGTTTACCCAGATTGGTATTTTGCGTACGCAGGAAGAAACGGTAGAGGAAATTTTTATTGATGGTGCAGTGGAAACCGACAACCTGACTGAATTGTTGGAACGCGAAAAACATTTGATTGGAAAAAAATGCGCTAGCGCCAATTGAATCAATCCTGCACGCTGCTAATATCCAGCCCACTGGAGCAACAATTTTTTGATCTGTAACGTTCCCGTCGACAGCGCGTATTTGCTAGCACCGAGCGACTGTTAATACTCATAAAAAACGTTTATCCCAATTCCCATCGCTTCACAATCCGCTATTGCACTTGAGGTAGTCAGAACTAAAGCGCATGAATGATACCGTGAACATTCACTACTTTTGCCAACTAATGCGCCATTCGCTGCTAGTCTTAAAGGCATCTCCCTGAACCGAAAACACCATGCGCCCCCTCCTATCCCGCATAATTTTTTTGATGATCGCCCTGCTTCCCTGGCACCTTCAGGCTGAGCAGGTTGTATGGCACAGATCCCCACTGGATTTCGGCAATAATCGCTACGTTTACGATATTGAACTCCTGCGCCTTGCGCTGGAGAAAACCCGCCCCGCTTACGGGGATTATCAATTGCTTGGTCTACCCGCAACCAACTATGCACGCCTGCTGCACTCTCTCATCCAGAACACTCACCCCAATCTCATTTTGGAGATCAGTTACGACAAAAAGCTCGAGGAGTCCCAGGGGTTGACCTTTATTAACTTTCCGATCGACTTGGGCATCATTGGTTATCGAGTTTGCTTTGTTAACCCTGCGATAAAGGAAAAAATAAAGCAGGTACAAACGCTGGATGAACTCAGGAAATACAGTATCGGGCAAGGTGTGGGCTGGGCCGACATTGCAATACTGCGGCACAACGGCTTTAACGTGGTTGAAGTGAGTTCCTATGTCAGCCTTTTTAAAATGGTTGCCGGCGGTCGCTTCGATTTATTTTGTCGCGGTGCAAACGAATTGATGGAAGAGTTTGAACAATACAAGGACATAGGTAAATTAACCTACGACGAGAGCTTTGCCCTGGTCTATCGTATGCCTCGTTTTTTTTATCTTAATGGCAACAACCCCTTGCTCAAAAAGCGAATCGAGGAGGGCCTGCATATTGCCTACAACGATGGCTCGCTACTGGAACTTTGGCGCAAGGAAAATCAACTCAGCATCGACTTTGCCAAAATGCGTGGTCGCAAAATTTTTTATTTGGAAAACCCTATGATCAGAGGTTTGTCCGAAGACTATACCCGGTATTTTGTTGATCCCTTAGCCCTGCCCGATCAGCGACTCAAGCCTGGCACCAAGCCCGATAACCAATTGCCTGATTCAGCGCATTAAAACCCTGGGTTATAAGCACCAAACTAATTAGCATTAGGCATCCACCCCTCATCGCTGATAGCCTGCGCAACCTGCTTGATTATCAACAATAACTGTTTATTTTTTAACAGTTTGTGCGAGTTAACTTATGGATTTCCAGGTTGCATACATAGTCGCCGGTTTGCTGGTGGGTTTTATTGTGGGGATGACCGGTGTGGGTGGTGGCTCTTTGATGACGCCAATCCTGCTGTACTTTGGTGTTAGCCCGGCCAATGCGGTGGGCACCGATTTGCTCTATGCCGCCATCACCAAAGCGGGCGGTATCCATGTACATCACAAAAAGAAAAACATCGATTGGAAAATTACCGGCGAATTGGCATTGGGCAGCTTACCGGCGGCGGCCATTACACTTTGGGTGTTGCATTCCATCAGCGTTGATACCGACACACTTAACAAAGTCATTAAAGTAACCCTGGGTTATGCGTTGTTACTGACGGCAGTGGCAATTTTATTCAAGCGAAAAATTTTTGATTACAGTCAGAAAAATAATTCGTGGATTACACGAATGAATCGTCGCCAGCAAATGATTGCCACTGTCTTTACCGGCATGATTCTCGGTGCCGTAGTTACCATTACCTCTATTGGCGCCGGTGCACTTGGCACAGTGGCTTTGTTTATGCTCTATCCGCTGCTGCCAACAGTGCGTTTGGTGGGAACTGAAATCGCTCACGCGGTTCCACTTACACTCGTTGCAGGTATGGGGCACGCGGGCCTTGGCAATGTGGATTGGCATTTACTCGCCAATTTATTGATAGGCTCACTGCCGGGTATTTATGCAGGCAGCCATTTAGCCAATCGCGTCGCCGACCACTATTTGCGTCCGGCACTCGCTATCATGTTGGCATTCGTTGGAACGAAGTTGGTTTTCTAGTTGGCAATCTCCCGTTAATACCGCACCACTAAATTCTCGCAAGAGCCCGGAGCATATAAATTTGCACTGGGCTTTTTATCAACTATCTGACAATTTCAACAATGGTTTTAACGCCACAAATGAGCGCGAATAACGGTGGGTTTGTTTTATTGTTTAAAAAAACACAACCTTAATAAAAAACTTTCTCGTCAATAAATCAGCCAAGCGACACCATTCTTTTTTAAGTGACATTATTTTCAGCTCAACCGGAAAAAAGGCAGATCTTTAACAACCTTCGCCTAGAGTATCAGGCGGTCTCCTTCGGAAGAGATATAAAAGGATAATTACTGAGACCATTAACTTTCAATGATCACCTTTCAAGGATTTTATCGATGAATAAAAAAATAATGGGCTTATCGCTCTTATGCGTGTTATCCGCGTTACCCCTCTCACCTATTCATGCACAGACGGGCGTTAGCAACGCCTGGACAAGTTGGTTGGATAGGGACAACCCCTCTGGTAATGGCGATGCAGAAGTGCTCTCCGCATTTCTTACCGAAACTCCCGCGTCAGTTTGTACTACCCCCAGTGCTATAGAAATTCGCATCAAGGGAACTACCAATGTATTCACACCCGGCATGGCTACTCCACATAAATTGCGTACCTTTGACGCAACCAACGGGATGATGTGTTACAACGTCGATCAACCGGGCGGCGCCTGCCCTGATTACGAAGTTCGTTTTTTGTGTGCCGCTCCTACACTCGGCCAAACCAAAGCCGTGCTGGAAAAAATGGAGGTATTCAAACTCCAAACTCCAGTGAGCCAGGGAAATGCCATCGCCCAGGCTACTTTCAAACTCGACGCCGCGATGGAAGCATTAAAAGGCCGTTTTTCTTTCGACATGGAAGGAAAAATTACCGCCTTTAACGATTTGGCCGAAGGTGCAGATGAAAAATCCGGCGATGGAATTTTTAGTGCGTTTGTCACTATAGATCTCACTGATATCAACAATACGCAAACGGCCTTTAACAACAAGCTA
Source organism: Cellvibrionaceae bacterium (assembly GCA_021151615.1). GTDB lineage: Bacteria > Pseudomonadota > Gammaproteobacteria > Pseudomonadales > Cellvibrionaceae > Cellvibrio. The sequence goes on along the minus strand of JAGKXA010000145.1, from coordinate 2,648 downwards.
AGTACGGTAAGCAATCCGATCGTGCGTGAATTTTCCGGCCGCACTGTGGTTAGCACACAAAAATTTGCCGCCAGTTCGAGCGCACCAACAACAACCAACATTAAAGGCCTGGCAGTAACAGCAGCGCCAGCACCTTTACCTGCCCCCGTTCCACCGGCGCTGGTTGTTCCAGAGAACGCGCTGGTAATTAACGACAAAGTTGTAGTGGCAAACCCAACATTGACCTTCGACGCCTGTAATACCGATGCAACCGGCAACAACGTTAACTCCAATGCTGCCTGGTCATTCAAAACATTAATTTCGAACCTGAACAACGAAGCCACCTCAGGCATGACTGATCAGCAATTTGCTCACGATTGGCTGCGCAACTGGATCAATAACTCCAACGTAAACGGATTTACCATTCTCGCCCGCCCGCGTATTAAAGATTTCTTCCAGGGCTGGGATGAAAACAATGCAACAACGCTCAACATGGATCGACTACCTTTCCGCCTGTTAGCAATTGTGAACCGAATTGACCTTGCAACAATTCCCGCATATGGCGTTTCCACTGCTAACAAACCTGGCGAAATTCGTTTTGTATTCGGTTTGATCACGCGCGATTCCACTGGCCAGTGCCGCAACAACGGTATACCGGGAAGTGCGGACCAAATGACTGCCATTTTCGAATACCGCGATGCGACTACCGGCTGCTCAAGCTTGAAAGATCTCGCCAATAAATGGATTGCTTTGGATACCATCGGCGTACAATCTGGCCGCAACAGCAGCGCTTATTTAAATGCGCTTAAAGCGATTACCGATACCGTCACTGCGCCAAACGTTAACAAGTTAAATCAATTGCGCACCAACGACTTTGCGTTCGATGGCATTGGTACCTTTAACGATTTCTTATGGCACTTGCGTGAATTTGTGATTGATCCAAACACCAAAAAACTGGCACCTGCAACCATTAAGCAAACACCAGATCCGTTTAGCTTCCGTATTGCAAGCCCAGGTTCACCAAACGAAATTTTGATGAAGGATTACTTGCAACAAAATAGCAATGCGATTTTGTGTGAGACGCATAATGTACCGGCCATCTTTAACAACCAGCCATTCCTCGGCGGGGTTGCCAGTTACAGCGCATCAACCACTTGGCAAATCCAGCCCACGACAGTGCCAACCAGCTTCCCACTCTGCTACAAGTCCTCTATTGTCCCAGGTACCGATGCAGGCTTGGCGTTTGACGACAAAATCAGAAGTGAAATTCGCCATAAATTTGCACTGAATACCTGTGACGATTGCCATGCATCAGAAACCAATACACCCTTCGTGCACATAAGCCCGATTAATCGCAGCCTGTCCGGTTTTATGAAGGGAACCTCAGGGTCACAACCCTTCCAAATACCAGACGATATTATTAGCTCCCTGCTCAGGGAATTTAATGATCTGGCACGTCGCAACCAAGCGCTAGTTGGTACTGCAGCAACTTCATGCACCATCGACCCACGCATACTGCGCAGCTTCCAGGCACAGCAGGCGCGCTTTGGCTTTATCCACTAAAAATTGCACAAAGCCTTAAGGGCTTGTGCAACGCAAAAAAAATGGCGACTCACTGTCGCCATTTTTTACTCACGCTTAAATCACCAGTTAGCTTTTTTAAATTTCCCATTTGCGTTTGTATTATTTAACCCGCTTTTTCCGGCGGCGGCGCAACGCGCAATACCTCTTCCATAGTGGTTAATCCCGCCGCAATTTTTTGCGCCCCGGATAAACGTAAGGTTCGCATGCCTTCTTTCATTGCCTGACGGCGCATATCCTGCAAATTACAATCGGGCGTGACTCGCTCTTTTAGCGATTCCGACATCACCAGAATTTCATATAAACCCTGGCGGCCCATATAACCGGTATTACGGCACTCCAGACAACCCATCGGGCGATAGACTTTGGCCGGTAGCTGCACCTTCCAGGGCGCCACCAATTCCTGCCAATCCGCCTGGCTAATTTGCCCCTCTTCTTTGCAATGCGGACACAAAGTCCGCACCAGTCGCTGGGCCATAACGCCGAGCAGGGTCGCGTTGATTAAATAAGAGGGAATTCCCAAATCCAATAAACGCGCAACGGTTGAAGGTGCGTCATTGGTGTGAACCGTCGATAAAACCAGGTGACCGGTTAACGCCGCCTGCACCGCCATCTGCGCCGTTTCAAGATCGCGAATTTCGCCCACCATAATAATGTCCGGATCTTGCCGCATCAGGCTGCGAATACCGGCAGCAAAGTCCAGTCCGATTTTGTGATGTACCTGGGTTTGGTTAAAGCGTTCTTCCACCATCTCGATCGGATCTTCAATGGTGCTGACATTCACTTCATCCGTGGCGACTTGTCGTAGCGACGAATAGAGCGTGGTGGTTTTACCGGAACCGGTCGGGCCGGTTACCAGCAAAATTCCGTTGGGACGATTGAGCATGGTATTCCAGCGCGCGTAATCATCGCCGACCAAACCCAAATCGCTGAAGCTGCGTTGCAATACCTCCGGATCGAATATCCGCATCACCAGTTTTTCGCCAAAGGCGGTGGGCAAGGTCGACATGCGCAGTTCAATTTCACTGCCATCGCTGCGACGGGTTTTGATGCGGCCATCTTGCGGCTTGCGCTTCTCGGCGATGTCC
>JAGKXA010000144.1 GCA_021151615.1 Cellvibrionaceae bacterium | reverse complement strand
AGGGGTATGTGAATAAATTGACATTCAGTTTAAATAAAATTTTACGCAAATGTTAATTGTAATTTTCAACTGACCTTATAGTTAAAAATACGAACTCTGTGGGTGAATGTTGTTCTTATAATCATTCCCGAGAAGCGATTTTATAAAATCAGTTTGCCAAGGTTTATTGCCTTGCATGGTTTTTGTTTTTTTAAGCGACTCATTGCGGTTGATTAAATCGCTTTTCTTCAAAGGTTCAGTTAAGTGCCAAAACCTATAAAAATGGCTCCGTTTGCAAGCGCCAAAAAAATGCGCGCTCGTGTTTTAACCTGACTCTTCACACTTAAACAGAGGAAAAAATCATGTTAAGAAAATCCATTCCTATGGTGTCTGTACTCGCCTTGAGTATTTCAGTGATTATGCAATCTGGCACCGTATTCGCACAAAGTGAGAGTGTTACGAACAATAATTTTTGGTGGCCCGAGCAATTGGATCTAAGTTCCTTGCGCCAGCATGGGGTTGAATCCAATCCTATGGGCGCGGGCTTTAATTACGCGGAAGAATTTAAAAAACTGGATTTAGCTGCTGTTAAAGCCGATATCAAAACCCTGATGACCCAATCACAAGATTGGTGGCCGGCAGACTATGGCCACTATGGGCCGTTTTTTATTCGTATGGCCTGGCACAGTGCAGGTACCTATCGTATTCACGATGGGCGTGGCGGCGCCGCCGGCGGACAGCAGCGTTTTGAACCGTTAAATAGTTGGCCGGATAACGCAAACCTGGATAAAGCGCGCCGTCTGTTGTGGCCAATTAAACAAAAATACGGTAGCAAAATTTCCTGGGCCGACTTAATGGTGCTGACCGGTAACGTTGCGCTGGAATCCATGGGCTTTAAAACCTTTGGCTTCGCTGGTGGCCGCGAGGATGATTGGGAAGTGGAGCGCGTGAACTGGGGCAGTGAGAAAAAATGGTTGGGTGACGAGCGTCACAGCGGAAATCGCGAATTGAAAAAGCCATTTGCGGCGGTGCAAATGGGATTGATTTATGTAAATCCCGAAGGCCCCAATGGTGTACCTGATCCGCTCCTGGCGGCTAAAGATATTCGCCAGGCATTTGGTGCTATGGCGATGAACGATGAAGAAATCGTGGCCCTGATTGCGGGTGGTCACACCTTCGGTAAAGCCCATGGTGCGCGCAAGCCGGGAGATTGTGTGGGTAAAGAGCCGGCAGCGGCATCGGTGGAAGAGCAGGGTCTGGGTTGGAAAAATAAGTGCGGAAAAGGCAATGCTGGCGATACCATCACCAGTGGGCTTGAGGGGGCATGGTCCATTAATTCCATCGCCTGGACAACCCAATATCTCGATAACCTGTTTGGCTTTGATTGGGTGCAAACCAGAAGCCCGGCGGGTGCTATTCAATGGATTCCTAAAGATGGCCAGGCCGCCAATCTGGTTCCCGATGCCCACGATAAAACCAAACGCCATGCGCCGATTATGTTCACTACCGATTTGGCGTTAAAGGAAGACCCGGAATTCCGCAAAATTTCGCTGCGCTTTAAAGAAAATCCAAAAGAGTTTGAACTTGCCTTTGCAAAAGCCTGGTTTAAATTGACTCACCGCGATATGGGGCCACGTATTCGCTATATAGGTGCAGAAGCACCAACCGAGGATTTGATTTGGCAAGATCCGCTCCCGAGGGTTGATCACGAATTAATTAATGCAGCGGATATTACTGCGTTAAAAACAAAAATTCTTTCGTCCAACATTAATTCAGCAGAGTGGATTAGAACTGCCTGGGCATCGGCGGCCAGCTTCCGTAGCACTGACTTGCGCGGTGGTGCCAATGGCGCGCGCATTCGTTTAGCGCCCCAAAATAGCTGGGCGGTTAATAACCCCAAAGAAACGGCGAAGGTGTTAAAAGCGCTGGAAAAAATTCAAGCTGATTTCAATAAGGCAAGTACCGGTGGTAAAAAAGTTTCGCTCGCGGATTTAATTGTATTGGCAGGTGTGGCAGCAGTAGAGCAAGCGGCGAAGAAGGGTGGCCATGCTGTGGAGGTGGCATTTACGCCTGGTCGCGTCGATGCAACCCAGGCGCAAACCGATGCTGAATCTTTCGCCGTGCTCGAACCAAAAGCCGATGGCTTCCGCAATTATTTTTCTAAAGAAAGCTACTTATCTCCCGCAGAAGCCTTGGTAGAACGCGCTAATTACCTGTCACTGACTGTTCCGGAAATGACAGTGTTAGTCGGTGGTTTGCGTTCACTGGCAGCGAATAGTGACGGTTCCAAAAATGGTATTTTCACTGATAAACCAGGCATATTGAGCAATGACTTCTTTGTGAACTTGCTGGATATGTCTACTCAGTGGAAAAAGTCTGCAAAAACGGAAGGCTTGTACGAAGGTTTGGATCGCAAAACCGGTAAATTGAAATGGACTGCAACTCCGGTAGATTTGGTGTTTGGTTCACAAGCTGAACTGCGTGCTATTTCCGAAATCTATGCGGCTGATGATGCTGACGAAAAATTTGTGCGTGATTTTGTCAGCGCCTGGAATAAAGTAATGATGCTGGACAGGTTTGATGTGAAATAACCAAAGTTGTTGAAATCAAAAAATACGGCGACTTTTGGTCGCCGTATTTTTTGATTTGAAATTATACGGAAATCAGCCCTGAAATAAGTTGTTGGTTAACTATTGTTGGTGCGGTTTGTGACAAATTCACCTCCTTAACGTGCGTAAATTACTTCCCAGCCAATGGCGCACAAAACTCTCCGCAAATGGCGACTATTTTCTCAATTCAATCCTCGTAAAATGGCCACCATAGCGTTGCAAATACAACGCTTGCCGGATCTGACAACCGCTTGTTGGCACGAAGTTAACCCGGTGAATCAGCTTCGAACCACTCACTCAATTTCGATTTTAAAAGGATATTTGCTATGAACGCATTTCACACTCTCGCTCGCGTTGTTCTCGCTTCTGCATCTGCATTGGTTTCAGTTTGTTCGGTCGCTGCGGATTTCCCGCTGCGCGCTGATGACATCAACCTGAATTATCGTTATACCACCACTACTCACTGGTCGGGCGGTGCACAAGCCGCTGCCAAGGATATTGTCGCTCGTCGCCATACAGGCAGTGGTAAGTGGTCGCAGTTGAAAACTGATGCTTCTCCCACAAACTTGAACTCCAGTTATATCGTCTACGGTGCAAACATCCGGGCGATGGATTCGGGTACTGTTGTAGGGTGCTGGCGTAATGCACCGGAAAACACCCCAGGCTCCAATCATGCCAAGCTTGCTGAAGGCTACATCGGCTATGGTGGCAACCACTTGTGGGTGCTGCAGGATGACGGTAATTATGCGCTCTATGCCCATGCCCAACCGGGTTCCATCCCAACCAACTTGTGCCCGCATAATGCCACTTATCTGCCAACCCCTGAGATAGGCGCTGTCTGGACCAACGCGGGGAAAGTCACTGGCGGTGCGCGTATTACCAAAGGCCAGGTATTGGGTAAAGTAGGTAACAATGGCAATTCATCGGGCCCACATTTGCATGTACATGTGCAGACTAGCGGGGGTAGTGCGGTTGATATCAATTTTGACCATGGTCAAACAACGCCTTACACCAATCAAACCGCTTCTGTTAATGGCCCCTGGACTTTGTTAAATGGTAATAAGCTGCCTAATGGCGAAGTTATGGTGTGGGCACCTCACTCTGTGGGTTACTGGACAGTTAACAATATTCCTGATGAGCGTATGCAAGCCTGGTTCAATCACTTTGCCGATTCAGGGGTGATGATGGATACCTTCCCTTGTACTGATGGCGGCCAGATCTACAATACTACCTGGATTCCAGCGAGTGGTTCATGGTATGCCTACTTTGGTATGACGTTGAGCAGTTTCAACAGCAAATCCAACACTTTAGCTAGCCAGGGTTATACCCGCACCGGTTGGTGGTACTGTGGTTCTGTGTACACTGGAATTTGGCGCAAATGATTTTTTAACGGACTTTCGAAGTTTTAAGGCGGGCGGCCCGAGTGGTCGCCTTTTTATTTGGGGATAGTATTCAAGTACCCCCATTTTAGGGGGTGTTAGATTCTAAGTCAGCGCGATAATCTTTCGGGCGGGCTACTCTTGTCAAAAATTGAAGGGTAGGAAGTTTCAGGTTGATTACCAATGCTTGCACAAAAAATACATCATTAAAGGAGATATCATGAAGATTATCGTAGATAGATTTATCTCAGATAGTGAATCGACAATAAGCCATATTTCTGTGGATCAGCACTTTGTTTGTTTTGGGCTTGAAGACGAGTTTCGAGCGATCAAAGTGCCTAAGGAAACGCGAATTCCTGCAGGCACGTATAAGATGGCTTTAAGAGCCTACGGAAAACATCATCAACAGTACAAAGAACGATTCAAGGATATTCATCATGAAGGAATGCTCGAGGTATTAGATGTTCCGGGGTTCACTGACATCCTTATTCATTGTGGAAATACCCATACAGATACAGAGGGCTGTCTTTTGGTTGGAACAAGTGCGCACACCGATCCTGAGAATATGTCAGTATCCAGTAGTAGCATTGCATATCGTAAACTCTATCCATTAGTTGTTGGTGCCGCAAAAAGTGGAACGCTTTCGATAATTTTTGAGGACAACGACAGATAGTTTATTAATGTTGTTTTGTCGATGTATTGGTGTTGGCAAATCGCTTATCGTGATTTGGGTAATATCAATCGAAGTATGGTAAGCAGATATCGCAGGAAAAAAGTTAATAAAATGGTTAAACTGGTGCGCCTAAACGCCAGAGCGAATGATCATGTCTGAAAAATTACAGGTTAAAGAGCCTGCGAAGTTATTAAACTTTCTCGGTTTGCAACTTCAAGGCTGGGCGCGCAGTAAAATTAAACAGCGTTTGCAAAGTGGTTGCGTTAGTGTAAATGGCGTATCCACCACAAAACATGATTATCTGCTTAATGTGGGCGACCTGGTTGAAGTGGGCGCAGCCGCTAAAATAACAAACAGCTCGCCATCGCAATTGGAAATTCTCTATTCTGATCGCGACATCATTGCGATTAATAAGCCGGCAGGATTGCTATCCGTTGGTACCACTAAAGAAACGCAACAACACGCGCTGGCAATTTTGCGCAACCAACTTTCGCGTCGTTCACAAGCGGTAAAATTATGGCCGGTGAATCGAATTGATCGCGATACTTCTGGCGTACTGTTATTTGCCACTTCACGTGAAATGCGTGAAGCCGTGATGGCAAAATGGGATAACGCAGAGAAAACCTATTTGGCTATTGTGGAAGGTTGCCCCAATCCTGCGGCAGGAACCATTGACCAGCCGCTGCGTGCTGATGAGGAAGAATATCGTATGCACGTGGGCGTGCACCCGGATGCAAAGCCAGCAGTGACTCGCTTCACAACAGAGCGAACCAATGGTAGCCGAACACTTCTACGCGTGCAGATTGATACAGGGCGCCAGCATCAAATACGTGCGCATTTATCCTGGCTCGGTTATCCGATCATTGGTGATCAACGTTACGGCACCGCCGGTGTGCGCATGGGTTTGCATTCGTTATCCCTAAAGATTATTAACCCAAAAACTGGCAAAGAATTAACGTTCGAGACACCAGCCCCCGCAGATTTTTTTGCGCTCATGAACCAGCGGCGTTAATGCTTGTATCGCATTTACATTTTTAGCTTCTTTCCTTTGCCCCGCTTTTGCGGGGTTTTTTTTTGGGAAAAATATGTGTGCTTTGTCGGTTAGACGGGTGGTAGACACACTTGCCAACTGTGTATATCTGTGTATACTGTTCATATCGTATATATACAGTTGGGGGTTGCGTGACTGAGGGTTTGTTTCTTTCGCAGCAAGATAGTCGGCCCATGTACTTGCAAATCATGGAGCAGATTAAACAAAAAGTTCGAGTGGGCGATTGGCCTGCAGGGCATCCTTTGCCATCTATTCGCGAATTAAGTGTGGCGACCAAAGTGAGTGTGATCACGGTTAAGCGCGCTTATACCGAGCTGGAAACAGAGGGTGTCATTGTCACTCAAGCGGGGCGAGGTTCGTTTGTTGCCGATGTGATCGATGTGCAAAAAGCCTTGGGTGAGGCGGAGTTGGATGAATACATCGCCGGTTTGATAGGCGCAGGTCGGGCTTTGGGTTTGAGTGATAACCAAATAGTGACGCGTGTAAAAAAAGCATTAGCCGATGAATGATTGTTTAATTTCAACAGGGGTTTATATGCGTACATTGATCGCAGGAGTGAAAAATGCAAAACGCCATTGAGTTTCACCAGGTTTGTAAGCGGTATCCGGATTTTTATCTCGATAATCTCAGTTTGCAGTTACCGCAAGGGCAGGTAATGGGACTGGTTGGTATTAACGGTGCCGGCAAGTCTACTACCATGCGGTTATTGATGGGCCTTGTAAAACCGGACTCTGGTAACGTTAATGTATTGGGCTGCGAACTACCACGACAGCAAGTGGCGGTTAAAGCGCATATCGGTTTTGCTTCCGACGATATGCGCTTGTATAAAAATGAAACCCTGCGTTGGCATATGGGTTTTATCCAATCTATTTACCCGGCCTGGGATCCGTTGTATGCCGATCATTTGCTGAGGATATTCGATTTAAAAGCCGATCAAAAAACCAAGGGGTTTTCCCATGGGCAGCGCGTTAAAGCCGGTTTATTGTTGGTATTGGCACGCCGCCCGAAACTGGTAGTGTTGGATGAGCCAACCACAGGGCTTGATCCGGTTGCGCGCGAAGAAGTGCTCTCGGAATTAGCGGACATTTTGCGCGATGAAGATCGCAGCGTGCTTTTCTCATCGCACAATACTCAGGATGTAGAACAGCTGTCGGACACTATTAGTTTTTTGCACAAAGGAAAGTTATTGGATTCGCAAGATAAGGAAACCTACCTGGATCGTTGGCGGCGCATTTTATTTACCGGCAATCTCGATACAAGCAAATTAGTAGTGCCGGGTTTGGTAAAAGTAAAACAAAACGGTTCGCTCTTTGAATTGGTGGTGAATCAATTTCAGGATTCTGTGGTCGAGCGTTTGCATGAGCAGGGGGCAAGTATTTCCAGTGTGGAACCTATGTCGCTGGAGAAAATATTTGTGGCTACCGTTAGGTCAGGAGTGCATTCATGAATTACACATTAAATATGCCGGTTGTACAAATATTAATTCAAAAGGATTGGTATTTGCTCCGCAAACTGATCGCCCTTTATATGACAGGTGCATTTCTTGCGCTGAGCTTCATCAGCCTGGGTGAGTGGCAATTTGTTATGGGAACTACCTTGCTCTTTAGTATGGTGATTGGGTTGGCTAACCACCAGTTAACCAATACCATTATCAATGAACGCAAAGAGCAAACCCTTCCGTTTATTATGAGTTTGCCAATATCGCCAAGTGATTATGTGGTTGCGAAATTAATTGCCAATATGACACTGTTTTTTATTCCTTGGGTCGTTGTTGTAAGCGCAACCATTGCAGTGTTTATATTAACGCCTATTCCTGATGGTATTTTGCCGTTAACGATTATTGGTGCACTGTATTTTATGCTGTGCTATTGCCTGACCTGGGCGGTAGGCATGATTATTGAATCAGAAGGTGTCGTGCTATTTGTAATGGTGTTTGCTAATTGTCTGATCGGGCCCATGTTTTACATCATTTTCCGTGTTCCGGATATTGCGCAGCACGTATGGTCGCAAGAGCCTCACTGGAACAGTACCGCGATTGGCATAATCGCCTGTCTGTTAGCGCTTATTATTGTCGCATTGCTATCTGCTTTTTATTCGCAGGCCCGCAAAGAAACTTTCCTGTAATTTATAACCCGGACGTGGGCAATCTTTTCAAGGGGACGGATATGGATTCCACAGCTGAGTCACGCCCGCAAGAATCATCGGCGAGCGCATTAACCGCTGCACAAACAGCAGGGAAAGACCTGCAGCAGCGGTTACACTATTTGGATAATTTGCGTGCGTTAGCGATGATTGCCGGTGTGTTTTTTCACGCAGCCTTGGCTTATAGCCCCATGTTAAATGACTATTGGCTCTCGGCTGATACCCGGCAATCACCGCTGGTAGATGTGGTGGGCTTTTTTATGCATCTATTTCGCATGCCCTTGTTCTTTTTCATTGCGGGGTTCTTCGCTGCATATTTGGTTGCGAAGCGCGGGATGAAAGGGCTTCTTACCAATCGTGCAAAGCGGGTTCTTTTACCGTTGATTGTTTTTTTGCCGCTGTGTTTGTGGGCCGTTGTTGCCCCTATGTTGGCAGCGGTGAATAACGTGGAAAATAAATCGCCCGTAATGCTTATGGTTGCAAAAGCTTTTGCCAATCCAGCGGAAGCGCCACCTCCACCGCCGCCAACTACCCTGCATTTATGGTTTTTGTATGTGTTGGTTTTTTTATACCTCTTAACCTGGGCGTTGAGTTTTGTGGATTGGAGCCTTATTCGTAAAAAAATTACCGCAATCAAACCGCTGGTTTTTATTGTGGTAGCTCCGCTATTTCTTTTGCCTGGTTTGTTGCTGGTTTCATCGCCATTGCCGGCGCCCGATAGCTTTTTGCCGCAGCTCTGGGCCTTTGGTTTCTTTGGATTATTTTTTGCTGCAGGCTATTGGATATTTAACAGCGATAATTTCCTTGAGCAATTTTCTGTTTATTGGGTGTATCTGCTGCTGGGAAGCCTTTTGCTTTACGCCGTCTATTTTCAGTTGATGCCTGAAAAAATCATCATCCCCGCACCAAGGGTAGAGTTCACCACACATATTGTGTTGAAGCTCTGCGAGGCTTTTGTTGCGGTATGGATGACATTGGTCTGTCTGGTACTGGGAAAGCGCTTTTTAAATACGCCGAGTCGCAGTATGCGTTTTATGGCGGACAGTTCTTACTGGATTTACATTATCCATGTGCCGCTTTTGTTTGCGCTCCAATACCAGTTAATGGATAAAGACTGGAGCTGGTTTATCAAGTTTGCGGCTTCGTTGGGGGTTACGCTGGTGACAGGTGCGGTAAGTTACTTGCTGTTGGTGCGCTGGACACCTATCGGTTGGATGTTGAATGGCAAAAAAATAACTGATAGTGCGGTTAGAGGAATTAAAAATTAGCGCGGTATTGCAGATGGAAACTGCGCCCCTGACCGGCAAAAAAACGATCATTGCGCTGCACAACCTGCGTGAAGTAAGTCGTGTATTGGCGATTGGTAATATTGGCAATACCAAGTGAAAAATCACCCCAGCGAGTTGTTCGCGTCAGGCTGGCATCCAGCAAGCTGTAACCGGTAAAACTTGCTGTGGTGGTACCACGTGTTTGGAAATCGCGTGAGGCATCGTTAGTCCACTGAATGTGTGATGTCCACTGCAGCGGCCATTGTTGCGACCAGCCGAGCACCAAACGGCGCGGTGGAATATCCAGTGCCGTCAAGTCGCTATCCAAAGTGCCATCGCCATTGCTATCAAATTTCCCTTGGGTGTCGGCGTACATTAATTTCAATTGGGTGTTATCAAATACCTGCCAGCGGCTGCTAAATTCCCAGCCGCTGGTTTCGCTGGGGCGACGATTTAGCCGATAGACGCCATCCACCAATTGCAATTGATTGCCGTGTTTGGCTTCTGATTGAAAATGGCTGAGCTGTCCTTGCCAGTGTTTGGATGCATAAAACAAACCCCATTCACGGTTGCGCGTTACCAGCGGTGATATAGAAAATACATCTTCTATATTTAATCCTGGTTTATTGATTGCACGCAGCTCGCGACCCGCGTCGGGCATTCCAAAACCTTCGCCATCGTTAAATACCACATTCAGGTGTGGTGTGATTTGGTATATCGCACCCAGGTTATAAATGGTTTTATTGAATTTCAGTTCACCACCCTCTACCTGAGTGTTGCCACTGGTGGCTATGGTTTGAAAATCATTCACGCCAAGGGTCGCCAGCTCGCGCCTGAGTGTTGCATTCAGGGTGAGTTTTTCGGTGAAATGATAATCGCCTTGTAAAAACGGCGATTGATTGCGGAAATGCATCTCCGGTGACCAGATGCGTTTTGTCATTAACAGCGGTTGGATGTTTTTATCATCAAGCAAATCCAGCCCGATGGTTAAATCCAATGGGGTGTCTGCTAGTTGTGCGGTGTAAAAACTCAACTTTGCACCGTATTTTTCCGAGTGCATTTGCGATTGATCGTAAATATTATTGCCCAGGCGTACATCCTGAAAAATAGCAGTATTGGTTGCGCCAAAGGTGGCCGCAAATTCTTGCCAGAAAATTTTTGCGGAGACTTCACCGCCCATCAATTCACTGTTGTGATAATCAACAGCAACATTTTTGACCCTGTTTCCCGGCGGAGTGCCCTGAGTCGTTCCAGGCTTTATCGAGGTGAGTTGACCGGTTTGGATATTACCTGGCACCACTAGAAAATCGCCGTGACTTTTTATTTCGTAATCATTAAGCGTGAGCTCAAACTCTTGCGCGCCCAGAAGATGACTTACTTTTAGTAGCAAGTCCTGGCTGTGAGTGTCCTGAATGTCGCCCTGGATTTGCTCCAATCCCACCAGATCCCCGTTGCCATCGCGAAATAGCCCTTGCTCTTCCAGTGTGCCAGCCACTAATACAGAGGTGAGGCCAAAGGCAGCGTTGTGCATAAAACCCAGCTTGTAGCCCGAGGTATTGCCAGAGGGGTGGTCACTGAAATTTACGGTGCTGGAAAGTCGGCTGGCAGGTTTATCGCCGGTGTCATGGGTGATGAAATTAATAATGCCGCCGGTCGCTCCCAGGCCTTGCATGGCATTGGCGCCATAAATGACCTCTATGCTTTTCACCATTTCCAGGTCAATCACATGGCCATCGCGTGAGACATCGCGCAATGGATTACTTTGCGGAACGCCATCGATCATGATCAGCGGTGAGCCTCCACGCAAGGTCTCACCCTGAACGCTCAGTTTTTGCCGTGCTGGCGCAAAGCTGGGAATCAGGTTGGCCAGCACCTGGCTGGTGGTAAAACCCAACGCCAACTGCTGACGGATTTCCTGTTCGGTAATCACCGTGACTTTAAACGAGAGGGCATTGGATGCGGCGGGTGTGCGGTTGGTGGAGATATTGACCTGCAGCAGTTCTTCCAGCGACAGGTCATAAATGCTGGCGGGCTCTGCCTGAACCGGGTAGATGTAAAGGCCAGCAACCCCACAGGCGATAGCCAATCTGCGTCTGTGAAAACTGCCTTTCATCAATCGTTATGCTCCGGTTTTGGGTACTAGTCGGATAAGCATAGCAGGTGATATTTGGTTGCGCGGCCAGGTTATTAATTGCTGATCATACTGAAACGCCGTTGGCGGGTTATTGGCGGGGCGGTGCTGAACGCTGCGAAAAAAACCGGGAGAATCAGTCAGTTTAGGCTCTTAAAT
>JAGKXA010000382.1 GCA_021151615.1 Cellvibrionaceae bacterium | reverse complement strand
TACAGCGTGGTGTACCAGGTCGAGCGCGCGCTGCCGGTAAAGTCGGCCGGTTTCAAGTCCATGGCACTGCCCGCCCCTGCGTTGGACAGCTTGACGTAGCCCACCTTGTAGTTGGCGGTAATCGGCGAGAAAGCGATGCCGACCGAGGTCTTCATCATTTGCAGACGGCTCTTGTAGTAGACGTACCAGTTGGCGAAGTTGGTCATCTCCTCCGCGTAGGTGCAGGTAGCGCCGGCGCAGTCAATCCGATCGGCGGTTTTCGGATAGGTGGAGCCGCTGACAATGTTCACGCGCACAAACGGGTTCGGCGCGCCGGATCCGGCCGACAACGCCGCCGTGGTGGTCGGGATGGTGTCCATCGCCGCCGCCACCGTGGTGCTGACCAGCGTGCCGGCATTGCTGACGGCGCCGATGGTGAGCGCGCCGGTGTTGGCGCTCGAGCCGCTATCGACCACGCACACGCTGTTGCTGGGCAGCGCGTTGACGCAGGCGGCGTTGCTGCCGGTATAGGCTTTGTAGGTGCCGCTGGTGCCGATCTTGGCGATGAACAAGGCCACCACTTGCGCCGCCGTCTGGGTCTTCCCGATCGCCATGCTGCTGAACAGGCTGGTGGCGTTATAGCTGGTCGCCCCCATCGCCGGCGAGCCGCTGTTGGCGGTGGTGCCGGTGAACGTCACATAAGCCGGCGCCACGCGCACCGAGTTGGCGGTGACGGTAAAGCCCCAGCCGGCGCGCGAGTTGTCGTTGACCGTCACGCAGTTGGCCACGCTCTTGGTGCCGGTACAGGTGACCGGCACCACCGCCACCACGTTGTCCGCGCTCAGCGTGATACCGAACACGCTGCAGGCCGGCACGGTCGGCTGCGCGGTCGGCGTCGTGGTCATGTAGGTATGTGTGGTCGTAGTAGGTCATGATTAGCATCCCGAAATTGCGGCCATAACGCCGCGTTTGCGATAAAAGAAAGCGATGCCGCCTTCCGTTGGCTCTCTGTCGGCATCCAGCACGCGCTCAGCTTTACGCTTGGTGCGCTCAACGCCGATAACGTACGCCATATTGCAAACAGCCTCAAACTCGTGCGTGTCAACCAGTCTGTCTCGGTAATGCGCAACAGTGGCTTGGTCAGCAAGGATGACGCTCGCTAGTGCCATTCCTGCTAGGATTAGTTTTTTATTCATTTCGCGCGCTCCAGTTCTGCGAGTAGTGCGTCGGCGCACTTAACTGCATCGTGACACACGTCAACAAAGCTAGTTTTGTTCCAATTAATGTCGGCGCCAAGGAAACCCTGCATGGCAGCCATAGCAAACATTTCGCGTTTGGTTAGGCCGCTGTAGCGCGCGGCTCCGTCAACTGGTGCCGCTGGTTTGTCGCCGTTTTCTTTAATCATCATTTACCTCCATCGTTATCAATACGCACACTATAGCGCGGTTTTTCGCTGGCACTGCTCCGACCAGTGGCTATTGCAGGCCCAGCTCTTTGTATAAAGCATCCCAGTCATCACAAAATGTAATGCGACCTTTCGCTGTTCTTTTTGTCTCCAGTTTTAATTTTTTTATTGCAATACCAAGCTCTGTTACAACGGCTTTCGAAGGGTTTTCGATGCCGATGTCTTTTGCTATCTCGGTGATTGTCTTGCCGCATTTTGGTTTTTCGTCGCTTGTCGCTGATTTTACAATGCTTTGAATTTTTGACTTAACGTCTTGCATAAATACCTCGCTTTTGATTTGACACGTAAATACTATGACACCTATGTCATGTTGTCAACCATTGTTATGCTATGTCACCACAAAAAGGTGACATGAAACGTGACATGCTCTGAAAGCCTTGCGGCACTAGGGCTTTGTCACTGGTGTACACCTATGACAATCATATATAAACATTTAATAAAAATAGATATATAGGGGATGGTGCGTAAAACGCGATCTGCTATATGGAAAGTAGTGTCATTTCGTCATAGGGTGACATAGAGCATTTTTGTTCATGCAAATCAACAACTTAACCCATGTCACCCTTCAAAAAACAGCTATGTCACCCAAAAAGGTGACATGAAAAACCCGCCGAAGCGGGTT
>JAGKXA010000381.1 GCA_021151615.1 Cellvibrionaceae bacterium | reverse complement strand
CATCCAGGGTTGTTGTTCCCCCAGCCGATCTTGCCAATGGGCTGACGCGAGCTTGTCGGCAATAAAAGCTCGGGCAGATGTTTTATCGGGAATACGCACAAGGGATTCGGCCAGGCACATCAACACCACACCTTCGCGAGTGTTAAGTCCGTATGCTTGCAGGAACTCCTGTGGCCAATCGCTGTGCTCGGATGAGGCGTTTTTCCAGCGAGTAAGGAAGGCGAGGGCTTGCTGGTTCACCTGCTGGATTTGTGTTTCGTTCTGGTCCAGCCAGTGAATCAATTCGGTGAGATAAGGAACCTCATCGATCAGGTAGTGATCGCTGATGGTGCGACGCCAGTCACTCAGGGTATGAGGAGCGGCAAAATCGCGAGAAGAAAACATAGCTATGTCCACCTTTTGGGTTCAATAACGTCTTCTCGTAGCCTTGTTCGTCTACAACCTTAAGCAAGTATGGCACCAGAACAGGAATATTTCCGACCCCGCTGCTGGCATGGATGACTCTTGTGTCTAAACTCCTTTACAATGCCGGACAAAATACTGTCTATAAAAACAGTTGATCCCTACTGGGGCCGCATTGGCCATGACGGAAAACCAATCCTATGATCGGACGTTTGCGCGGAATTCTTCTGGAAAAGCAGCCACCTTATTTACTGCTGGATGTAAACGGTGTGGGCTATGAAGTACAGGCTCCTATGACCACTTTTTATCGCCTGCCGGGGCTGGGGCAAGAGGTAGTGCTGCATACCCATTTATCGATTACTGAAAACCTGCATCAACTGTTTGGCTTCAGTGAACAGCGCGACCGCTCGCTGTTTCGCACCTTAATCAAGGTCAACGGTGTCGGGCCCAAGTTAGCGATTGCGATTCTATCGGGCATGGAGGCGGACGACATTGCTCGCTGTGTGCGCGACGACAATATTAATGCGCTGACCAAAGTCCCCGGTATCGGCAAAAAAACGGCTGAGCGCTTGGTGATTGAGTTGCGCGATCGCCTGAAAAACTGGGATATGCCGCAGGGTGACATGTTGGCGCACAGTGAAATCCAGAGTATCGCTACCGATAACGATGTGTTTGCCGAGGCGGAAAGTGCGCTTATTGCACTGGGTTATAAGCCGGTTGAAGCAGCAAAAATGGTGTCCCTGGCCAGTAAGCAAAAGCCGGATGCGAAGAGTGAAGAGTTGATTCGTATCGCCTTGCGCAGTATTGCAGGCTAGTTTTTGTCCACAGAGTTAAAACCACAAGGTTAAAGCTGATAGGTTTAAAGCCACCATGATTGAAACTGATCGCCTGATTGCCCCCACCGCCAAAGAACGCGAGGATCACCTCGACCGTACAGTGCGCCCGAAATACCTTGCCGATTATGTCGGCCAACCCGCTGTGCGCGAGCAGATGGAAATTTTTATTGGCGCCGCTAAAAAGCGCAATGAAGCACTGGATCACACATTGGTATTTGGACCGCCCGGGTTGGGAAAAACCACGCTGGCCAATATTATCGCCAACGAAATGAATGTTTCGCTTAAAAGCACGTCCGGCCCGGTGCTGGAAAAAGCGGGTGATTTAGCGGCGTTACTTACCAACCTGGAACCGGGCGATGTGTTGTTTATCGATGAGATACATCGTTTGAGCCCGGTGGTGGAGGAAATCCTCTACCCGGCAATGGAGGATTTTCAACTGGATATTATGATCGGTGAAGGTCCCGCAGCGCGTTCAATCAAACTGGATTTGCCGCAATTCACCCTGGTTGGCGCAACTACTCGCGCAGGTTTACTGACATCACCATTACGTGACCGTTTTGGTATTGTTCAGCGTCTGGAGTTTTATAATGTCGCCGATCTCACCCATATTGTCGCGCGTTCAGCGGCCTTGCTGGGGGTGAAAATGGATTATGAAGGCGCCGGTGAAGTGGCAAAACGCTCGCGCGGCACACCGCGCATCGCCAACCGTTTACTGCGTCGTGTGCGCGATTATGCCGAGATGAAAGGCGATGGCACTGTTACTGCAAAGATGGCTGATAGCGCATTGAATATGCTGAATGTCGATGAGCGTGGCTTTGATCATATGGA
>JAGKXA010000143.1 GCA_021151615.1 Cellvibrionaceae bacterium | reverse complement strand
GGCACAGGGTGTTCCAAAATCCAGATTGATATTGCCGCCTGCTTCTTTAATATAAATCTCACTGATAATGGTAACGTCCAGTTCGCTGTGATCTTTTTCAATCGCAAACTGCAAGAAATGATTGCCAAAATAATCCTGGTGTTGTGTTTGGCTGGAAGAGCCCGGCGAAACTTTGACTTCAATATGCTCAACTTTTTGCCGCTCGGTAAAACGCGGCAATACATAGGCGATGTTGTAGCAGTGGCTCACAGGTAGTGAGTACTCATAGCGCGTGCTGTGGCGAATCCGGTATTTCATAGTTGATCCTGCCAGGCAGTATTTTTTACCAGTAGTTGTGGGCCTTCGGCGTGATCGAAATAGCGTTGGCCAATTGTTTTGGCGGCATTGGTGATCAGATATTGCAAACGCGATAACAATTGATCCAGCTCGGTACGAATGCCGCTCTCGGCTTTGGCGAGCTGTTTTACATCGCTCAGTTTGAGTGCTGTGGTGGCCTCCAATAGATATTTATGTTCGGCGCTAAAGGTTTCGCGATCATCCGGCAGTTCAGCAAAATGTTTTTCCAGTTGGTTGAGTTGATAAATTAATGAGCGCGGATTTTTGGCGTTGAGCATAATCATTTCCAGCCCTTGCTCAATGCGAATGCCGTTCTGGTAGCGTCGGCGATAAGGAATGAGCGCTTCACCGCACATTAAACTGGATTCAATTAAAATTTCCTGTTCAATTTCATCGAAGCGTGCGCAGAGCAATGAACGCAAACTGGAAATAATTTGCAACGCACGCTCAAGCCGACGCCCCATTTCCATAAAGTGCCAGCCATTGCCGCGCGTCATGCTTTCATGAATCAAGCCAGCGAAGGCGAGCAGCGTAGTGATCATGGGCGCGAGTGCATCTTCCAGTGCCGATAGCGATGACGGATCGAGCGAGGTTTTTAACTGTTCCAATTCATCGCGAATATCGTTGATGACGCGTTGTGTATCGCTGGAGAGTTGCTCTTTGACTTGTTCTGCCGAGTTGATCATCGCGATCAGGTTGTTGGCGACACTGCCCAGGCGATTGGCATCAAGAATGATGGCAATCATTTCCGGCTCGGGGTTTTTGAGCAGCATGGGTTGCAGGCTGGTGAAACCGGGGTAGGTGGAAGTGACGTGGGTGATGGCACACAACAAGTTGCGCTCGACCGCATCGGGTAATTTTTCAGTTTTGTTAGTTTGGATAAATACCGTGCGCAACAGGCGCAGCGCGGATTCGGCGCGCTCGGCGTAGCGTCCCATCCAGAATAAATTTTCCACCACGCGGCTGGGCAATTCGCCGCTGCTTTCCTGCGTGGGTTGCACATCTACCGGGCGCAGGCTGATTTGTTTTTCCGGCTCAGAGGCGAGCACCCAGGTGTCTTTGGATACCGAGCCGCGCTGGTTGGAAATAATTTTTTTGCCAGTATCCAAATTCACACGCGTTAGGCCGCCGGGCATTACCGCGTAAGAGCTTTCGCTGGCAACCGAAAAGGTGCGCAGCACCGATGGACGCGGAACAATTTTACCTTGATGCCAGGTGGGTGTTTGCGCTCCGGCGACATATTCCTGTGCGGCAAATTGATAAGGGTTTTTGCGAATGCGATTTTGCCAGGCTTGTAATTTTTTTTCATCCAAGTCTGCGCCATAAACCTCATACAAGCCGGGGCGACGATAAGTGGGTTTGATGAGTAAATTTTTTAAATTTGCGCACACATACTCAAGGTCACCAGGGTTGCCGCACCACCAGGTTTTTACTGAATGTATTTTTAAATCGCGCCCAAAGAGCGCCTGAGCAATAGCGGGTAAATAACGCAGCAGCGCCGGGTTTTCCAAAACGCTGGAACCGAGTGGGTTGGCGATAGCGACATGGCCCATGCGCGCCACCTCCAATAAGCCGGGCACACCCAAACGTGAATCGCCTTTTAATTCCACCGGGTCGCAATAATTATCGTCCACACGGCGCAAAATAACATCCACGCGTTTTAATCCATCCAGGGCTTTCATCCACACATAGCCGTTGCGCACACTTAAATCACTGCCTTGCACTAATTGGAAACCCAAATAGTTGGCGAGATAAGCGTGTTCAAAGTAGGCTTCGTTATAAGTACCGGGTGTCAGCACGACAATACGTGCAATGCCGCCATTGGGATTTAATTCCTGCAAGCGCTGGCGCAAGCGCGCAAAAAATAAGGAGAGACGATGCACGTGACTATCGCGAAACAAACTGGGAAACACACGGTTCATAACGGTGCGATTTTCCAATGCATAACCAGCCCCGGAAGGCGCCTGGGTGCGGTCGCCCATCACGCGGATTTGACCATCGGGTGCGCGCACCAGATCAACGCCATGCAAAATTAATTGATGGGCGCCTGGTAATTTCACCATATGGCAGGGGCGTAAAAATCCCTGATGGGAAAATAATAGTTCCGGTGGAATCACGCCCTGGCGAATTAATTTTCGTTCGCCGTAAATATCCTGCAGCAATAAATTAAATAATTCGGCGCGTTCAATTAAACCGGTTTCGATCTGATTCCATTCTTCGCTGTTGATCAGTAATGGAATAGGGTTGAGTTGCCAGCTTTGGTTTGCATCCGGCTCGTCATAAATTTTGTAGGTGGCGCCATCGTCGCGCAGAATTCTCCGCGCTTTTTTCTGGCGCTCTTCAATGGTGTCTTGCCCCAGGGTTTCCAGGCTGTGGAGTAAATAGCGCCAGTAAGGGCGAATTCGGCCCTCGGCATCGTAGGCTTCATCTACCCCCTGCGGCGGCGCGGGATAAGTGAACACGCCTTGGTTGGTATTGACCCGGGTTTCCATAAGTGTGGAATTCATTGCGCTTATTTAGTTGGTGTAGGTTTGGGAGTTTTTATCAGTTAATTGGCAATTGTAACGCGATTTGCCAGGTTTGTTCCCCTGGAATCACAGATCGCGGTGGATGCAATCTGTGATCACAGGATCGCCTGGGGTTCACTACCGACGCAAATCCAGCGTGTGCGGGTACTCGTCTGCCGGTTCCTCGGCCGGTGGTGCCATGGGGCGAGGTGGGTGTTTGTGTTCAAAAAACTCGCGCAATATTTTGCCGGCTGGTGTTATGGGCAAGGCACCGGGTGTGTGGTTGAAATCAAAGAAGCGGTTGCCCCGGCGCGATTCGGCTTCGTTGGCATTGACTGGGAAGCGATCGTAACTGCGCCCCCCGGGGTGGCTAACGTGATAGCTGCAGCCGCCGATGCTCTTGCCGTTCCAGGTATCAATTAAGTCGAACACCAGCGGCGAGTGAATGCCAATCGTGGGGTGTAACGCCGAAGGCGGCTGCCAGGCGCGATAGCGGACTCCGCCCACATATTCGCCATGCTTGCCAGTGGGATTCAAACACACGCGGCGACCATTGCAGGCGAGCACATAACGGCCCGGTGTCAGGCCGGAGACTTTTACTTGTAACCGCTCCACGGATGAATCCACGTAACGTGCGGTGCCGAAGCTACTGATCTCTTCACCCAGGACATGCCATGGTTCAATGGCCCAGCGCAATTCAATTTGAATATCATCCAGCTGCACCCGGCCATAATGCGGGAAGCGAAATTCTTCAAAGGCGGCGAGCCATTCGAGTTGAAAGGGGTAGCCATTTTCATTCAAGTCATTAACGACATTGCGTAAATCTTCCCACACGTAATGCGGCAACATAAATTTATCGTGCAGCAAGGTTCCCCAGCGCACCAGTGGTTGTTTGTAGGGATTTTTCCAGAAGCGGCTGATTAAACAGCGCAGTAATAAAATTTGCACCAGCGACATACGCGCGTGAGGCGGCATTTCAAAACCGCGAAATTCCAAAATGCCCTGGCGACCACTTGCAGTACCCGGTGAGTATAATTTATCGATGCAAAATTCCGAACGATGGGTGTTGCCGGTAATGTCGATTAATAGATTGCGCATTAATCTATCGACCAACCAGGGCTGCTCCACAATACCTTCGGGCATTTGTTTAAAGGCAATTTCCAATTCGTAGAGCATTTCATCGCGGCCTTCATCGACTCGCGGCGATTGGCTGGTAGGGCCAATAAATAATCCGGAAAATAAATAGGAAAGACCGGGGTGATGTTGCCAATAGGTTACCAGGCTGCGCAATAAATCCGGCCGGCGTAAAAACGGGCTATTGGCCGGCGACCAACCACCAAAGGTGACATGGTTGCCGCCACCGGTACCAGAGTGGCGTCCATCGAGCATAAATTTTTCGGTACCCAATCGGCATTGCCGTGCATCTTCATACAGCGCTTCAGTGTTATTAACCAAATCATTCCAGGTTTCCACTGGATGAATGTTTACTTCAATTACGCCCGGATCGGGCGTAATTAAAAATTTCTTCAGGCGATAATCTTTCGGCGGTTCATAACCCTCAATCACCACTGGGATTGCCAATGCAGCGGCTGTGTCTTCAATCGCTTCAATTAATGCAACATAGTGTTCAAGGTAGGTGAGTGGCGGCATAAATAAATGCATGCGGCCTTCACGCACCTCAAAACAGAGCGCGGTGCGAATCACATAACCGGCTTCGATATAGGATTTCCTCGGTGCTTTTTGTGCGGATTGCGTTTGCGCCGGACGGGGCTGTGCGGTTTGCGAATGCGTACTGGACGCTTTACCCGGGCCGGATTTTTCCAGGGTTAACTGGTTGTATTGCTGGCCACTGGGCGCGAGGGGCGCACGGGTTTCCAGTGGGTCATTTTCCGGTTGATAGCGCTCGTAATCCTGTTCGGGAAAGTCCAATGAATTTAATGGCAAGCGCAAACCGAGCGGTGAATCGCCGGGAATTAATAACAAATTATCGGCGCGCAATTTCCAACGACCGGTGAGCCAATTGTGATGGATGTAATTCCATTCAATCGGCAACACATAACCGGATTCAGTATTTAATCCGCGCGATAAAACCTGGGCAATGCGGCGGCGTTCCAAATCATCTTTTAAATCGGCTTTGAGCGGATTGATATCTGCCGGTAATTTTTGTTCGGCCCAGAGGTAGTAGAGCGTGTCTTCATAGGCGGGAATGATATGTTCACTATTTACCTGAATTTTATCGCACAGGGCATGGGCGAATTTTTTTGCATCCAGGTGAGTTAAACCGTAATCCTTATCGACCCGCGCAAGTAATGCGGGGTTGCGCCACAAGGCTTGGCCGTCGGTACGCCAGAAACAGCCCAAAGCCCAACGCGGCACTTCTTCGCCCGGATACCATTTCCCCTGGCCATAATGCAGCAAACCATTCGGGGCAAACGTACTGCGCATGCGCAGTAATAAATCTTTGGCGAGGCGCAATTTATCGGCGCCTAATGCGCCTGTGTTCCATTGTTCTGATTCCATATCGTCGATGGAAACGAACGTTGGTTCACCGCCAGTCGTTAAGCGAACATCTTGCTCAATTAATTCTTTATCGATAGCCGCGCCCAATGCATTAATCGTGGCCCATTGTTCTTCGGTGTAAGGCTTGGTTACGCGCGGATCTTCGAGGATGCGAAATACTTCGTTGCTGTAACTGAATTCCACTTCGCATTTACTGGTGGCGCCGGTGATAGGCGCGGCAGAAATGGGATCAGGTGTGCAGGCAAGCGGAATATGGCCTTCAGTCGCTAATAAACCGGACGTGGGGTCAAGCCCGACCCAGCCGGCACCGGGAATAAAAATTTCGGTCCAGGCATGCAAATCGGTGAAATCTTTCTCCGGGCCGCTGGGGCCATCGAGTGCTTTTACATCGGCGGTGAGTTGTACCAAATAGCCGGACGCAAAACGCGCGGCATAGCCCAGGTGGCGAAAAACCTGTACCAGCAACCAGGCGCTGTCGCGACAGGAGCCCTTGGCGAGCGTTAATGTCTCTTCGCAGGTTTGTATGCCCGGTTCAAGCCGCACACCATAGCCAATATCCTGCTGGATTCGCTGGTTGATGCTCACCATAAAATCGTTAATGTGCCAGGGTTTTTCTGTGACCTGGCGATGGCGAATTTCTGTTTTGATGTTATTCACCAACTTGCTCAGCAAGGGGCCTGCTTCGGCGATTTCGAGGTAGGGAATTAATTCGCGTTTTAATTGCGGGTCGTATTCAAAGGGCACCTGTTCAGCATAATCCTCAACAAAAAAATCGAAGGGATTGATCGAGGTCATCTCGGCAATGACTTCCACTTCAAATTTCAAATGGGTGCACTGTTCAGGAAACACCAGGCGCGCCTGGAAATTACCGAAAGGATCCTGTTGCCAGTTAATAAAATGCTCCGGCTCTATCTTGAGCGAGTAGCTGTGAATTTTGGTACGGCTATGTGGCGCAGGGCGCAAACGCAATACGTGGGGAAACAGTGTGGTAAGACGGTCAAAACGGTATTCAGTCTTATGGTGAATGGCAACGCGAATGGCCATAAAAAATTCCTTCCAGTAACCGGGGAGTGGACCAAGCTGGTGCACTCAAGTGTGCATCAGGCCGGGAAAAGGGCAAGTTATTATCATCGCCAATCGTTGTGATGCTGTGACATTCACGTTTATTGCGGATGCGCTCGCCTTTTCGCGGGTCGGGGTTAGTAAGGCAATATCTGCACCATAAGTGCACTGGGCTTTTATTAGATCTGCGCACAAATAAAAACGCCGCAGTATTTGCGGCGTTTTAACAGCTTAATTTTGCGGCGGTGGCGGCAGTTGCAGGAAGGCCTGGACGATCTGGTGATCCCAGGATTTGGTCAGGTTGCGCAGGTATTCGTTGTCGGCGGCGAAGGTGCTGTGTTTCATAACGCCGCTGTCGGTGCCGTAGGTCATCAGTTCAATCGGCGGGCCAACAGTGAGGTTGGAGCGCATGGTGGAATCCATGGAGACTAGCGCGCACAGAGAGGCGGTATCCAGCGCTGTTTCCGGCTTGAGGATGCGATCCAGGATCGGCTTGCCGTATTTGCTCTCGCCGATTTGCAGGTAAGGTGTTTGATCCGAGGTAGTGATGTGGTTGCCCTGCGGGTAAATCAACATCACCGCCGGGGTTTCCAGGCCGATCTGGCCACCCAGTAAAAAGCTGGCCTCAAAACTGACATTGCTGTTGTGTTGCGCGTGCTTTTCTTGCACGGCGACACTGATTTCACCCACATAGTCAGCGGCATCGTGGATGCTGGTGACCGTGGCCAGGCTAATATCCGCGCCTTCTTTGATGTCTTTACGGATTTTGGCGATGACAGATTGGGTGGTTGCCAGGTTGCCAGCAGAGTTAATCACCAGTTGGCGGTCGCCCTGGACTCCGAACTGGTACATCTTGCTGTAGGTGCTGACTTGATCAACACCGGCATTGGTACGGGAGTCAGAACAGAAGACTAAACCCGCATTAACTTTGATAGCGACACAGTAGGTCATGACTACAACCAGGGCTGGATAAAAAAGGGCGCCTAGGTTAAGAGCAGGTTAAATCAGCGTCAAGGCAATTTTTGACGACTTTTCGCGTGCGTTAATCCGGTGCATCGAGCCAAGGGGAGCTGAGTTGCTTTGGCCGCTATAAAGCCGGATTTGTTTGACTTTATAGGGGCCATCGCGCAGGGGTGATAAGGAAGAATTACACCGCTGTTTTGCTGGGTTGCTTATTCCAATGAACATCCATTTGCGGAAAGGGAATGGTGATGCCGTGTTCATCAAAGGCCAGTTTAATTTTTTCGTTTAAGGAAAAACGAACATCCCAATAGTCTTCGGTTTTTACCCAGGGGCGTACATAGAAATTTACGCTGCTGGCGCCCAGCTCGCCCACCACAATTTGGGTTTCGGGTTCAAACAAGATGCGCGGTTCAGTTTTGATGATGCCGGCGATAACACCGCGCGCGAGGCGAATATCGTCACCGTAGCCAATGCTGAAAATCATATCGATGCGACGGGTGGGACGCTTGGAATAGTTAATAATATTGCTGCTGTAGATGGAGCCATTGGGGATAATCACTTCTTTATTATCGCCCGTGCGCAGGGTAGTGGAGAATATGCCGATTTTTTCCACTATGCCCGAGGTTCCCGCCGCTTCAACAAAATCGCCGTCTTTAAAGGGGCGAAAAATTAACAACATAAAACCGGCGGCGAAATTTTGTAGCGAGCCTTGTAGCGCCAAGCCAATTGCCAGACCTGCCGCACCCAGTACCGCGATCACCGAATTGGTGTTAACGCCCAGTTGATCCAGCGCGGCTACTATCACAAATACTAACAGCAGGGCATTGACCAGCGACTGAATAAAATCCACCAGAATTTTATCCAGCTTGGTGTGGCTTAATACTTTACCGAGTATGCGCGCAATAATTTTTGCCACCATTTGCCCAATCAGGAAAATCAGTAGCGCGATAAAAATTTTCATGCTCCAGGGAGCAACGAACTTGTCGTAGAAAGCGATGAGCTTGGCTTCTTCAATATGGAACATGGGGAACCTCGAGTCTGCAAAAACAAAAAAGTATTAACGCGAGTTGGATGTGAGTCAGGAAAGGAGTTAACAACAGAAAAATGCTAAGGCCAGAGTGTGACCTTAGCATTACAGAAATGGATCAGGCAACGGTGCCTGTGGTACGGACGCGCTTGCTGCCTTTGATGGCTTCTGTTTTTTGTGCGGCTGCGCGTTGTTTGCGCTTTTCATCCACAACATTTTTAATCGCGATAAGAAAACCCACAACAATAAATGCGCCCGGCGGTAAGAGGGCAAAAATCATATTGGGGTAATCTGCACCGAACACATTGAGTTGCCAACTGCGCGCGGATTCGCCAAACAGTAATTGCATATCGGCAAAAATATGGCCAGTTCCCAGCAACTCGCGCACTGCGCCTACGCAGACCAGTACCAGCAGGAAGCCGAGGCCCATCATAAAACCATCAACCGCAGCAGGAACCAATTTGTGCTTGCTGGCGAATGCATCAGCGCGACCGAGCACAGCACAGTTGGTCACAATCAGTGGAATAAACAACCCCAGGATTTGATAGAGCTCGTAGGTGTAGGCCTTCATCAATAATTCAATACAGGTTACGGCCGAGGCAATAATCATTACAAACGCTGGCAGGCGCACGGCATCGCTGACATAGTTGCGAATTAGCGATACCGCGATATTGGTGCTGGTGAGTACCAGCAGGGTTGCAAGCCCTAAACCCATGGCATTAACCACGGTTGAACTAACGGCCAGCAGCGGGCAGAGGCCGAGCACTTGTACCAGTGCGGCGTTGTTGCTCCACAATCCTTTTTCGATAATTTCTTTGTAATTCACATCGCTCATAATTTACTCCTCGTTGGAGTTGTCAGTCTTGACTGAAGAATTGCTAGCGTTAGTTTGTGCATCACTGAACAGTGTTTGTTGGTTGGCAGCAACAAATTCCAGAACTCGTTTGATTTGTCCGACGACTGCGCGGGGCGTAATGGTGGCACCGGCAAATTGATCGAACGCACCGCCATCTTTTTTGACTTTCCATTCCTCGATAACCGGAACTTGCAAACTCTTGCCGTTGAAATTCAAGATCCATTTATTCTTTTTCAGCTCGATTTTATCGCCCAGTCCGGGTGTTTCTTTATGCAACAAAATACGTACTCCTGCGATAGTGCCGTCGCGATTCACACCCACGATCATGCTGATATCGCCCGAGTAACCATCGTGCGCTACTGCAGGAATAATCAGTGCGGAAATCTCACCGTTATGGCGCGCGCGGTGAATTTTGCTGTCGGCCGTAGCACCCAGCGGGCCCCAGGCATCCTTGGGAACGGGAATGGTATCGGTGAGCAAATCATTGTCGTGTTGACTGAGCGGTACGATTTCATAAAGCGCCCGCTGTTGTGCGGCGCGCTCGGCGTTGGCGATACGCTCTTGGGTTCCCAGGTTAGTCAGCGCCAGTGCACCTGCCGTCACTATGGCAAACGCCGTGAGGATCAAGGTGTTTTTGCTGATGGATTTACCGAGCATAGTTCTTCTCCATCAATGGCCGTCGCGCGGGCTGCTGTCGGTCGCACGGCGTGGTTTTTTGTGGCCGTAGGTGCGCGGCGTGGTGTAGTAATCGATAAATGGAGCGGCAAAGTTCAACAACAGTACCGCAAAGGCTACACCATCCGGATAACTGGTTCCCCAACTGCGGATTACATACACCAGCACGCCAATCAGGGCACCATAAACAATACGGCCACGCTTACTCACCGCCGAACTAACCGGGTCGGTTACGATAAAGAAGGCACCCAACATGGTGGCGCCCGAGAGCAAATGGAAAATCGGTGATCCGCTGGAGTTGGAGCTGCCGCTGTCATAAAAAAGTGCAGCCATGACCGCCAGTGCTGCGAGCATGGAAATGGGCGCATGCCAGGTAAAGACTTTTTTATAGAGCAGGTAGATGCCACCGATCAAAAACGCGATATTGACCCACTCCCAACCAGCGCCGGCCCAGCGGCCATCGAATACCGATTCTTTTTGATAAAGGTCGGCCAGGGTCAAACCGGAGTTCTGCTTCATGACGTCCAGCACTGTGGCTGAGGTATAGCCGTCGATTGGCGTGCTGAAAAACACTTTGTCCAGTGCGGCAACAATACTGGGGGTAGCTTGGCCATCGGGCAATAATGGCAGGGGTGTGGGCCAACTGCTCATTTGCAACGGGAAAGACACCAGTAACAGGGCGTAGGCAACCATCGCCGGATTAAAAGGGTTAAAGCCCATACCGCCGTAAAGTTGTTTGGCCAGCACAATCGCGATAAAGCTGGCACTCACCACCAACCACCACGGACAATAAGCAGGCAGGGAAACCCCGATCAGCACGCCTGTTACCAAGGCGCTGTAATCGCGCAGGTAAAACAGGATCGGACGCTGACGCAGTTTCAATACCGCCGCTTCAAACGCGATACAGCTCAGGCTCGCCAAAAACACATTGATCAGCACGCCAACGCCAAAGAAATGGGTCAGTGCCACAATCCCCGGAAAGGTTGCGTAAACCACCAGGCGCATAACACGCCCGGTGCGATTAGCCCCCTGGGTATGGGGGGAGGTGATATTCAGTAACGCCATCAGGCCATCTCGTTCAGTTTTTCTTCCAGCTTGGTGACACCGGCGCGGAAGGCTTCGATATTGGGATCATTTTCGGCTTCGGCTTTGGCCAAACGTTCGCGTGCTTTTTGCAAACGGTTTTGCAGGGATTGTATTTGCTCCGCGCGTTTTTCGTCGTCGCTCATACTGGCCATAGCGGCAGCCTTGGCCTTGGCTTTTTCAATCGCGGCCTGGGCGGCATTTTGTTCGGCAGTTTCTGGCGCTGCCGGTGTTTCTGCTGCAGCGGCGGGTTGCTGTGCTGTAACAGGCGTTGTCTCGGTAATGCCCAGTGCTTTTAGTTCGGCCTTGGCCTCCGCGATTTTATCGCGCAGTTTGCTGGCACCTTGTTCGAGGGCATCCAAATTGGCGCTGCCATCGGCTTTGGCGGCCACAAAACCAAGGCGGCGGAAAGCCTGG
>JAGKXA010000142.1 GCA_021151615.1 Cellvibrionaceae bacterium | reverse complement strand
CGGCACTTGAAATCAAAAGTTCGTTACGCAGTGCTTCAGGCGCAAGTGGGAAGCCGAGGGCTTTGCGGCTATCGTAATAAGCTTGGGCAACGGCGCGTGACAAAGTGCGCACACGCAAAATAAAACGCTGGCGCTCGGTCACGGAAATGGCGTGGCGTGCATCCAGCAAGTTAAACGCGTGCGAGGCTTTCATCACCATTTCGTAAGCGGGCAGCGGCAGGTTTTTTTCCATCAAACGCTGGCTTTCTTTTTCGTAGAAATCGAAATTGCTGAACAGGAAATCGGTGTCGGCTTCCTCAAAGTTGTAGGTGGATTGCTCCACTTCGTTTTGATGGAATACATCGCCGTAGGTAACTTTGTCGCCGTTGGGGTTAATGGTCCAGACCAGATCGAAAATCGAATCCACACCTTGCAGGTACATGGCGATACGCTCGATACCGTAGGTGATCTCACCGGTAACCGGGAAGCACTCAAGGCCGCCGACTTGTTGGAAGTAAGTGAATTGCGTTACCTCCATACCGTTTAACCAGACTTCCCAACCCAGACCCCAGGCGCCGAGGGTGGGCGATTCCCAGTTGTCTTCCACAAAGCGGATGTCGTGCACATTGGTATCGATGCCCATTTCGCGCAGCGAACCCAGGTATAAATCCTGAATGTTTTCCGGGGAGGGTTTCATCGCTACCTGGAATTGGTAGTAGTGCTGCAAACGGTTGGGGTTTTCACCATAGCGGCCGTCTTTCGGGCGGCGGCAAGGCTGGACGTAAGCCGTGTTCCAGGTCTCCGGACCTATAGCGCGCAAGAAAGTGGCAGGGTGGAAAGTGCCGGCGCCGACTTCAAGGTCGAGGGGTTGCAGAATCACGCAGCCTTGGCGCGCCCAGTAGTCTTGCAGGGCGAGGATAAGGCCCTGAAAGGTGCTTACGTCATAACGTTTTTCAGACATGGTGGACCTGATTGGTAAAAGTGGGTCGAAAGTATGGATATACGATGTAAAAAATGCGGCGATTATAGCGGGAGAATTGGCGTGAAGGGCAGTGACTTACATCGATAACTGGTGAGGAGCGAGAAAATAGGAGCGGATTGAATAAACACCGCCCGTTGGACGGTGTTTATTGTGGTGATCAGCGTACGCGGCGATTGCGAACTGCCTGTGCAGCCATGGCGAGTAGTAGCAGGAGCGCAGGGCTTGGTTCGGGAACTGTTGCAACGCTGTCTTTTACCAGCAAGGTTCCAAACCAGCCGGATACATCCGTACCTGCTAATTCGATATACATGGCCGTGCTCGAGTGTATATCGTCGTATGGACTATCTGCGCTCACGAACCCAGATACACCAGATTCGTTCTTAAATACTCCGAACAAACTTTTGCTGGTCCAGGAGTCGATGATGTTTCCATCGGCGTCACGCGATTCAAAATAGGCATCGGGGTTATTGCCGAACACAGTGAAGACGGAATTGAAATAATCATCCTGTGCCTGGCTCGACATATAGCCGAAATCCGGGCTAAAGCGATTCCATTCTGGCAGGCTGCCAAATAATGAAGTCCAAAGATTGTCGACCTCCGCCGCTGTAGGCAAGCGCCAACCAGCGAATTCGGTAGGTAGCAAATAAAGTACGTGATCATAGGATAGGTGAGAATTCACCCCGAAATCCATCCACACCAGGCCAGTGCTGGTTTCCAGTGCAGCCTTGTTATCGCCGGCGGCAAACGCATCTGCCTGAACAATTGGCAGGGCTTGGGAGGTGGCGGAGAGTAAAAGTGTGGCAAGGCCCAGGGTGCAGGCGAGTTTTTTAAGCATGGTAAGCTCCATTTATCTATTGGAATTTATGATGAGTTGAGAACTGCTATGTGGCAGTGGCGCGAAATATACCATTTGTCAAATCGAAAATTGATCCATTTGCTTATAACTTTTGCGTGTGGGTAAGGATCTGTAAAACCCGGGAACCAGAAATAGCTGATGTTGACCAACAGCTGCCGCGCGGCAAATACAATCTTTACCAATAATGAAAGCAACCAAAGGAACCTTTATGGATAGTCCGCAAAAACTTAGTCCTCTGACTATTTTCCTCCACTGGGTAATCGCCCTGACCATGATCGGGCTAACGGGCGTTGGCCTGTATATGTCCACCTACGAGTACTACCCGCTGTACGACTGGCACAAAAGTTTCGGCGTGGTGATTCTGGTCTTTGTGCTAGTGCGTATCTGGTGGCGGGTCAAAAATGGTTGGCCGGTGCCGGTGCGTACCTATCCCGCACTTGAGCATCGCCTGGCGCAGTTGACCCATTGGGTGTTGATTGTAAGCACGCTATTGATGCCGATTTCGGGAATGATGTATTCCGGTTTGGGTGGCTATGGGGTGAAGGTGTTCGGCTGGGTGCTGATCCCGGGCAATAAGAACCCTGCAACCGGCCAAACCGAGCCCTTTCATGCCGGTTTGAGCGGATTGGGTGAGGCGGTTCACCATTGGCTGGGATATATCCTGATCGCGGCCATAGTTCTGCATATCGCCGGCGCCCTGAAACATCATGTCCTTGATAAGGATCAGACCCTGAGCAGAATGCTGGGCCGTTAAACGGAAAATTTACGCGTCAGAGCGCCTTGGAGTAAACCCGTCGTAAACAGGGAGTAAATCGCGCGTAAAAGCCGGTATGGACGGGTTTTAATCAGCCGCCGACAGGCCTATGTTGTAATCACAGAGTGAGCGAAGAGACGGCGACGAATTCGCAGTGATTGGTTCAGGTGAGCAATCTCTTCTCCCCCCTGATGTGATTAATTTTTACGGGGCTTGTTATGAAGAATTTGAATGTGTTTGCGTTGGCTGCTAACGACCACCTGGTACAACCAGAAGAATTTGAAGATATTCAGGGCAGCACGTCTGCGCTGGCCATACTCACCGATTTTCGCAGTCATAAACCACACATGGTGGATAGCCATCTCGAAGCGTCCGAAGCGATCGAAGTGATGCAGGCTGAGGATGTGGAAATCAAACTGGTGGTGGATGACAAAAAAGAATTTGTCGGTGTTATTAGCCTGGATGATTTGGCCGAGCACAATATGCTGCTGAAACAAATGGCCTTGCACATCAAACGCGATGAATTATTGGTGCGCGATTTAATGCACAGTCGCAGTCAAATCAGCGCGGTGGATTACGAGCAATTTAAACGCGCAACCGTTGCTGATGTGGTGTCCACCTTGAAAAGAACCCACCAGGAATATTTGTTGGTGGTGGATCAGGATGCACACCATATACGCGGAATAGTGTCATCCCGCGATATTTCCCGCCGTTTGCATACGCCGGTGAAAATTGAAAAAGAATTAACCTTTGCCGATATTTTTTCGGCGGTTAAAGTTCACTAGTTCACGCTCCAATGTTATACAACCAGCTTGAAAGCAGGCCTACTCCTGAGCCTGCTTTCTTTTTTTGTAAACTTTTTTACAAACGTTTCTTAAAATTCGTCTCGTGCGGATTGTCACTTACTGATCGTGATGTAGTATTGCGCGATAGTTAAAACCCAATTTTTTCCACAGCAGCGCCATCAATAAAAAATAGCTGTTCATCCCCAGGGCGAAATGCCACTCGATAATATTTTCCCAGCGATCTTTTGCATCACCATCAAGCAGTGCATTGCACAGCACACTGATAATTCCCAGCGTTAATAGCCATACACATAACCAGAGTTTTATCTGAACCAAATGTGCGCCTACATTAAGTTGTAATTGCAATAACTGCCGGATCAACAACATTTGCGCCAGCACCGTAAAGGCAAAATAAATCGTGACGCCGTAGCGGCGCAGCAACTGGTAGAGCTCACCCTGGCTCCCAAGAAAATTGGCATAGAGCACCAGAAACAGTGAGGCCGTTATGCCGAGGATTGGCAGGGCCAGACTACGCCGTTGGTAGATTGCTAACCACTGGTGCACCAGTAGCCAGAAATGGATGAGCAGGGCCGCGTTGAGGATCATGCCGGCGCGAAACAAAAAGATTGCGTCGCTGGAACGCGCCGCCCTGCTGATGGAAACGCAGCCGCTCCAGTAGGGAAGACACTGGTCGATAGTGCCCAGCCAACTGCTCCACAGCCAGGTGCTGTGAACAATCAGCAAGGGAATAAAAAATACCAACCAGGCAGTGTGGACCGGCTGCATTCTGCTGACTCCGGGAGTGGGCGTAGATTTACTCTAGCGCGCAAGCCAGTGAATGGCGATGACGGGCGTTCAGTTGGCAGGCAATTTCCGGTAAGCTGCGCGCACTTTTTTCTGTGAGTCGCCCGTTCATGAAAAACCACCTGGCCCCTTTGCTGGTAAAAGCCATGGCGCATCTGCCGCTGGGCCTATTGCGCAGTATTGGCAGCGCCCTTGGCCGCGTGGTGTGGTGGATGAATGGTCGCTCGGCCAAGGTGACGCGCACTAATATCGCCCTGTGTTTTCCGGAGTTGAGTTCTGCCGAACAGATCGCCTTGAGCAAGCAAAGCCTGCAAGAAACCGCTAAAACGGCCATGGAAGCCGGCGCCATCTGGCGCAACTCCTGGGCTTGGCTGGATAGCAAGATAATCGCCAAAGAGGGCGATGAACTGCTGCGCGCCAAACTGGCGGAAGGCAAGGGTGTACTGGTGCTTGCCCCGCACCACGGCAACTGGGAAGTGGTAGCCCCCTATCTGGCCAGTGTCGCCAATCTCACCGCCATGTACCAGCCACTGGAAAACCCCAGGATGGACGAGTTGGTGTTGGCCGGGCGCAGCAAATTGAATATCAGCATGGCGCCGACCAATCGCAAAGGGGTGATGATGCTGTTCAAGGCTTTGCAGGGGGGTACTATTGTGGGAATCCTGCCCGACCAGGTGCCAGCTAAAGATGCCGGCGGTGAAGTGGCACCCTTTATGGGTCAGCCAGCACTGACCATGACCTTGGTACACGGGTTGATCCAGCGTACTGGCTGTGCGGTTTGCTCCTGCTATGCCGAACGGGTTCCCGGCGGATTCAAAATTGTAGTGATGGAAGCAGATGCCGCCATTTATAGCGAAGATCAACACATATCGGTATCAGGATTGAATGCCAGTGTAGAAGCCTGTGTACGTCGTGCCCCGGCGCAGTACCAGTGGGAATACAAACGCTTCCGGCGCTTGCCAGCGGAGTACCCGCGGGTTTATCAGGCCAAATAAAACCGGACTTATCGCGGCTGGCGGGTGTGTTTAGCAATGCCCAGCGGCTACAATTAGTCCACTTAACTTTTTATAACCATTTCACTGCTGTGATAGCCCCGGTTGTTGTGATGAAAAATACCTCTGCAAATCGTGTTCTGTATAAATTGAGCCTGCTGGCGTTAGCCGTAACCGCGCTCAGTGCCTGTACCCACCAGTCCAAAGTACACCAGCAAACCCAGGCCGAGTTGGCCGGTGCCCAGCAGTGTATTGCCCAGCATCAAGCCCATGCCGAGCAAGTCACCCAGCAGCAGGGTCAAATTTTGACCCAACTGCAGCAAGTGCAAACCCAGTTGGCAGCCCAGCAAAAAGCCCTGGATGCCCGTCCACAAGTGGTTGAGCGCCCGGCGCCAAAAGTGGAGTGCCCCGCACCTGTAGCGGAAGCTGCCAAAAAGTCTGGCCCGCGCGAACAACCGCAAACCGATAAGCAAATCGTTGGCTTGCGTGAGCAGGCGTTAATCGCCGGCCTGAATGTGGTGATGAATGCCCGCATTAGCACCAATGTGGCCAACTCGGTGATAGATGCGCGCAATATCCAGATGTTTGAGCGCAACGGCGAAGAGTGGGTGCGTTTTACCATCTACAACCCGGATACCAAAGAACCCCATGTTCTGGAGCGCAAACGCCTGCGTTTCCAAACGGTGCAAAGCGCTAACCCTACGCCGGATCGTCGGCCGGTGGTGGAAATCCGCTTCACCATTGGCAAGCTGAGCCAGAAGGGTGAATTTATCCTGGCCGATCGCAGCAGCTCTGAGTACCCCATCCTGATCGGCCGCAACCTGCTGCGCGATGTGATGCTGGTGGATGTGAGTGGCAATAACCTTGCGCCCCTGCAACGCGCTGACGCTGCCGCAAAAAACGATACCACCGCGAAAAACTGAGTGTGCGTCACTACGTTGATATCCAATAAGTTTGCTTAAACAGGCTGGCCATAGTGCCAGCCGCCCCAGGATGAACTCCCATGAAGAAACCCTCCCGTGCTCCCTTCTACACCATTATCGGCATACTGGCCCTGTTTGGTTTGATCACTGCCTGGATGCGCCATGTACAGATGGAAATTCCGTTTACCCCCGGCGTGCAAAAACCCGTTTGGCTGATTGAAGCCCGCATCGACTTTGATGCGACGGGAGAGCCGGTTACCGCACGCCTGGGTTTGCCAGACAACCCGCCCGGTTTCCGCAGTTTTAGCGAGCAAGCGGCAGCACCCGGTTACGGCTACTCGGTGGTGACTGAAAATGCGGTGCGCCGCGGCGAGTGGTCCAAGCGCGATGCCCAGGGGCCGCAAACCATCTATTACAAAACCCAGTTTATTGATGTTCAGGACGAAGCCGCAGTATCTACCCAGCTTGAACAGCCCCAGGTTGCCCATGTGGATTGGGACGGCCCCTCGCAGGAAACCGCCGCCCAGCAGGTACTGGATACCGCGCTGGCCAGATCCAGTAATCCGCAAAGCCTGACCCGTGAACTGATCAAGCAACTGAACAACGACAATCTGGATCAAAATGCGGCCCTGCTGTTGTCTGCCCAGACGGATCGTTCGGCGTTAGTAGAGAAGCTGGTCAATCAGGCCGGTATTCCTGCGCGTCCGGCCTTGGGTTTGTACCTGGAAGATGCCCGTCGCCACCAGAGCCTTTCTCGTCTGGTGCAGGTCTACGATGGCAAGGAATGGGTATTGTTCAATCCTTCCACGGGCGAGCAGGGGGTACCGGAAAACCTGTTGCTCTGGCACACCGGTGGTGAGTCCATCCTCGATGTGGCGGGCGGCAATCGCTCGCGCGTCAGCTTCTCCATGATCCACCAGACAGTACCGGCACTGGATCTGATCAAAGCCCAGTACAAAGAAAGTGCCTTCAGCGTGTTGAGCATCCAGCATCTGCCGATTGAAGAGCAGAGCATGTTCAAGTTGCTGCTGTTGCTGCCCATGGGCGCGCTGGTGGTAGTGTTTATGCGCATTATTATCGGCCTGAAAACCTCGGGTACCTTTATGCCGATCCTGATCGCCATGGCGTTTTTGCAGACTTCGCTGGTGTTGGGGGTGGTGAGCTTTGTGACCGTAGTGGCTATGGGTTTGGTGCTGCGCACCTACTTGTCGCGGCTAAACCTGCTATTGATATCGCGGATTGCGACGCTCGTTGTACTGGTGATCTTTATCATTTCCGCGCTCAGCCTGATCGGCTACCAAATGGGCTTTAACACCGGTATGACGATCACTTTCTTCCCGATGATCATCATCGCCTGGACCATTGAGCGTATGTCCATCCTTTGGGAAGAAGAGGGTCCCAAAGAGGTGATGGTGCAGGGTGGCGGCAGCCTGTTGGTAGCGGTGCTGGCCTATGCCTTGATGCAATTGTCGCTGGTGGGTCACCTGACTTTTAACTTCCCTGAACTGAATTTGGTGGCACTGGCGTTGATCATGCTGATGGGTCAATACACCGGTTACAAACTGTCTGAACTGCGCCGCTTCCGCGCCATGGTGGACAATGTTGAGAAGACCAATGTTGAGAAAAAGGGAGCCGAGTCATGAGTGAGGCTGCAACCTCTACACCAACTCCGGCGTCCGTATCTACGAGCCCAGTAGCCAAGCCGGCGGCGCCATCGGGCATCAAGCGTTGGTGGAATTCCTGGGTTAGCCCCTGGCGCTTGAAGCGCCTGGGCATACTGGGTATGAATTGCCGTAACCACGACTTTATCGCCGCCTACAACCCGCGCAGCCTCTTCCCGCTGGTGGATAACAAACTCAAAACCAAGCTGTTGGCGGAAGAATATGAGGTGGCAACACCCAAGCTGTTTTTCGTGGTCAATTCCCAGCACGAGATTTCCCATATCGAAGACAAGCTCATGGCGCTGGAAGCCTTTGCCATCAAGCCGGCCAAGGGCTCGGGGGGAAAGGGGATTCTGGTGATCATCGGCCGGCGCGGCGACAAGTTTATTAAATCCTCGGGGGTGGAAATCACCATCGAAGATATCAAACGCCACATGACCAATGCCCTGGCGGGCCTTTACTCGCTGGGCGGCAAGCCGGATGTGGTGATTGTGGAAGACCTGATCCAGTTCGATGACTACTTCAAGGATTACTCCTACGAAGGCGTACCCGACATCCGTATTATCATTTTCAAAGGCTACCCGGTGATGGCGATGTTGCGCCTCGCGACCCACAAGTCCGACGGCAAAGCCAACTTGCATCAGGGTGCAGTGGGGGTGGGGCTGGATATAGCCACCGGCCGTGCACTTAATGCCGTGCAGCACTCCAAACCGGTGACCCATCACCCGGACACCAAGCGCGAGCTGAAGGAAATCCAGATCGCCGGTTGGCGCAACTGGCTGTTGCTGGCATCCAAATGCTACGAGATGACTGGCCTGGGCTACATAGGTACCGATTTGGTGCTTGATAAAACCCGCGGCGCGCAGCTGCTGGAGTTGAATGCCCGTCCGGGTCTGGCGATTCAGGTGGCCAATGGTCGCGGGCTGTTACCGCGCTTGCGTCATATCGAATCGCTCAAGGAACGTATGCATCGCACCGCTGAACAGCGGGTGGACTATGTGATGAAAACCTTTCACGCGGATGGCTTGTAATCCGTAATGCTTTTTAATCATTCAATCTAATCGGAGTAAAACTATGTCGACTTCAGCTATCGTTGGACCAGGTTTGTTAATGGGCGTATTTGCCCTGACCATCGTAATTGGATTTGTTCTCTCAATCGTTGAAAACCGCTTGGCACCGACGCGTGAGCACTGAGGTGTCTCCCGCGATAATTGCGAGTAGCAATGCGAAAAACCGAGTTTAAAGCTCGGTTTTTTTTTGCCATTCATTCCCGGTGATCTACTTAGCGATCTGTTTGCGCCAGATCAAACTGCGCAAAAAATAGCTTGATGGAAATCAAAAACCATTCGCCCCTAATCGCGCAAGCTACACCTGAAGGCACTGACAATCAGTGCGGTAACCTGAGTGGGGAAATCATCATGTTAATATCAGGCATCATCGGCGCTGGCTCTTTAGTCGCAGTATTGGTTTTGTTGTTAGTGGGTGGTTTGGTCTTGGCTGTGGTCGATAAAAAAGTTGATGTGCGCCGTCAGCACTGATTGTTTGCGAGTCTGTTGTTGTAACTACTCACTCATCACAGTGGGTCGGTAATCAGGATGAGTCGCTGACCTGCCGTATCTCCAAAGATGGAGCCAGTTACCTGCTGCGCCTATAATGCGCGGACTCTACAAGGTAATCTGCTCCATGTCCTATTTGCCCCGGGCTCAAGATGCCCATGAAAATTCCGCAGGTGTTGGTTCCTTCGCCGCTGATACCTCCGCGCAGCCGGCCCAGGGCCGCTTGCGCATTGCACTGCTGGGTTATCGCAGCCATCCGCATGTGGGTGGGCAAGGGATTTATTTGCATTACCTGAGCAAAGCCCTGGTGGATTTAGGCCACAGTGTCGATGTCATCTCCGGGCCGCCTTATCCGGAATTGGATGCGCGCGTGCACCTGATAAAAATTCCCAGCTTGGATTTATACGCCCACCCGAAACCCACGCGCGCGTTGCGCATAAAACACTTGTTATCGTTTAGTGATTTTTACGAGTGGTGGAGTAAATTAAGCGGCGCCTTTGGCGAACCCTATTGTTTTGGTCGCCGCCTGCTAAAGCATTTTAAAACCCATGCGCCTCACTACGATATAGTCCACGACAACCAGTGCCTTGCTTATGGCCTGCTTGATTTGCAAAAACGCGGCCTGACGGTGGTTGCCACTGTGCATCACCCCATTACGCGCGACCGCGATCTTGCACTTGCCGCCGCGACTGATAAAGGCCAGCGGTGGTTAATTAATCGCTGG
Source organism: Cellvibrionaceae bacterium (assembly GCA_021151615.1). GTDB lineage: Bacteria > Pseudomonadota > Gammaproteobacteria > Pseudomonadales > Cellvibrionaceae > Cellvibrio. The sequence goes on along the minus strand of JAGKXA010000142.1, from coordinate 1,454 downwards.
TACAGCTTTTTATCCATGCAGAAAAAAGTTGTGCAAGATTTGCAGCATGTGATTACGGTTTCCATGCAATCGCAGCGCGATATAGAAGTGGCCTTCGCGCGGCCAGCCGAAAAAATTCAGGTGATTCCCAACGGTGTGGATACCAATATCTTTAAACCTCTGGCAGGAATTTGTCGGCGCGAATTTTCGTTAATTACCACTGCCTCGTCCGATCAACCCTTAAAAGGCCTCAGCATTTTATTACGTGCGCTGGCGCAACTGCGCACAGAATTTCCGCCGTTGCAACTCACCGTCATTGGCAAATTAAAAGAAGATGGCGATACCCAAAAAGAATTAGCTGCGCTGCAATTATTGGATAGGGTGCAATTTAAATCCGGCATCAGCAATCAGGAATTGGTGGAAGAATACGCGCGCGCATCTCTGGCGATTGTGCCCTCGCTCTACGAAGGTTTTGGTTTGCCCGCTGCTGAAGCCATGGCCTGCGCTGTGCCCTTAATTTGCAGTGATGGTGGCGCTTTGCCGGAAGTAGTGGGCGAGGGCGCGCGCCTGGTAACGGCGGGCAGTGTTGAATCTTTGGTTGATGCATTGCGTGAATTAATCCGTAATCCGGAATTGCGTGCGCAATTGGGTGAACGCGGCCGCGAACATATCTTGCAACAATTAAGTTGGGATTGTGTTGGCAAAAAAATGCAGGCGTACTATTTCGAACTGCTCGATCAGCAAGGCAGTCGCTAAGTATGCTGACGATTAATTTCACTGATTTTCCGCTCGCGGCGGGCGACCATGTGCTGGATCTGGGGTGCGGCGAAGGTCGCCATGCCATCAATGTGTATTTGCATGCGGATGTCACTGCGATAGGTGTGGATCTATGTCATCGTGATCTACTCACCAGTCGCGAACGCTTTTTGCCGTTCCAGCAGGAATCGACCAATAAACAATTTTATTTGCAACAGGCCGATGCAACCCGCTTACCCTTTGCTGATCACAGTTTCGATAAAGTGATTTGCAGTGAGGTGCTGGAACATATTCCGGATTACCAAGGCGTGTTGAAGGAGATAGCGCGAATTTTAAAACCAGGGGGCTTGCTCGCGATTACGGTGCCGCGTGCCTGGCCAGAAAAAATTTGCTGGTGGTTGAGCGAGGAATACCATCAGGTAGAAGGTGGGCATATCCGCATTTTCAATGGAAAACAGCTGCGCCGTGAAATAGAGCAGCAACCATTTTCATTTTATAAACGCCATTGGGCGCATGCACTGCACTCGCCTTTTTGGTGGATGAAATGCCTCTGGTGGAAAACCCGGGATACCAATCCACTGATTAAGCTCTATCATCGTCTATTGGTATGGGATTTAATGGAAAAGCCATGGCTTACGCAAACTCTGGAAAAATTGCTCAATCCAATCATGGGAAAAAGCGTAGTGATGTATTTTAAGAAAATTGACCCCACCCCTAGC
>JAGKXA010000141.1 GCA_021151615.1 Cellvibrionaceae bacterium | reverse complement strand
TTTTTACTACGTAGAAACTACACTCAGACTTGCTGTTACCACGGGAAACACAGGTCGACCAGCACTGTTTACACCACCTGTGTTTTCGGGAGATATAAACTCAAGGGCTATGGATTGAATGAGATATGCACGGCGCCATCCAGAATTTAACACCTGAAACACTGACCTCGCGCACTATAGCAATAGTACTGTGCGTATTAGGCGCCGTAGTTTTGCTGAGCTGGCACAGCCCAAAAATGCTAGCCGCTATTTACCCTTATGCAACCCTGATGGCATACAACACAGCCATTGGTTTTTGTGCCTGTGGCTTGGGGCTTTATGCATTGGTACGTCAACAATGGCCATTAACCCTGTTCACCTGTCTGGTACTGTTTACAATAGGTTTGCTGACCCTGCTGGAATTATTAGTGGGAATTCAGCTCAACACAACTAACTGGTTCGCCGTTTTTCTCAGCGAGCCGCCACTACGCAACCAACCCATATCGCCCACCACCAGCACTGCCTTTCTTATCGCAGGCTGCGCTATTTTATTTGGCTTTAAACAATCTGGAGCCAAAACGGTTATCGCCTTACTACTGGGCATAATTATCCTGTTTCTCACCCTAACCGCCATGTTAGGGCAAGGCTTTGGTGTTTTGCCTACTTTTGTGTGGCTTGGAATTAAAATGGCCCCCCACACAGCGCTAGGTTTTAGTTTATTTTCAATCGGCTTGATTAGCTTGCGCATGCGCGCCGCCACTGAGGCGTTTAATCGTTTTAATGTTTTTAGCCGGCTTGCAACCGGTTTTGTATTCATGAGCATGTTGTTTGTTGGCATAGGCTCAATAGGAACCCTACAAATCAATAGCGTTGCCTCCATCACCCAGGAACTATATGAAGAGCCTATCCAAATCAATAACGCGTTGCTACGCCTTAAAGGAAGTATCAACAAATTCAATCGACAGCTAAAAGATATCGCCGTTAATCCGCAGCTGCTCAACGATTTTAATATTCCTGAAAACCTCCATAAAACCCAATTTGCAGTCACTCAGGAATTAGACTTGGTCGCGCGCAAAACCAGCACAGAAGAAGTGGCTGAATTGCGCTCTACCTTTAACCAATGGCAACAGGCTATTATCAATAATTACCAACAGTTGATAGCAGGGAATATTGAGGGATACCGCGATAAGACGCTCAATGAAATGCAAGGTCTGACGATTAACCTGGAATACCTGTGCGAGCAATTGATCCAACAGGCGCAAGAGCGCATGCTCGCCTTAAACTATGAAGTTTCAGCGACTAAAAAACATGCCGGCAATTTAATGCTGATTGTAATTAGCGGCTTTTTAGTGGTTGGGATGATTGTTGCAGCATTAATCACACGCAGCCTTAACTGGCAATTGCAAAAAATTCGTAACACCATGGAACAACTGGCCAGCGGCGATGCCAGTGTCCCCATCCCATTTCAGGATCATCCGCACGAAATTGGAACTATGGCTAAAACACTGGCCGTGTTTGCAGAAAATATCGCAGCACGCAAAAAAAGCGCGCAACAACTTATCCAACATCAAATTGAACTTGAATCAAGCAATCATCGACTGGCGCAAACTAATAAAGAATTGGAAACCTTTGCATACGTTGCATCTCACGACCTAAAGTCGCCGTTGCGCGGCATAGCTCAACTTTCCACCTGGATTGAAGAGGATCTTGCCGAAAAAGAATATTCTGAAGTGGGTAAGCACACCCAAATGCTGCGTAACCGCATCCAGCGAATGGAAAAACTGCTGGATGACATGCTGATTTTTTATCGCGCTGGAAAAGTGGATGGAAAATTAACCCAAATCAATTTGGGTCATATGGCAACGGAGCTATTTGAAATCCAAAATACTAAAGCAGGTTTGCGCCTTGAGCTGGCCGAAAACCTGCCAAACTTTGAAACTCTGGGCACCCCATTTGAACAAATTGTCCGTAATCTATTTTCTAACGCCATAAAACATCATGATCGAGAGCAGGGTGTGGTTCGTTTGGAATGCAGCACCATTGGCGAGCAATTCTACGAAATCAGCGTGAGTGACGATGGCCCCGGCATTCCGGAAAAATTTCAGGAGCGCGTCTTCGGTATGTTCCAAACGCTCAAACCACGCGACGAGCTTGAAGGAAGCGGCATGGGGCTGGCACTCATTAAAAAATTGGTAGAAGCCTACGGCGGCTCCATCAAAGTATTTTCCCAAGGGCGAGGCTGCCGCTTCACCTTTACCTGGCCGCAAGCTATTAAGGAGAAGGCAAGCTTATGATCGATAAATTACATCCACCCGGTGCCAATGACCATTTTCGAACCGTAAGCCTGTTAATCGTCGATGATGATGATATAGATGCAACCGCGCTGCGCCGCGCCCTGCATAAACTGAAATTGTTAAACCCGCTCTACCGCGCGAAAGATGGCTTTGAAGCGCTCGAAATATTGCGTAATGGCGAAATTCCCAACCCTTACATAATCTTGCTGGATATCAATATGCCACGCATGAATGGCATCGAGTTTCTGGAAGCCTTGCGCTCCGATCCAGAGCTAACCCATGCCGTGGTATTTGTCCTGACGACATCAAAATCGGACGAAGACATTATTGCGGCTTACCGTGAGCATGTCGCGGGTTACTTGCTCAAGCAGCGCATGGACAGCGATTTCCTGCAAGTCGTTGGCTTGTTGGATCATTACTGGAAAGTCATTGAATTACCGGTGAAAGAAAAATAGTACCTGGGCGGAGGGGTTGATTGCATGAAGCTGTTGTTGATTGATGATAACGATCTGGATCGCCAGGCGATCATTCGCACTTTTCGTAAAACGGAATGGGATATCACCATCTCCCAGGCGAGTTGCGCCGCTGAAGGCCTGGAGCAATTTGATAGCAACGATTTTGATGCGGTATTACTCGACTATCGCCTGCCCGACATCGACGGTATGGAGGTACTGCAACTCCTCAACAAGCACCCCCAACACCATGCCGCCATTATTATTTTGACTGGCGCCTCTGCCGATGAAGACCTGGAGCGCGAATTTATTGAGGCCGGCGCCCAGGATGTTTTATTCAAATCAGAAATTGCCCACAAACACTTAACCCGTGCAATTACCCATGCACGCTCACGCCACATCCTTGAACGCCAATTACAGGAAAGCCATCAACGTTTGCGTGCGTTGGCAGAAAATGATTCGCTAACCGGGCTCGCCAATCGCTATTACTTTGACGAAAGCCTGCGCGCTGCCATTCCCCGTGCAAAACGCCAAAATGACCAACTTGCCCTGCTCTTTCTGGATTTGGATAATTTCAAAATTATCAACGATAGCCTTGGCCATGTGATTGGCGATCAGGTGCTAAAAGAAGTTGCACAACGACTGCTGCGTGTAGTGCGCGCGGGCGATATTGTATGCCGCCTTGGTGGTGATGAATTTGCCGTGCTCGCACACAATTTCGATACCCAGGAATCCATCAGTCAACTAGCGCAACGTATTCTGGATGATCTGCGCAAACCCATTATCATCGGAAAATTTGAAAACGCGATTTCAACCAGTATTGGTATAGCGACTTATCCGGATGCCGGGCAAAATGCCAGTGATTTATTGAAAGCCGCTGACCTTGCGATGTATCGCGCCAAGCACGACGGCCGCAATAATTACCAATTTTTTTCACAAACCATGCAATCGCAAATGCAAGAGCGCATTCGCATGGAGAAAGAATTGCGTAACTTGATTCCCACCGATCACTTCATTTTGTTTTATCAACCCATCGTGGATGCTCAAACCTTCGAAATCTGCGGCGCTGAAGGCCTGATCCGCTGGGATCACCCCGAGCGTGGCATATTGCCACCCGCTGCATTTATTGCACTCGCGGAAGAGATTGGTCTTATCGGGGAAATAGATTCCAAGAGCCGGTTGAAAGCCTGCCAGCAAATTGCGCGTTGGCGTAATGAAGGATTAGTCGATGATAATTTCAACATGAAATTCAATGTATGCGCCCAATTGCTTACCGATGAAGATCTCTACGAAAGTATCATCCGGGATTTGAACACCACCGGCGTGCCCGGTCGCTGTGTTAGCCTGGAAATTACCGAATCCGTGTTAATTGAAAACCTGCAGCGCACCGCACAGCAGCTGAGAAAAATGCTGGAGTACGGAATTGAAATCGCGGTGGACGATTTCGGCACCGGCTATTCATCCATGGCCTATTTGAAAGAATTGCCGGCAAAGACTCTGAAAATTGACCGCGCTTTCGTGATGGGGGTTCCGGAGAATGCAGCTGACTGCCGCATACTGCGCGCCATGATTATTTTTGCCAAAAGCCTGGATTTAACCGTAGTCGTGGAAGGTGTGGAGACCCGTGAACAAGCGCGAATTTGCCGGGATTATGGCGCTGACTTGCTGCAGGGCTATCTGTTCTCCAAACCCTTGTCAGCTACCGATTTTGAGCAATTATTGCGCGAACACAGCCCTGCCGAATGGAGCACCCATATATCGGTTCTGGGGGCGTTGGCGGGATAATACCAATAACCGCTTGCCCTGACTCTCCACCCAAAAGCTCACCGTACAAATCACCCCATAGGCAATGCCAATACAGCGCATTGAACGAGACAATTTTGCGCTGCCATTGCTATTCGCCTATCATGCCCCCACATTAGGCAACACGCATTTAGCCAACCCCTCTTTAATCCAGTTTTTGTAGCCAAATCAAGGATTTCCTATGAGTGAAGTACAACACCACCAATTAATTATTCTCGGCTCAGGCCCTGCGGGTTACACCGCTGCTATCTACGCCGCGCGGGCTAACCTCAAACCAGTGGTTATTACCGGCATGCAACAAGGTGGCCAATTAACTACCACTACCGAAGTGGAAAATTGGCCAGGTGGCGTACACGACCTGCAAGGTCCGGACCTGATGGTGCAAATGCAAGAGCACGCCGAGCGTTTTGATACCCAAATTATTTTTGATCACATTCATGAAGCTGTGTTGACCGAACGCCCCTTCAAGCTGATCGGCTCCAACACTTACACCTGTGATGCACTGATTATTTCTACCGGCGCCTCTGCCCAGTATTTGGGTTTGCCGTCTGAAGAGGCCTTTATGGGTAAAGGTGTAAGTGCGTGTGCAACCTGTGATGGATTCTTCTATCGCGGCCAAAAAGTAGCAGTGGTCGGTGGCGGTAATACTGCGGTGGAAGAGGCCCTGTATTTGTCGAACATTGCCAGCGAAGTAACCCTGATTCACCGTCGCGACAAGCTGAAGTCAGAGAAAATTTTGCAAGACAAACTCTTTGCCAAAGCAGAAACAGGCAATATCAAAATCCTATGGAATCACCAATTGGAAGAGGTATTGGGCAATGACTCAGGTGTTACCGGTTTGCGCGTAAAAAGTACCAAAGATGGCGCCACTCAGGACCTGGATGTCGCCGGTGTATTTATCGCGATTGGTCACAAACCCAATACCGATATCTTTGAAGGCCAATTGGACATGCACAATGGCTACATCAAAGTGAAAAGCGGTTTGGAAGGTAATGCCACTGCAACGAATATTCCCGGCGTTTTTGCGGCCGGTGACGTAGCTGACCACGTGTACCGCCAGGCGATTACGTCATCCGGTGCAGGTTGTATGGCGGCGCTGGATGCAGAACAATACCTGGATGATTTGAAATAATTTCGTAAAAAAACCGGGGCAATAAAAAAGGGTGGCCATTGTGACCACCCTTTTTTATTACTACTGTGACAGATTTTATGTGGGTAAATGAAAGCGTTTATTTGGAAAGGCGATCCAGCTCGCTACGCAGTTTTTTCAACCAGGCATCAAACGCCAGGCGCACCTGGACATTGTTAGTAACGCGGTTGTTCTCTTCCCAGAGTTTCCCCAAATCGCGCTGATCAGTAATAATCCCCAGTACTTTTCCTGTTACCGAGTCGTACAAGGAAATTTCCAATGTCATGGTTCCCATACCCTCACTGTACACTTTCACATTAGTGGGGCGGCCTTTAAAGTCATCCTTACTGCCAAGGGGCGCAATTTCCAATACCTTAGCGCGTACGGTCATGACATCAGCACCTGCTTGCATCGCGGTGGAATAACGACCGTCGACAATCAGGTTATTCATCAGTGCTTCCGTATAACGTTCCTGATAATAGCGACGATCATTGTCGCTCAACTCCCAGGGAGTATCACTAGTAAAATTAGTGCTAGACTGTTTACGGATTTTCACATCCGTCATATCCAACTGCTCAACAAATAATTTTTTGTACTGTACAAATTGCGCATTGGGCGCAATAAAAGTGCCATCAAATTTGGAATCCTTGACTACCGACAGCCCCTCCTTATCCGCTTTAAGTTGCGCATCCTTTTCGTGCTTTTTAGTGACTGAGCAACCAGCAACCAACAGGCTGGCCAGCGCAATCAGGGTTAAACGAGCTGCTGTGTGTTTCAATATCGGTTTCATGGGGTTACCTGCCTGTATAGATAAAACATTGTGCGGATTTAACCGCGGGTGCCACATGTAAAGATACATACAGCATTACCTATGACATTATTCGTAATTCAGGGTTCATTGGATGCCTGCCAAACCGTGCGGTGGCAGACCATAACAAACTTGCCAATGGAATGTAAGTTATTGAAGCACAAAAACAAACTGGCGTGCGCGCCACCCGTGGTTATGTTTGTAATATTTTGTAGCGCTAACTCTTGCCAGCCTCCCGCACGTTGACCCCCGAAAGGTGGGCAATTAGGATTACACGATGAAATTTATCTTCGATCAATTTACGCTGGATACAGATATCGCGGAACTTAGGCGAGGCACAGCCGCAGTTGCACTTGAACCTCAGGTATTTGATTTATTGGTGTTTTTAATCACAAACCGGGAACAGGTAGTTTCCAGAGAAAACATTATTAATACTGTGTGGGGCGGGCGCTTTACTTCCGATTCTGCAGTATCAACCTGCGTAAAATCCCTCAGAAAAGCACTGCAGGATGATGGCGACCAACAGCGCTATATTAAAACCTTACGCGGGCGAGGTTTTCGTTTTGTAGCAGACATTAATGTTGCCGACTCGAAGGCAATTAATCATCCCGTTCCGATTACTTCGGTACTACAACAACCTGCTCAGCCCCCTTCATTACTACTAAATCCAGCAGAGCCCATTATTCAGGGCAAGCCTTCAATTATTGTTTTGCCATTTCAGAACCTGTTCTCCAATCAACAGGATTCCGTAATAGCTGAAGCTATGGCTCACGATTTGATTCAAGCGCTTTCGCGTTTACGCTGGCTCAGGGTTATTGCACGCGGCACCGCATTTCAATTTCGCTCACCCACTCCTGATTTAAAAAAAATTGGTCAGCAGCTAAACTTGCGTTACGCCTTATATGGCGCCATTGAGTCACTCGGAACAATGCAGGTTATTACAGTTGAACTGAGTGATTGCGAAACCTCTGGCGTAATATGGGCGGAGCGGTTCGAGGCAATGCCAGATACCCTCAACGAAATTCGTCGCAATATCATCGCCAATGTAGTGGCGTCATTGGAAATTTATATTCCACTGAATGAAGCAAGCGAGGCAAGCCTGCGTTCATCAGACAACCTGGATGCCTGGGCCAATTATCATTTAGGCTTGCGCTACATGTTCCGTTTTACGTCTGCGGATAACGCACGTGCAGGGCATTATTTTTCCCGCGCCATTAATCAAGATGGACAATTCGCACGCGCTTACGCTGGTTTGTCTTTTACACGTTTCCAGGATGCTTTTTTACGCTACGACCAGGATATCAATAAGGCCGTATCCGATGCGCGCAGGCTAGCAGAACAAAGTGTGGAGCTGGATTCACTCGATCCATTTACCAATTACAACATGGGGCGATCTTTTTGGTTGAGCGGCGAAGCGGAAGTAGGTTTGGGCTGGCTGGAAAGATCTGTTGCACTTAGCCCCAATTTTGCGCAAGGGCATTATTCTCGAGCCTTTTGTGAAGTTATGCAGGGCCAAACAACATTAGCATTGGAAAATACCGAACGGTCGTTACATTTAAGCCCGCTGGATCCTTTGTTATACGGAAATTACGCCATAAAATCCTTTGCGTATTTGCGTCAAGGCGACTTGCCCAATGCGGTGTACTGGGCGGAAAAGGCTGCTTCTACACCAGGCGCACATTTTTTAATTTTTATGATTGCCGCTGCTACGCATGCATTGTCAGGCGATATGAAAAAGACGCAATATTGGTGTGCGCGTGTAAAAGCACGTAAGCCGGATGCAAGCGCGCTGCATTTTTTTAGTGCATTTCCATTTGTTGATAGCATTTTACAAACCGCATTAACAGATGGCCTGCAACGTGCGCACTTATAAATCGAATGGTACACAATAGATCATAATGACCCATTGTGTCTTTATTCAAAAAATCAATTAATATGCATCAATGTTATTGGGTTTGCTTCATTGCGTGCACTTTTTGATAATTACAACTTCCAGATAAGCCGACGGCACTTTCACACTACCGTCTTTCGCCAGATTAAATTCATCAATCAATTGTGAAATATCCTGGGCCAATGCTTGTTGCTGTTCACCACTTAACGCAGCAAACGCTTTGTGCACTGGACCATAGTAGTTTCGGAAAATATCTAACCAATGTTCAGTAGATAAATAGCGGAAAACATAGGTCTTGGTTGTCACCGCGATCTTTTCGGCTGTACCGCCGAAATGTTGTTGTAAAAACTCTTGTGTCCCCCAAGCTGCGGGAGACTGCACACCTACGGGTGGGGCAACATAGCGACCCACAATTTTAAACAAGCGACCAATAAATCCATCCGGTGTCCAGTTAGCAAGGCCGATTTTTCCGCCAGGCCGACAAACGCGCAACATTTCTGCCGCCGCCTGTGCCTGATTGGGCGCAAACATTACACCGAAAGTAGAAACCACATTGTCAAAATAGTTATTCGCAAAGGGAAGCTTTTCTGCATCGGCCTGTTGATAGTCAACACGTAAACCATCAGCATCTGCCCGACCCCGGCCCTGATCCAGCAACGATTGCACATAGTCCGTAGAAGTCACCAAACAGTAACGACGTGCGGCCGCCAAAGTCACATTGCCATTACCGGCAGCGACATCCAACACAGTTTCACCGCTGCTTAAATCCATGGCTTCACACAGGGTTTCGCCGGTAATTTGTAAAGTGCTGCCCACTTTGCCGTAATTACCGGATGCCCACATAGCCTGCTGCTTTTTTTTGATAGCGTCAAAATCCGGCGCATCTATTACTTGATTTGATAAATTTGAATTCATGGTATATCTCCTTTGAGTCCGAGGCTTAACAGATTCCTATCAGAACCTGTGTTGCGTAGATTAAAGAAACCGACGCAACCAAACTTGAGGGGAAGGTGGGGATTAGATGAGGATTTTTGAGGAGGGAGAGACGTAACTTTCTTTACAATAAAAAAGTAGTGCAAACAAAAAAGGAGGCCGAAGCCTCCTTTGCGTTAAGCAATTGCAGATAATTAACCGACAAACACCCGCGCATTGCGGAACAGGCGCAACCAGGCGCCGTCGTCTTTCCAGTCATCCGGTTTCCAGGAATTGGTTACTGCGCGGAATACCCGTTCGGGGTGCGGCATCATGATGGTGACGCGACCGTCTTTGCTGGCAACGCTGGTGATGCCTAACGGCGAGCCATTCGGGTTAGCCGGATAGATTTCAGTTGCATTGAGGTTGTTGTCGATAAAACGCATCGCAACCGTACCGCTTTCGTTACAGGTTTTCAGGGCATCAGCATTGGCGAATTCGGCATAGCCTTCACCGTGCGCAACCGCTACCGGCATATGCGAACCCCCCATGCCTTTGAACAATACCGACGAAGACTCCTGCACTTGAACCAGGCTGAAACGCGCTTCAAATTGTTCAGACAGGTTGCGTACAAAACGCGGCCAATGATCGGCGCCGGGGATCAGGTTTTTCAGGTTGGACATCATCTGGCAACCGTTACACACGCCGAGACTGAAAGTGTCATTGCGGTGGAAGAAACGCTCGAATTCATCGCGCACTTTATTATTGAACAAAATGGTTTTTGACCAGCCTTCGCCCGCGCCCAACACATCGCCGTAAGAGAAACCGCCGCAGGCTACCAAGCCTTTAAATTGCTCAAGGGTAACGCGGCCGGACAGCAAGTCACTCATGTGTACGTCTATTGCTTTGAAACCGGCGCGATCAAATGCCGCCGCCATTTCCACGTGGCCATTCACGCCTTGCTCACGCAATACTGCGATAGAAGGACGCACACCCGTGTTGATAAATGGTGCTGCAACATCGTCATTTTGGTCATAGCTGAGTTTCACACTCAAACCAGGATTGGGTTGGGTGATAGCAGCAAATTCTTGTTCAGCGCAGGCAGGGTTATCGCGCAGCGCTTGAATGCGATAACTGGTTTCACTCCACAGCGCTTGCAATTGCGCGCGAGGTTGATCGAACAATACTTTGCCGTTTGCGCTAATACGTAATGAATCATCCGCATTCAAGCTGCCGATCACATTCACTTTCAAACCGGCATCAACAAAACGTTTTTGCACTGCAGCAGATTGTGCGCGTGTAACTTGCACTACAGCACCTGCTTCTTCACTAAATAAAACAGCAAGTGAATCAGCACCCAAGCCATCCAGATTGATGCTGACACCTGTGTGACCGGCAAATGCCATCTCGGCAACAGTGGCAAACAAACCACCGTCAGAACGGTCGTGGTAAGCAAGCAATTCATTTGCAGCAAGGCTCGCTTGCACTGCATTGAAGAAACCTTTGAGTTGATCGGCAGAATCAAGATCAGCAGGCGTTTGACCGAGTTGGTTGTAAACCTGCGCAAGGATAGAGCCGCCCAAACGGTTTTTTCCATTACCGAGGTCAACCAAAATTAAATCGGTATCACCCCCGCCTGTAGATAAAGGGTCGGTTCTAAGTTGTGGAGTCAAGGTTTGACGCACATCCACTACGGGAGAGAATGCAGAAATTACCAATGACAGCGGCGCAGTAACCGCTTTATTTTCATCACCCTCTTTCCACGCGGTGCGCATGGACATGGAATCTTTTCCAACGGGAATTGTAATTCCCAGCGCGGGACACAACTCAATACCAACCGCCTCTACGGTGCGATACAGTTTTTCTTCTTCACCTTTATGGCCAGCAGCACACATCCAGTTGGCTGACAGTTTTACATCAGACAGTTTTGCGATACGGGTTGCCGCGATATTGGTAATCGCTTCCGCTATCGCCATACGACCGGACGCAGGAGCATCCAGCAATGCAACCGGTGTGCGCTCGCCCATGCTCATGGCTTCGCCCGCGTAGGAGTCGTAGCTCACAGTGGTTACCGCAACATCCGCAACCGGAACCTGCCAGGGGCCAACCAGTTGATCGCGCGCGACCATACCAGTTACCGAACGGTCGCCGATGGTGATCAGGAAATTTTTGCTAGCGACCGCCGGGTGTTTGAGCACACGCTCGGCA
>JAGKXA010000380.1 GCA_021151615.1 Cellvibrionaceae bacterium | reverse complement strand
CTATCCACAAAAGCTGTGAATAACTTTGTGTATGAGTGATTAGTAACAGGCGCAAACCGCGATAATTGCTGGGCTTCGCAAAGTTGTTCAATATAAAAACACGTACAAAAAATTGGGCTATTATGTGCTGTACACAGTTCAATCAGCGGAGTCTGGTTCTTCCTGCGGATATAGCCCATGTACACATTTCGAACGCAGAGCAATCAGCTGACACGCCCCCGGCTACTCACCGCTGCGGTAGCAGCGCTTGTCGCATCAAACAGCATCGCAAGCGACAACTATTTTGACCTCTCACTCGAACAACTCCTTGAAGTACGCGTTGTCAGCTTAGCCAAAAAAGATCAGTCCATAGCACAAGCAACCGCCGCCATTTACGTTGTCACCAGCGAAGATATCCAACGCTCCGGCGTTACCACTATCCCCGATGCCCTGCGCATGGTTCCCGGCGTACAAGTGGCGCGCGCCGATTCCAATAGCTGGGCCATTAGCATTCGCGGCTTTAACAGCACCCTCGCTAATAAATTACTGGTCTTGATTGATGGGCGCAGTATTTACAACCCGGTATTCGGCGGTACCCTCTGGGAAGCAGATGAATTAATGCTGGAGGATGTAGAGCGCATCGAAGTTATTCGCGGTCCCGGCGGCACCATCTGGGGGGCCAATGCGGTCAACGGCGTGATCAATATCATCACCAAACACAGCCGCGACACCCAGGGCGCATTCGTCAGCGCGCTTTACGGTAATGAAGAGCAAGGCACAGTGAGCCTTCGCCAGGGCGGCCAGCTACGCAACAACGGCAGCTATCGCATCTATGCCAAGGCATTCCAGCGCGACGCATCCTACAAACCCGGTGGTGGCGATACATTTGATGAATGGGATGGCTGGCGCAGCGGTTTCCGCACTGACTGGGGCGATAAATTTACCCTGCAAGGCGACGCCTACCGCACTGACACACAACAAAAGCGTGTGGACTATTCATTAACCGCGCCCTTTATGCCGGTAAAAGAACAAAACATTCGCTATGAAGGTGCGCACCTGTTGGGGCGCTGGACGGAAACGCGTGCTGATTACGCGCAATTTTCGTTGCAAGCCTATATCGATTGGGCCAAACGCGACGAACCGTTTAATTTTATTGATGACCGACTAACCTATGATCTGGATGCGCAATACAATTTCGCACCACAGGGAATTCACGAATTTATTCTCGGGGGCGGGCTGCGTTTACTCAGCGACGACAAGCAGGGTAATCGCAATGTGGAATTTACACCGCAAAAACGGCGTGATCAGGTGTACAGTTTTTTTGTGCAAGACAAAATTACGCTCAAACCCGACACATGGTTTTTAACCCTGGGCTCCAAATTTGAGCACAACAATTTTTCCGGTTACGAAACCCAACCCAATATTCGTTTGCAATGGCAACCCAATAACCGGCAAACATTTTGGTCCGCTATTTCGCGCGCGGTGCGCACACCAACTGCTATTGAAGAAGACCTGACCAGCACTCTGGCCACCGGCGCTGGCGCACGTATTGCGATAGAACCCAATGATAATTTTAAAGCGGAAGAATTAGTCGCCTACGAAGTGGGTTATCGCCAACAGATAAATTCCAAGCTCTCGCTTGATCTCAGCAGTTTTTATAATGATTACCAAAACCTGATGACCACCAGTGTGCAAACGCCGCGTGTCGTTATCAATAATATCGACCCACCGCACGTATTTATTCCCATCCAATTTACCAACAATATGCAAGGCACTACGCGCGGAATTGAAATGGCGAGCCAATGGTCGGCAACTGACACCATGACCATAACGCTGACCTATTCCTATCTGGATTTAAAATTGGATACACCAGAGGCCGCGCAAAAAACGGCAGAGTTGCTGTATCCACGACATCAGGCTGGCCTCGCCATTTTTTATAATCTGGGCAACCAATGGACGCTGGATACCAGCGCTACCTATGTCGCTCAACTCGCCACTACCGATTCCTATATTCGCTGGACCTTAAACCTGGGCAAACAACTGGGTAAAAATGTGCGTTTTAATCTGACTGGTGAAAACCTGGGCGATAATCATCACCCGGAATTTGGCAGTACAAGCGATATAA